>JBOHUK010000204.1:0-23422 GCA_050734395.1 Candidatus Dormibacteria bacterium
GCCACCACCGGTTGCTCGCGACCGGCGCCGGCGCCGCGGCCACGGCTGCGCCGGCGCCGCTTGCGGGTCCCACTCTCCGTGGGCGCGCCCGCCTCGGTCTCGGGAGCAGCCTCCGCCGCCGGAGCGCTCACCTCCGCCTCCCCGGTGGTGGCTCCCCCTCGCGAGCGCCGGCGGCGGCGCCGGCGGGTCGGGGTGGCGGCTGCGCCAGCCTCGCCGGTGGGGACCTCGACGTCGGCGGCGGGGCTGGGAGCGGGAGCGGGCACCAGCAGCGCCTGCACCAGCACCGGCTCGGCCGCCTGGGCCGCGCCGCGCGCAGCGCGGCCGCGGCGCCGTTTGGGGGCCGGCGCCACCAGCAGGTCCACCGCCGCCTTGGCGGCAGCCTGTTCGGCGGACTGCTTGGTGCCACCCCGGCCCTCGCCCAGGACCGGCTGGCCCTCGGCGCTGACGGTGGACACGTAGAGGCGGGTGCGCGGTCCGCCCTCGGCCGCCACCGTGCGGTACTGGGGCGGGCTGCCGAAGCGCTCCTGCACCAGCGCCTGCAGCCGCCCTTTGAAGTTGGGGTCGGTCCAGGAGCTGAGGTCACCGATCCGGCTGAGGAACACCCGCCCCGCCTTGCGGTAGCCCTGGTCGAGGAACACCGCCCCCACCAGGGCCTCGAAGGCATTGGCGTGCAGCGAGGTGAGCCGGCGCGCCCCCGACTTGGCCGCCCCCCGGCCCAGGCGCAGGGCCTCGCCCAGGCGGAGCTGCTCCCCGATCGCCGCGAGCGCCACCGTGCTCACCAGCGAGGAGCGCATCTGGGTGAGCTGGCCCTCGTCGTAGTTGGGGAAGCGGTTGAAGAGATACTCCCCGGCGACGAGCTCGAGGACGGCGTCGCCCAGGTACTCCAGGCGCTCGTTGTCCCGCCCGGGAGCGCCGCGCTCGTTGATCCAGGAGGTGTGGGTGAGCGCCTCGCGCAGCAGCTCGCGGCGCTTGAAGGTGAGCTGCAGGCGCTGCTGCAGCTCGTCGAGGCGGCGCTCCGCCTCCTGCTCCTGGACCTCCAGCTCCTCCTGGGTGCGGGCGCCCCGCCGGCGCCGGGTCGGCTTGGGCTCGCCGACTAGCTGCTCAGCTCCAGGTGCTCCTTGATGTAGTCCCACGCCTGGCCCACCGTCTGGATCTTCTCCGCGTCCTCGTCCGGGATCTCCATCCCGTACGCCTCCTCGAAGGCCATGATCAGCTCCACTAGGTCCAGCGAGTCCGCGTTCAGGTCCTCGACGAAGTTGGCCTCGGCCGTCACCTGCGCGTCCTCGACCCCGAGTTGCTCCACCACTATCGCCTTGAAGCCTTCCCAGGTCGTGTCTGCCATCTGTTCCCCTCATTGGACGACCTGCGGTCGTCGGGTGTTCCCGTTCTCTTGGGTCGTTCCCCGGAGCTGACTGCGGTGATTCTGGCGACTCGGATGCCCCCCCGCTCACCTCGCGCACCCGCGCCGCCCGACCGCTCAGGCGCTCGCCGGGCAATACGGTAAGGCTTGCTGGGCGCTCGGCGCTCCCGCCCGGCGCCGACCCTTCCGGCCGCGGGGCGGACCCGGGCCCGGCGGGCGGGGTCGCCCCGACCAAGCGCCGCATCAGCGACTTCACGGCCCGGGGACGGGACGCAGCGGCGAGGCCGCGGGGGATGGGAGGGGCCGGAGCAAGCTGCGCGCCATTCTAAGCGAGGCCAGAGGCTCGGCCTAGGCCAAAGCCGCCCGCTGGTCCAGTTGGGCCACGACCCCGGCCAGTTCTGCGGGCCGGGCGAGACCCAGGGTTCCCGCCCCCGATGCGGTCCGCCGGACCAGGCCCGCCAGGGTGGCGCCCGGGCCGCACTCCACAAAGGTCTGCACGCCCCCGGCCACCATCGCCTCCACCGCCTCCCGCCAGCGCACCGGGCTGTCCAGCTGGCGGCGCAAGGCAGAGCGCAGGCCCGCCGCGTCCCCGACCAGGGCGCCATCCACCCCGGTCGCCACCGGGAAGCGGGGCTCCTGGAACCGGGCGGCATCCACCAGCGCGGCGAAGCTGGAGGCCGCCTCGGCCATCAGCGGCGAGTGGAAGGCGCCTCCCACCGGGAGTGGCACCACCCGCCGCGCGCCCGCCCGGCGGGCCAGCACCGACAGGCGCTCCATCGCCTTGGCGGTCCCTGAGACCACCAGCTGCCCCGGGCAGTTGTCGTTGGCCACGACACAGCACTCGCCGTCCCGTGCGGCCTCGCGGCAAAGCGGCTCCAGCTGCGAGTAGTCCAGGCCGAGCACCGCCGCCATCGTCCCGGGGCGGGCCTGGGCCATCAGCCGGCTGCGCTCCAAGACCAGCTTGAGGCCCTGCTCGCCCTGGATCGCTCCCGAGACCGCCAGCGCGCAGAACTCCCCCAGGCTGTGGCCCGCGGCGGCCAGCGGGCTCACCCCCGCCTCCAGCAGCAGGTTCCCCAGCGCCACCCCGGTGTAGTAGAGGCAGGGCTGGGCCCGCTCGGTCGGGGTGAGCTCCGCGGTTGGGGCCTCGACCAGCAGGCGCTGCAGGTCCACTCCCTCTCGGGCGGCCAGCTCCAAGAGCCCGGGCTCACGCTGCTGCGCCACCAGCTCCGCCCCCATCTGCGCCACCTGGGCACCCTGGCCGGGGAAGACCAGCCCTACTGCGCCCATTCGCCCCCACCTTGGGAAAGGTCTGCCCGCCCGGGGCTACTCAGTCGCCACCACCTCGCGCCCCTTGTACTGGCCGCAGTTGGGGCAGACGGTGTGCGGCCGGCGCGGCTGGCGGCAGCGCGGGCAGGGCGAGAGCGGGGTCGCGTGCAGCGCCAGATGCGAGCGGCGGCGGTCCCGCCGCGCCTTGGGGATGCGTTCCTTGGGCAGGGCCATGACGGCAGCAGAGTCTACCAGCCGCCATGGCAGCTCCCGAGTTCAGCGGCGCCGGCCGCCTCGCCCCTTGGGCTTCTCCTGGCCCTCCTCGCCCGCCACCAGGGTCTCCAGTCCCCGCCGCACCTGCGCCAAGGAGCTGGACAGCTGGGTCTCCAGCTCCTCCATGCGGTCGCGGACGTAGTCGTCGGTGTCGCGGCGCAGCTTGCGGCTGCGGTCCCGCGCGTCGGAGAGCAGGCGGTCGGCCTCGGCCTGGGCGTGCCGGGTCACCTCGTGGTCATCGGTGAGCCGCTCGGCGCGCTCCTGGGCCGCCAGCAGCGCCTGCTCGGCCTGCTCGCCGGCCTCGCGCAGGCGCGCCTCCCGGGTCTCCAGGACCATGCGCGCCTCCCGGACCTCGTCGGGCAGCGCCATCCGGATCTGGTCCACGGCTTCGAGGATCTCCTCCTCGTTGACGACGATGTTGGGGGTGAGCGGGAGCCGCCGGCTCTGGTTGACCAGCGACTCGAGGCGGTCCAGGACGTCGAAGATTGAGATCGGTTCCGGCTGGGGTTCGAAGCGCTCGTCGCTGTCGGGCATGACCCCTCCTCTATCCGGCCGCGACCGGCTCGGCCGCACGCGGTCCCAAACGCTCCCGCAAAGCCTCCTCCACCGGCGGCGCCACTAGCCCCGTGATGCTGCCCCCGTGAGCGCACACCTCCTTGAGCAGGGAGGAGCTCAGGTACACGTTGGAGAAACCGGTCGTCAGGAACACCGTGTGCACCCTGGGCTCCAGGCGTCGGTTCATCAGCGCCATCTGGAACTCGCTGTCCAAATCCGAGACGGCGCGCAGCCCGCGCACCATCACCTGGGCCCCCTGGGCCACGGCAAAGCCCACCGCCAGCCCGGAGAACTGGTGCACCTCGATGTCGCTCTCCGCCCCCAGGCTCTGACGGACCAGGTCGGCACGCTCCCGGGCGGAGAACAGGTAGCGCTTCTGGCCGTTGTCCAGCACCCCGACCACCACCCGATCGAAGATCTCCCGCGCCCGCCGGATCACGTCCAGGTGGCCGCTGTGGATGGGGTCGAAGCTGCCAGGGTAGACCGCCGTGGTCATGGGGACCTCCGGAAGAAGGCGAGCGCGCTGGAGCCGTAGCGCGCGCTACGAACGCAATTTAGCGCCCCGGCCCGCTCGGGCAGGGAGAGGCTGCGGTGGTGGCCCAGCACGACTGTGGGCGTCCACTCGGAGTGCGCCCGCGCCGTCGCCCCCATCCGGGCCAGCGCCGCCAGCCCGAGGTCGGGGCCGGAGCCCGAGTAGGGCGGGTCGAGCAGGATGAGGTCGGTCTGGACCAGGTCGCCGGAACGCCGGTCCAGCCAGGCCAGCACGTCGCCCAGCACCACCTCCGCCCGTTCCCGGTAGCCGAGCCGCTCCAGGTTCATGCGGATGAGGTCGGCGCGGCTGCGACGGACCTCCACGAAGGTGGCCCCGGCGGCACCCCGGGAGAGCGCCTCCAGCCCCAGGCTGCCGGTGCCGGCGAAGAGGTCGGCCACCCGGGACCCCCCGACCTGCGGCCCCAGGATGTTGAAGCAGGCGGCGCGCACCAAGGCCGTCGTCGGCCGCAGGTCCGGCGCCGCCTCGGTTCCGAGCCGCCGCCCCGCCGCCTCCCCGCCGGTCAGGCGCGCGCCGGGCTGGGAGCGGTGGGTGCGGCGGGGAGCGGCGGCCATCCCGGCAAGGATGGCAGAGCCGGAGCCTGGTCTTTGCGCTAGTCGAACTCGTAGACCTGGGAGTGAGCGAGCAACTCCGAGCGCAGCAGCGGATCGCTCACCTCGGGGTCCAGCCGCAGCAGGGCCTCGGCGGCCGCCCGGGCGCGCTGCCGCAGCCCCTCGTCCAGCAGGTCTCCCACCCTAAGGTCGGGGGCGCCGTGCTGGCGCACGCCATAGGGGTCCCCGGCCTGGCGCAGCTTCAGGTCCAGCTCGGCGATCTCGAAGCCGTCGCTGTGCTCCACCAGTGCCTGCAGGCGGCGCGCCTGGGCCTCGTCCTCCACCTCCGGCAGCAGCAGGCAGTAGGACGCGTGCGGGCCGCGCCCGACCCGGCCCCGGAACTGGTGCAGCTGGGCCAGCCCGAAGCGCTCGGCCCCCTCCACCGCCATCACCGAGGCGTTGGCCACGTCCACCCCCACCTCGATGACGCTGGTGGCGACCAGCACCTGCGCCTCGCCGCTCCGGAAGGCGTCCATGCGCTCGACCTTCTGCTTGGCGGGCAGCTTGCCGTGGAGCAGGGTGAGGCGCAGGTCGGGGAGGACCTCCTCGCGCAGCCGCTCGAAGAGCGCGGTGGCGGAGCGCGCCTCGACGGTCGGGGAGTCCTCGACCAAAGGGCAGATCACGAAGGCCTGCCGGCCCGCCCGCACCTGCTGGCGGAGGAACTCATAGGCGGAGGCGCGCTCGGCGGGCGGCACCAGCCGGGTCTCGACCGCCAGGCGCCCCTTCGGCTGCTGGCGCAGCCGGCTGACATCGAGGTCCCCGAGAACCGTGCGCGCCAGCGACCGGGGGATGGGGGTGGCGGTCATCGAGAGCACGTCCGGGGTGACGGGCGCCTTCTGCAGGAGTCGCAGCCGCTGCTCCACGCCGAAGCGATGCTGCTCGTCAACGATGCACAGCGCCAGGTCCGGGAACTGGACTTGGTCCTCGATCAGGGCGTGGGTGCCCACCAGCAGCCGGTCGGCCCCCACGGCCAGTCCCGCCAGCACCTCGCGCCGCACCGCCGCGGTGGTGCTCCCCACCAGCAGCCGGGGCGCGATCTGGAAGGGTGCCATCAGCTGGGAGAAGGTTTGGAAGTGCTGGCGGGCCAGCACCTCGGTCGGGACCATCAGCACCACCTGGTGCTGGGCGGCGATGGCCATCCGGGCCGCCAAGGCCGCCACCACCGTCTTTCCGGATCCGACATCCCCCTGGAGCAGGCGCTTCATCGGCGCCGGCCGGTCCATGTCGATCAGGATCTGGTGGGCCGCGCGGCGCTGGTCCTCGGTCAGCTGGAAGGGGAGGCTCGAGACGAACTCCCGGGCGACGTCGCGGCGGTAGGGGCTGCGCACCCCCGCCCGGGCGAGCCGGTCGCGCCGCGCCAGCAGCGCCGCCAGCTGCGGGTAGAGGAGCTCGTCGAACGCCAGGCGCTCCTTGGCCTGCTCCAGGCTCACCGGGTCCTGCGGATAGTGGATCTGCCGCACCGCCACCGAGATCGGGACCAGCGACTCCTGGCGGCGGACCGCCTCGGGCAGGGGATCCACCAGGCGGTCGGCCAGGGGCAGCAGCTTGCGGATCTGCGCCGCCAGCCAGCGCGAACTGAGCGCGTAGGTGGCCGGGTAGGTGGGCACCAGCACCCCAACCCCGGCCTGGGCCAGGCCGCGCCGCTCCGACTCCACCTGGGGGTTGCTGAGCTGGAGGCGGCCCGAGCGACGCCCGACCCGGCCGTGGAGCGTGACCCGCTCCCCCACCTGGAGCACGTGGCCGAGGTAGGGCTGGTTGAACCAGATCACCTCCAGCTCCCCGCTCTCGTCGCCCACCCGGGCCTCGGTCACCGCCAGCTGCCGCCGCCAGGCGCGGCGGGCGCGCAGGTGGCGGATCTCCACCTCCAGGGTGGCGGACTGGCCAGCCTGCAACTCGCTGACGGAAGAGCGCTGACGCTGGTCGTCGTGGCGCCGCGGGCGGTGGAAGAGCAGGTCGCGGACCGTGCGCAGCCCAAGACGGCGCAGCGCCTCGGCACGGGCGGGGGAGACCCGATCCAGGTCGGCGAGGAGCGTGTCCAGCTCCGGCTGGCGGGCGGCCCGGCGGGGTCGGCGCCCTCCCGGGGCCGGAGGGGCCGCGAAGAGGCTAGGCGCCTGTTTCAAGGTAGCAGTAGGCGACCGTGCCCGGACCGCAGTGGGTGGAGAGCACGGGGCTGGCGTGCTGGACCAGGATCTCCATCTGCGGGAACGTCCCCCGAGCTTTGCTGGCCAGGTCCTCGGCCGTGCTCCGTTCACCCACGTGGAGGATTCCCAAGGCCTCCAGGCGGGGGTGCTCGGCGAGCCGCTGGTTGAGCAGGCGCAGGCCGGCCGTCCGGGAGCGCACCCGTCCCAAGGGCACCAGCGCCCCGTCCTGGCCCAGGCTGATCAGGGGCTTGATGGAGAGAGCAGATCCCAGCAGCGCCTGCACCTTGCCGATCCTTCCGCCCAGCTGCAGATAGCGCACCGTGTCCAGGAGGCACAGGATGCCAGTCCGGCTGCCCATGGGCGCGAGCGCCGCGGCGATCCCCGAGGCCCCCATCCCCTGGGCCGCCAGCTCGGCCGCGCGCAGCACCTGGAAGCCGGTCCCGAGGCTGACGCTGCGGCTGTCCACCACCTGGACCCGCTCGGGGCCGACCGCCTGCGCCGCCACCGTGGCCGAGCTCACGGTGCCGCTCAGCTTGGCGGCGATGTGGATCGAGATCACCTCATCCCCCGGCGCCTGCAGCAGCTCCCGGTAGGCGGCCTCGAAGTCCCCGGGCGGAGGCTGGGAGGTCCGGGGGGGCCGGTCCGCCCGCCCCAGCAAGCGCAGGAACTCGGCGTCTTCGAGATCCACCCGGTCGCGGTACTCCCGCTCCTCGAACTGGAGACGGAGGGGCACCGTCACCACCCCCAGCTCCCGGCGCCGCTCCTCGGGCAGATCACAGGTGCTGTCGGTGACGATCCGCACCGCCATCGCCTTCTCCGCCCCGCCTACTCGGCGGAGATCACGTAGGCGAAGCCGGGCTGGCCCCCGTCGTGGACCTCCACCTCGACATTGGGAAGGCGCTGCCGGATCGCCTGGGCCAGGCTCACAGCCTCTTCCCGGCTCGCCCCGGCCCCCCGGTAGAGGGTCACCACCTCCAGGGCGCCCTGGCCGAGCTGGCGCAGCGCCTGCCACACGACCTCGGCCAGGTCGGCTCCGGCGCCGGCGGGTTGGCCGTCGAGCCGAGCCGTCACCCGCTGAGACATCGGCGGCGCGTCTGCGGGTTCGAGCCGGATCTCGATGGCGTGCACTTCGCCGAGGGCGCGCTCCATCCGCCGGCGGTTGACCTCGAGCGGTCCTTCGGGATCAAACGCCAGGAGCGCCGCGATCCCCTGAGGAAGGTTGGTCGATGCCACCACCTGGGTTGGAACCGCAGCCGACCCGGCCGCCTCCTCCGCTGCCGCCAGCAGCTCTTGGTGATTGGGCAGCAGCAGTACCTCGCCCGCCCCGGCGCCAGCCACCCCGGCCGCGATCTCCCGGGGAGAGAGGTTGCCGCCCGCGGCCGCCTCGACGACCACCGCACCCAGGCCCTCCAGGAGCTCGCGGAAGCCCGGGCCGGAGGCCACCGCCACCACCGCCAGGGGCGTGAGCGCTGTGGCCTGCCCCCGCTCGCGCGCCTGGTGGTGCTGCGCCGTCATGTCCTCCACCTTGAGCCGCTGAATCTGGCCCAGCCCGCTCACCCGCTGCAGCAGCACCCAGGGGGTCTCGGTGTGGATGTGCACATGGACCAGCCCGGGCTCGCCCACCACCAGGGCCGAGTCGTCCTCGGCCTCATCCCCCAGTTCGGCCCGCAGCCGCAGCGGATCCACCTCGGCTCCTTCGAGGATGAACTCGGTGCAATAGCCGAAGCCGCCTTCCGGCTCGGTGGTGCTCCCGACCCCGTGGCGGGCCGCCCCCCCGGCAGGGCCCGGGTCTGCCGCCGCCAGCCCAACAGGCCAGCCGTGGTGGCCCACCGCCATCTCGGCCAGGGCGGTCAGGATCAAGGCCAGCCCGAAGCCGCCCGCGTCCACCACCTTCGCCCGGCGCAGGGCCTCGAGCTGCTCCCGGCTGCGCTCCACCGCCGACCAGGCCTCGGCCACCACCGCCTCCAGCAGGGCGGCCAGATCAGCACCGCCCTCCGCGGCCTCCGCCGCCGCCTGGGCGGCGGCGCGGCTGACCCCCAGGATGGTGCCCTCCACCGGGCGCTTCACCGCCGCGTAGGCGACCCGGGCGGCCAGGTCGAGAGCCTGGGCGAGTTCCTTTGGGGAGAGCTCCTCCCGCCCCGAGCAGCCCTGGGCGAACCCCCGCAGCACCTGGGATAGGATCACCCCGGAGTTGCCCCGGGCCCCCATCAGCGCGCCATGGGCGGCCGAGCGGCTGACCGCCTCCACGCCCGCCCCGGTCCCGAGGCGCGAGACCTCGGCCACCGCCGCCTCCACGGTCAGGTGCATGTTGGTGCCCGTGTCGCCGTCAGGGACGGGGAAGACGTTCAGCTGGTTGAGCCGCTCGCGCTCCTCGGCGAGCCGGCGCAGGCCCCGCTCCAGCCCCGAGCGCAGCCGCTCCCCGCTCAGCGCGGCCGGCGTCGAGGACTCCTCGGGCTCAGTCGCCCCCATCCTCGCCTTCGGGCGAGCGGATGCCCTGAACGTTGACGTTGACCTCGATCACGTGCATCCCCAGATGGTGCTCCAGGCTGTAGGCGACGGCGCTCATGAGGTTGTGGGCCACCTCGAGGATGCGCACCCCGTGGTCCACCACCACGTAGAGGTCGACGCCCAGCCCACCGTCTTCCACCCGCAGCTCGATGCCCCGCTCGGCATTGTCCCGGTTTAGGAGTTCGGCGATGCCGTCGCGCAAGCCGCGGGCGGACATCCCCACCACCCCATAGCAGTCCGCCGCCGCCCGCGCGGCCAGCATCGCCACCACTTTGGGCGCGACCTCCACCGAGCCCCGCGAGTAGGTCTGTAGCAGGCTGCGGTTAGCAGGCACCGGGGCGGTCCGCCTCCTCCACTGGGCACCCGGGGACGCCCGGGCCGGGGCGGGGGGCGTAATCGGGCGCGGCTGCTAAACTGCGGCCGGAATCATACTCGGGGATCGGCCAGGGGGTGGGTCGGCCGGCCCGGGCGCTCTGTGAGGTGATGATGGCGCGGCGCTGCGAGATCTGCGGCAAGGGACCGGTGGCGGGGAGCAATATCAGCCACTCCAAGGTGCACACCCGGCGCCGCTTCTTGCCCAACCTGGTCCGGGCCACCATCATCCCCCGCGGCGGGGGAGCCCCGCAGCGGATGCGCGTCTGCACCCGCTGCCTGCGCACCACGACCAAGTCCGCCTAGCCCGCCCCGGAAGCGGGGCCCGCGGCGCGCAGCCGCTCCAAGACCGAGATCATCTCCAGCGCCGCCAGCGCCGCGTCATAGCCCTTGTTGCCGAGCTTGCCCCCGGAGCGAGCCTCGGCCTGGCCCAAGCCGTTGACCGTCAGCAGCCCGAAGGTCACCGGGACGCTGCTCGAGCGGGCCTCCGCCGCCAGCCCCAGGCTGGCCGCGGAGGCCACGTATTCGAAGTGCGGGGTGTCACCCCGGATCACCGCCCCCAGTGCCACCACCGCGTCGCGCCCCCCGGCGGCGAGCACCCCGGCCACCGCCTGGGGCAGCTCGAAGGCGCCGGGGACCCAGACCAGCTCGATGTCCCCTTCCGCGACGCCGTGCTGCCGCAGGCAGCGCCGGGCGCCCTCGACCAGGCGTGCCACGATGGTCTCGTTGAAGCGGGAGGCCACCAGCGTCACCCGCCGGCCCCGCCCCTGCAGCTGGCCCTCCAGCTCCTTCACGGGCGCTCTCCTGCCACCGGGTCCACCTCCAGCAGATGACCCAGCTTGTCCCTCTTGGTGGCCAGGTAACGGCGGTTGTGGCGGGTGGCCGGCACCTGGATCGGCACCCGCTCCACCATCTCCAGCCCGTGGCCCTGGAGGCCGTAGTACTTGTGCGGGTTGTTGCTCATCACCCGCAGCCGGCGCAGCCCCAGATCCGCCAGGATCTGGCTGCCGATCTGGTAGTTGCGGCTGTCGGCCGGGTATCCCAACTCCAGGTTGGCCTCGACCGTGTCCCGGCCCAGGTCCTGGAGGTGGTACGCCCGCAGCTTGTCCATGAGCCCGATGCCCCGGCCCTCCTGGCGCAGGTACACGACCACGCCCTCTCCCTCCTCCGCGATCTGGCGCATCGCCTGCTGCAGCTGGGCCCGGCAGTCGCAGCGCTCGGATCCGAAGACGTCCCCGGTCAGGCATTCACTGTGCACTCGCACCAAGACCGGGCGCTCCCGCTGCGGCTCGCCCAGGACCAGGGCCAGGTGCACCGCCTCGGTGATCAGGTCCCGGTACCCGACCGCCCGCCAGCGACCCAGCTGGGTCGGCAGCACCGTCTCCGCGCCCCGCTCGACCAGCTGCTCCCGCTGCCGGCGATGAGCGATGAGCGCCTCGATGCTGACCAGAGGGATCCCGTGCCGGCTGCCGAACTCCTCGAGCTGCGGCCGGCGGGCCATGGTGCCGTCGGGGTTGGTGATCTCGCAAACCACCCCCGCGGGCGCGAGCCCGGCCAGGCGACAGAGGTCCACCACCGCCTCGGTGTGCCCGGCCCGCTCCAGCACCCCTCCGGGTCGCGCCCGCAGCGGGAAGACGTGGCCCGGGCGCACGAAGTCCGCGGGCCCGAACTCGGCGTCCGCCAGGCGGCGGATGGTCAGGCCCCGGTCATGGGCGCTGATCCCGGTGGAGACCTCGCTGGCGGCGGCGTCGACGGAGACGGCGAAGGCGGTCTGGTAGCGCGAGGTGTTGTTCTCGAGCATCTGCGGCAGCTCCAGCGCCCTGAGCCGTGCCGGCTCCATGGCCACGCAGATCAGCCCCCGGGCCTCTCTCATCATGAAGTTGACCCGATCGGCGCTGGCGAACTCCGCCGCCAGGCACAGGTCCCCCTCGTTCTCGCGGTCCTCGTCGTCGACCACGATCACGAAGCGACCCTGCGCCAGTGTGGTCAGTGCCTCCTCGATCGACGCCATCACCGCCTTCCCGCTTCCGGATGGCGCGGATGCGGCCCCACCAAGCGCTCCACCAGCCGGGCCAGTGAGTCCACCTCCACGTTGACCCGCTCCCCCTCGCGGTATCGCCCCGCCACCGTGTGCTCGCACGTGTGGGGGATCAGGGAGACCCGCACCCAGGCCCGGGCCCCGGCGGCGTCCTCGGCGACTTCACACAGGGTCAGGGAGCAGCCGTCGATGGCGATCGATCCTCGGGGCACGCAGTAGCGGGCCAGCTCGCCCGGGATCTCCACCTGCAGCCAGGTGGCGTTGCCCTCCCGCTCCAGCCCCGCCACCTGGCCGGTGGCGTCGACGTGGCCGCTCACCAGGTGCCCGCCCACCCGCTGGCCGAGAGCCAGGCTGGCCTCCAGGTTGACCGGCTGGCCTGCCCGCAGCCGCCCCAAGGTGGTGCGGCGCCGGGTCTCGGGCGTCAGCTCGGCCCGGAGCCGACCCTCACCTGCTTCTACCACCGTCAGGCAGCACCCGTTGACGGCCACGCTCTCACCCAGCTCGGGCTGCGCCCAACCCTCCGGGAGCTCCAGCACCAGATCCGCGCGGGAGCGGCTGGGCGCCTGCCGCACCACTCCCAGGCCCTCGACGATACCCGAGAACACGGCTCAGACCTCCCCCACCAGCAGCAGGTCACGGCCCACCGGCTCGGCGTGGAGGCGAGTCAACTCCCAACCCCCTGCCAAGGCCTCCGCCCCCCGGCCGCCAAACGGGCCGGGCGCGTCGGTGCCGCCCAGCAGCAAGGGCGCCATGAAGGCCAAAACCCGGTTGCCAAAGCGACGCTCCAGGAACGATCCCAGAACGCTCGGCCCCCCCTCGACCAGCACGCTGGTGAGCTGCCGCCGGCCCAGCTCCCCGAGCAGTGCCGGCAGCGAGAGCCCGCCGCTGTCCTGGGGCAGCGGCAGCACCTCCGCCCCGGCGCGCTCCAAGGCCCGGCGCCGGTCGGGGTCCGGCTCCTCCGCCGTCGCCACCAGCACCGGGCCTCCGGGGCTCTTGAGCAGCCGGGCCGAGGGCGGGGTGCGCAAACGGCGGTCGAGCACCACCCGGGCGGGCTGGCGCGCCTCGGCGCCGCGGGCACGCGCGTTGAGCCGGGGATCGTCGGCCAGCACGGTCCCGGACCCCACCAGCACGGCGTCGTGGCGCCGGCGCAGTTCGTGGGCCAGATCCCGGGCCGCTGCCGAGGTGATCCACTGCGACTGGCCAGCGGCGGTCGCCACCTTGCCGTCCAGGCTGGCGGCGTACTTCAGGGAGACGAAGGGCAGCCCGGTCGTGATCCAGACCCGGAATTCCTCGATCAGCGCGCGGGCGTCCTCCGCCCGCTCCCCCAGCACCACCTCCAGTCCCCCGGCCCGCAGCCGCTCCACCCCCTGGCCGCAGACGCGGGGATTGGGGTCCAGGGTGGCGACGTGGACGGAGCGCAGGCCCGCTTGGAGCAGGACCTCGGTACAGGGCCCGGTGCGGCCCTGGTGGCAGCAGGGCTCGAGCGTGACGTAGAGGTCGGCGCCCTGCACCCTCTCCCGGGCACGCTCCAGCGCCTCAACCTCGGCATGGGGCAGGCCCGCTCCCCGATGGTAGCCCTCGGCGAGGACCGTGCCGTCGCGGACCAGGACCGCTCCCACCATGGGGTTCGGTGAGGTCCGGTAGTCGCCCCGCCGCGCCGCCGCAATGGCCACGCCCATGGGGTCGAGGGCCGCCTCGCCGGTTCCCGGCTCCGCCAAGATCGCCGCTCCTCACACAGGGGCAGCGGCAGGCGGCGGGCCGCGAATGGCGACCCTGGCCCTGTCCTCTCCCATCCAGACTCGAGGTGCGGCCGCGCCGCTCCTCTGACTGTCGGCCCCGGAGTTCCACCGGATCCTGCGCCGCCGGGTCGCTCCCCTTGGCGCTCGCGGGCTCTAACCGCCGGTCGGGAATCTCACCCTGCCCCGAAGACGCGATCAGCGTACCACGGGTCGCCTCCCGTCCCTCCCTCGTTGCAGACGCGCAACCACATGGTTGACAGTTGGGCTGGTCCGCGCTAACATTCAACCCAACGGTTAACCATTGGAGGAGCTGGCTTGGCGGCAGACGCGGTCTCGCTGAGGTTCGCCGCCCTGGCGGATCCCCTGCGCCGCGACCTGGTCGCCCGGCTCGCCCGCGGCCAGGCCAACGTCCAGGAGCTGGCACGCCCCTACCCGGTGAGCCTGCAGGCGGTCTCCAAGCACCTCAAGGTGCTGGAGCGGGCGGGGCTGGTGACCCGCAGCCGCCGCGGCCGGGAGCGGCCGGTGCGGCTCCAGCCCCTCGCCATGACCCCGCTCCAGGAGTGGTTGGAGCGCTACCGCCAGGACGCGGAGGAAAGCTACCGCCGCCTCGACCTGCTGCTGCGCGCCATCCCCGACCCTCCGGGCCCGGCCCGGAGGATCGCCCAGCGACCCGAAGGAGGCCCGGAATGAGCCCACTCGAGCCCAGAGCGGAGATCAGCGCCGACCCGGAGGTGCCCCTGGTGCGCATCACCAGGGAGTTCGCGGCGCCGGCGGGGCGCGTCTTCCGCGCCCACGCCGAGCCCGAGCTGGTGGCCCAGTGGCTCGGGCCGCGCCGCTACCGCACCGAGATGGATCACTACGACTGCCGCACCGGGGGCTCCTACCGCTACCTCCACGTCGGCCAAGAGGGCCGCCACGAGTTCTTTGGCGGCTTCCACGAGGTGCGCCCCGACCAGCTGATCGTCCAGACCTTCGCCTACCAGGGCGCGCCCGACGATGTCGCGCTGCAGTGGCTCGAGTTCGTGGACGAGGGAGCCGGGCGCAGCCGGCTGGTGAGCCGAGCCCTGGTGGCCTCCTTTGCCGCGCGCGACGCCTTCCTGGCGGGAGGCATGGAGGCGGGGATGCAGGAGAGCTACTGGCGGCTCGATGAGTTGCTCGAAGCCCAGTCCTAGGGGCGGCGGCCCGCAGCCGCGACAGCTAAGATCTCGCTCTGGGCCGAGGTGGTGGAATGGTAGACACGCTGCTTTGAGGGGGCAGTGAGCGCAAGCTCGTCCGGGTTCAACTCCCGGTCTCGGCACCACCGGTCGCTGCATGCCGAGTTGCAAGGTTGACTGGAAAGGGCGATCTACGGGCCTGACGGAGACGAAAGTGACCTTGGTCGCACCGGCCCGGGGACGCGCCGTGACCCTCTGACCGGGGTCAGGCCGAGGTCAGCTCGCCTGCCCGTCGGTTTCGGGGCGAACTGAACCCACCCCCTGCGGGAAGTTGAGGCCAGGGCTGGGTGAGCCAGCTCCGGGGGAGGACCGGCCCCGGGCGGGGCGCGAGCGGCGGCGAGATCCTATGGCAGGGCAAGTAGCTGAGCGAGGCCCTGGCCGAGGGCTGCGCGTTCCTGGCGCTGAAGCGTGGCGGGCCGAGGTGGCTTTGGTGGCTGCTGGTCGAACGCAGTGATCGCCACCTGCATTAGGTCGCCCACGACGATGCACCCCCCCCGGACTTCGCTTTCCCACCGTCGTCTAGCCTCCTTCTCAGTACTGGTGAGCCGGGCTACGACCGTGGCGGGCTGCGCACTATTCCAGGTGTCGTCTGGGAGTACCACATGCATTTTGCCCGATGGACCCGCGTGTGGAGAGCAGTAGATATAGCCGTGTCTCGGGTACCAGCCTGGTGCAGGGGCGAACATGGGAATTGGAGGGTCGACCCCATCTATTAATTCGTCGATGCAGAGGAACTGCGAGACTCCAGCACAGATGGACTCGAGTTCTTCAGGGCTGCACGGTCCCATAACTTTGCCCAGCCAGTCACATGGAATGCTCATGATCTTGGTGCAATTGCCAGTCCATGCGTCTATCCGAGGGCACAGGATGGACGAATGCAGTTCGGATGGGGCGTAAGCTGGGATGACCACGCAGTCTCGAGAGTATGTGTTCCACTCGTCTTCCGACAGAACAAGTACGGCCCGAGCCCGCACCGACCGATACTGCAGTGCGTATAGGTAGCCACGTTGCGGAACCACCGCTCGCTAAAAGCGACCGCTCTCTACGGCTGCCTCCGCATGGTACCGGACTTCATCCGCCCTTTCCTCATCCTCAGCGAGCAACTGGTAGGCGCGGAGCTTCGCGGTCTGGCGCTCGGTTTTGACCGCCGCCTCATATCCCAGCAGCGCCAATGTGCTGAGGCGCTCTGCCCTGGAAGCATCCGATGACACCAGGCCGAGCTCCGGTGCGGCTTCCAGCGCGCGCACGAGGGATGGGCTGGCCTTGGTGTAGATCCGCCCGCTCATGAGTAGATCCTAGCACAGCACCACCTTACGGTGCAGGAAGCGGGGCGGATACAGGTGCACCCTGCAGGGAACAGGGGTTCGATAGAAGCAAACATCCGGCGGTTCGCGCTGCTCTCGGCCTGGCGGGCGGGCGCGACGCGGCGAAACTGGGTGGGCACCCGACAAGCGCTGTAGTTGCGTCCCACGGTCTAGGTCCCCTCCTGCCACACGCGGGCGGCCGCCCCGGAGCAGCTCCCCCGCCGGCAGCCGTCGCGCCTCAGGGAGCGCAGACGCTAACCGGCGCCAGCCTGCAGCAGCTGCTCCGGGGTCGCCAGGCGGTCTGCCAGGCGGTGGAGGAACGCGGAGGCGCGCATCCCGTCGATCACCCGGTGGTCGAAGGAGAGGGAGAGGTTGAGCGCCCGCCCTGCCACGACCCGGCCATCGCGCACCATGGCCTGGTCGCGGATCGCGTGCACCCCGAGGATGGCCAGGTTGGGCCAATTGACAATCGGCGTCGCCAGCAGCCCGCCCAACCTGCCACCGCTGGAGACGGTGAAGGTGGCTCCCGTCAGCTGCTCGCGGCGCAGCGAGCCGGCCCGGGCCGCCGCCACCAGTTGATCCAGCTGCCTCTGCAGCTCCTCCGGCGCCAGCGTCTCGGCGGCGGGGATGTTCGCTACCAGCAAGTCCTGCCCGGCCTGCACCGCCACCCCCAGGCCCACGTGCGTGTGGAAGACCACCTCCATCGCCGATTCATCCAGGCGCGCGTTGAGCAGAGGGTCGTCCACCAAGTTGCGCACCACCGCCTGGCAGATCAGTCCGAGCACACTCCATCCACCCTCAGACCCGGCCAGGGACTCGAGGTTGGCGGCGTCAACCTCGAGCACCACGGTCACCTGCGGCACCACCCGATGCGCGTGCGCCATCCGCTCGGCCATCACCCGCTGTGCCCCCCGCAGCGGTGTCCGTCGCCCGGGACTGGGCAGGTCGGAGAGGCGCACCCGGCCCGCCGGACCGCTGCCCGCCACCCCCTCTACATCCACGCCCAGGAGGCGCGCCGCCCGTCGCGCCGAGGGTAGCGCCGGGGCCCGGGGACGATCCTGGCTGGGGGCGGCGCGTGGCGGAGCGGTGACCGTCTCCGGCCGCGCTGACGTGGGAGCGGACTGGGGCAGGGGCGGAGTCTCCCCGGCGGTCTCGACGCGCAGCAGCGCCTCGCCGACTTGGACCCGCTCCCCGGGCCTGGCCAGCAGCTCAGCGACCCGGCCGGCAAACGGCGAGGGGATCTCCACCGTCGCCTTGTCGGTTCCCACCACCAGCAGCACCTGGTCGAGGGTCACCTCCGCACCCTGCTCGACGCGCCACTCCAGCACCTCGCCCTCGGTGACACCCTCACCCAGATCCGGAAGGCGAAACTCAGGCATGGCGCACGCTCAGTAGGCCATCAGGGCCCGGGCACAGGCCAGCACCCGCTCGACCGAGGGCAGGGCGTCATCCTCGTTCTGGAAGAGTGGGAAGGGCATGTCCATCCCCGTGACCCGCAGGGTGGGGGCCAGGAGCCGGTCGGCAACCTCCTCCTGCAACAGTGCCGCCACCTCGGCACCCACCCCGCAGTGGCGCGGCGCCTCGTGCACCACGAGCACCCGGCCGGTGCGCGAGGCGGCCTCGACCAGGCGATCCCGGTCCAGCGGGTAGATGCTGCACAGGTCCAGGACCTGGGCCGACACCCCCTCCCCACCCAGCCTGCCCGCCGCCTCCAGCGCCACCTCAACCATCGCCCCATAGGCGACGAGCGTCAGGTCCTCCCCTTCCCGGAGGGTGACTGCCCGCTCCAGGTCCCCTTCTTCGAAGCGGTCCGGGACCGGCTGGCGCCCACGCCGGTACAGGCGCTTGGGCTCCATGAAGATGACCGGGTCGCCGCACCGGCTGGCGGCCAGCAGCAGCTCGCCCGCGGAGCGGGGATCCGACGGGACCACCACCCGGAGGCCCGGGACATGGCTGAACAATGTCTCGGGAGAGTCGGAGTGCAGCTCCGGGGCCTTGGTCCCGCCCCCGTAGGGCAGCCGGAGTACCAGCCCCAGCCCGTACTCCCCCCGCGTGCGCCAGCGGAAGCGGCCCGCGTGATCTACCAGCTGCTCGAAGGCGGGGTAGACGAAGGCGTCGAACTGGATCTCCACCAGAGGATGCAGCCCGGCCAGGCAGAGACCGATGGCGGCACCCACGAAGCCCGCCTCGCACAGCGGGGTGTCGACCACGCGCTCTTGCCCGAAGCGCTCCTGCAACCCGGCGGTGGCACGGAAGACACCCCCGTTGGCGCCGATGTCCTCCCCAAGCAGGAGGGCGTCGGGGTCCTCCTCCAACACCTGGCCCAGTGCCCGGTTGATTGCCTCCACCATGTTCAGGCCTTCCCCGGTCACTCACCGCCCCCCACCCAGGCGGGTTCGCGCAGACGCTCGGCTTGCAGGGTCCAGGGAGTGACGCGGTGGACAGTCTGGGCGATCTCCTCCAACGCCACCGGGGGCTCGGCCTCGAGCCGCTCGCCCAGAGAGCGCAGCGCCGCCACCTCCTCCTCCCGGACCTGCGAGAGCTCAGCCGCGGTCGCGAGCCCCGCCAGCTCCAGGGCGCGGGCGGCCCGTTGCAGCGGCTCCAGCGGCGCCCACCGGCGGTCCCCCTCTGGGTCCCGGTACAGGGACGGCTCGTCGGCTGTGCCGTGTGGGCCGAGGCGGTAGCCCACCGCCTCGACCAGGGTCGGGCCGCCCCCCTGGCGGGCTCGGGCGGCCGCCTCGACCAGCGCCTCGTGGACCGCGAAGACGTCGAAACCGTCGACGCGCCGGCCGGGGAGGCCGTAGGCGGCCGCCTTGTCCGCCAGTCGCCTAACCCGGGTCTGGCGCTCGACCGGGGTGCTGATCGCCCACTGGTTGTTGGTGATGAGAAAGATCACCGGCGCGGCAATCACCGCCGCCAGGTTGCAAGCCTCGTGGAAGTCCCCGGCCGAGGTGCAGCCGTCCCCCCCGTACCCGAGCGCCACCCAGCCCTCGCGACGCAGCCGGGACCCCCAGGCCGCCCCCACCGCATGGGGCAGGTTGGTCGCAACGGGGACACAGATCGGGGCCACCCGGTAGCGATGGACGTCATGCCACCCCCCGGGGTGGCCCCTCCACATCAGCATCGGCACCAGGGGCGGGCAGCCCCGCAGGGTCACGACCGCGGTCTGCCGGTAGGTTGGGAACAGCCAGTCTCGATCCTCGAGCGCCAGCACGCTCGCCGCCTGGACCGCCTCCTCGCCGTAGAAGATGGGGTAGGTGCCGATCCGTCCCTGACGCTGCAGGATCACCGCCCGCTCGTCGAAGGCCCGCAGCCGCGCCATCGCCCGGAACAGCTCCAGCGCCAGCCCCGTGGGCAGGCCTTGGAGGCGAGCCACCATCTTGTCCTCATCGAGGCCCAGGATGGTCTCCGCCCCCTGCAGGAGGTCCGCCCCGGGAGCCCCGTCGGCCAGCACCTGGCCGGGCGCGGCGCTGGGGCCGGTCAAAGGGCTCTCCCCACGGCGCGGCTTACTGTAGCAAGCAAATCCGCCCCGACCGCGCCGCCCGAGGGGCGGTCCGTCAGGTTACTGGTGAGGGGCGGCCCACCGGAGGTCAGCCCTTGTCTGCCCGGCCCCACCTTGCCGCGTC
The DNA here is from genome assembly GCA_050734395.1 of Candidatus Dormibacteria bacterium. Taxonomy (GTDB): domain Bacteria; phylum Chloroflexota; class Dormibacteria; order Aeolococcales; family Bog-877; genus Bog-877. The sequence goes on from JBOHUK010000204.1 coordinate 19,537, forward strand.
GGCCGCCTCGGGCCGACCCGAGGCCGCGCCGGGGCGGCCCACCGCGGTGCTGCTGATGGCCTACGGCAGCCCGCGCTCCGAGGCGGAGATCCTGCCCTACTACACCCACATGCGCGGCGGTCGGCCGCCCTCCCCGCAGGCCCTTGACGAGCTACGCCGCCGCTACTCGGAGATCGGCGGCAGCTCGCCGCTGCAAGAGATCACCGCCTCCCAGGCCGAGGCGCTGGCCAAAGAACTGCGCCGCCGCGGCCGGGATTGGTTGGTCCGGGTGGGCATGAAGCACAGCCCTCCCCTGATTGAGGAGGCGATTCTGAGCCTGGCGGAGGAGGGCGTGGCTGCCATCCTGGGCTTGGTCCTGGCCCCGCACTACTCCTCGCTGAGCGTCGGCGAGTATCAGCAGCGGGCGCAGGCGGCAGCCGCGGACCGACCGCAGCCTCCCCATCTCACCTTCGTCAGCGACTGGCACCTGGCTCCCGGATACCTGGACTGGCTCGCGGGCCAGGTGCGCTCGGAGGTCGCCGCGCTGGGTGGGGCAGGCGCAGCCGCGCCGCTGGTTATCTTCACCGCCCACAGCCTGCCCGCTCGGCTGCGTGAGCTGGGCGACCCCTATCCGGACCAGCTCGGGGAGACGGCGGCCGCAGTCGCGGACCGCTGCCAGCTGGGGCGCTGGACCACCGCCTGGCAGAGCGTGGCCCGGACCGGAGAGCCCTGGTTGGGTCCAGAGCTGGCCCAGGTGATCGAGACCGAGGCCCAGGCCGGAGCCACTCGTTTTGTGGTCTGCGCCTGCGGCTTCACCGCCGATCATCTCGAGATCCTCTACGACCTCGATCTGGAGGCGAGGCGCCAGGCGGAGCGGCTGGGAGTCACCCTGCGTCGGACCGCCATGCCCAATGCCGACCCGGGCTTCATCCGAGTCCTCGCCGATCTCGTCGAGGCCGCCCTGGCAGGCGGAGGGTGAGCCCCGTGCGCCGCCTGGCCGTGATCGGGGCCGGAATCGCCGGCCTGGCGGCCGGCTACGAGCTGGGGCGGCTGAGCTCTGAGCAAGGTGAAGCGCTGGACCTCACCGTCTTCGAGGCCGGCCCCGAGCCCGGAGGCAAGATCAGGTCCGCTGCCTTCAGCGGGACCACCGTAGAGCTGGGCGCCGAGAGCCTGCTGGCCCGCTCCCCGGTGATCCTGCCGCTGGTCGAGGATCTCGGCCTGGGCACCGAGCTGGTGCGCCCCGCGACCACCGCCGCCTCACTCTGGACCGGTCGCCGGCTCCAACCCCTGCCTCGCTCCGCGGTGCTGGGGATCCCGCTGCACCCGTGGCGCCCGTCTGCCCTGCGCGTGACGGGCTTGCGCGCCGGACTGCGGGGCGGCCTGGAGCCCTGGCGGCGCTACCCCGCCCTCGAACCCGACAGCTCGCTCGCCTCCTTCCTTGGTCCACGCCTCGGGCGCCGGCTGCTGGGCCGCACAGTGGAGCCTCTGCTCGGCGCCGTCTACGCCGGTCCGGCCGGAGCGCTGGACGTCGGGGCGGTCGCGCCCCAGCTGGCGTCCGCCGTGGCAGGTGGCACGAGTCTGCTTCGGGGCCTGCGCCGTTCCCAGGTCTCCGCGGCCGGCGGGGGGGCGACACCCTTCGTCAGCTTCCGGGGAGGTCTCAGCCAGCTGGTGACCGCCCTGCAGCGGAAGTTGCCGGCGGGCGCCCTGCACCTGAGCCGGCGGGTGGCATCGTTGAGCGCCGGTCCGGGGTCCCTCCTCCGCCTCCACGCCGACCGAGAGGACCCGGGCTTCGACGGCGTGGTGCTGGCCATCCCCGGGGCGGAGGCGGCAGGCACGGTAGGAGAGCTCGCTCCGGAGCTCGCCTCCCTCCTCCACCAGCTCGACTACGCCTCGGTGGGTACGGCAACCCTCGCCTACCGCGACGGGGCTCTGAGCCAGGAGCTGCTCGGCAGCGGCTTCCTGGTGGCCGGTTCGACGCGGCAGACCCTCACCGCGGCCACCTTCCTCGACCGCAAGTGGCCCCACCTTCGCCAGCCCGGGCTCACGATCCTGCGGGCGTCCTTTGGACGTCTGGGCGAAGAGTCGTCCCTGGTCCTCGACGACGCCAGCCTGGTGACCTCGCTGCACCTCGAGCTGCGTCGGATCCTCCGGCTCTCCCAGCTGCCGGTCGAGGTCCGGGTACAACGCTGGCACGGAGCCTTGCCTCAGTACGTGGCCGGCACCCTCGCCTGGCGTCGGGCAGTGGATCAGGCGGCGTCGCGGGTGCCGGTGCCCCTGGTCGTCACCGGGTCCGCCGTCGCGGGCGTTGGCGTGGCCGCCTGCCTGGAGGGAGGTGTGGCCGCGGCCCGTCAGCTCTGGGAGCGAACCGGGCCCGGAGCGGCTGAAGTCGGACCAACCCGAGCTGGTTGAGAGAATCCCTGCCGTGAACACCCCAAGCGCCGCGGCCCGCAGTGATGAGATCCGCGATGCTGGACTCGGTCCCCAGGCGGAGCGCGCCGTGAGCCAGCTACTGCTGGCAGCCGGCGAGGATCCCGAGCGCCCGGGACTGCGCTCCACCCCCAAACGGGTCAGCGCCAGCCTGGCGTTCCTGACCCAGGGTTATCACGCCGACTTGGATGAGATCCTCGGCCAGGCGGTCTTTGAGGAGCCCTACGACGAGCTGGTGCTGGTTCGCGACATCACCTTCTACAGCCTGTGCGAGCACCACCTGCTGCCCTTCTTCGGGCTGGCCCACGTCGGCTATCTGCCGCGCGGGCGATTGGTTGGGTTGAGCAAGCTGCCCCGGGTGGTCGACGCCTTCGCCCGCCGGTTGCAGGTACAGGAGCGCCTCACCAACGAGATCGCGACCGCGATTCAGGAGTACCTGGCGCCGAAGGGCGTGGCGGTGGTGGTTGAGGCCGACCACCTCTGCACCATGATGCGGGGGGTGCGGCGCCCCGGCAACCGGACCATAACCAGTTCTATGACCGGCGTCTTCCGCCGTGACGCGCGGACACGCAGCGAGTTCATGGACCTCATCCGGAGCGCGCGCTGACCGGCCGGCTGGCGCTGGGCGGCCTCAGCCGCGACGAGCTCCGCCAGTGGATGCAGGACCATGGCCAGGCGGCCTACCGTGCGGACCAGGTGCGCCGCCGCGCCTGGGCCCCGGAAGACGACGGTTTCTCGTCGATCCGTGAACTGCCCGCAGCGCTACGCGGCCTGCTGGCCGAGAGCTTCGACTACTTGTCCTTGGAGCTGGCGGCGGAGCAGCGCGCTGATCACGGGCTCACCCGCAAGCTACTGCTCCGGGCCCGGGATGGCCAGGAGGTGGAGGCGGTGGCAATCCGCCACCCCGGGCACCGCAGTGGCCGCGCCCGCAACACCGTCTGCGTCAGCTCCCAGGTGGGCTGCGCCATCGGCTGCGTCTTCTGTGCCACCGGTCAGCTCGGCCTCCGCCGGCAACTCACGGCGGCCGAGATAGTGGACCAGGTGCGATTCACCGCCGCCCTCTGGGCCGGCCTTGGTCTGGCTCCACCGCGCAACGTGGTCTTCATGGGAATGGGCGAGCCGCTCCAGAACTACGCCCAGGTGCTGCGGGGCATGCGCCTGCTGCATGAGTGGGGCATCGCCTGGCGCCACATGGTGATCTCCACCAGCGGCCTCGTGGCCGAGATCGACCGGCTGGCCGCCGAGAGACTTCCGATCACCCTCGCCATCTCTCTGCTCGCCGCCTCAGACGCCCTGCGCGATCGCTTGGTGCCCCTCAACCGGCGCTACCCCCTCTCCGAGCTGGCGGGGGCAGCGATTCGCTATCGCGAAGCCACCGGGCGGCGGGTGAGCCTCGAGTACGTCCTCATCGCCGGGGTCAACGACCGCCCCAGCGATGCCCTCGAACTGGGGCGCTTCGCCGCCCGGCTCCAGGCCCACG
>JBOHUK010000205.1:0-1459 GCA_050734395.1 Candidatus Dormibacteria bacterium
GGCCGAGGACCTTGGCGAGGCCGCCCAAGCTTTGGCCAGGGAGTTCTCCCGGTGAGGGCGGCGGGCACGCTCCAGGACCGGCGGATCCTGGTCACCCGGGCCCGCGACCAGGCGCTGGAGCTGGCCGACCTGCTCCTCGAGCGCGGCGCCATCGCGGTCACCGTCCCGGTGATGCGCCTGCGCTTGCTGCTGGCGCCCGCCGAGCTCGAGCGCTGGAGGGCTCAGATCCTCGCCGGGGAGTGGCAGGACCTGATCTTCACCAGCGCCAACTCGGTGTCCCTGGTCCTGCCCCCGGCTCCTGTGGGCGAGGCGCCCCGGCCCCGGGTCTTCGCCATTGGACCCGGCACCGCCTCGGCGGTTGCGGCGCGCGGCTGGCAACCCCAGGCGTTGCCGCAGAACTTCGTCGCCGAGTCCCTGGCCGCCCGGGTGCTGACCGAGGGGATTGCCGGTCGCCGGGTGCTGTTGCCGCGGGCCCGCGGGGCCCGCGCGGTTCTTCCCGAGCTGCTGGAGCGGGCCGGGGCGAGGCTTGAGCTGCTTGAGGTCTACGAGATGGAGCCTGAGTGGGATTCGAGCGGGGCTCTGAGGGAGGCCCTGCGGGCCGGGGAGGGATTGGACTGCCTGGTCTTCACCAGCGGCAGCTCGGTCGACTGCTTCGAGAAGCTCCGCCAAGGTGCTCCGGTGCCGGAGGGGGCGCTGGTGGCCTGCATCGGGCCGGTCACCGCCGAGAGTGCCCGGCGGGCGGGTCTAGGGCCGGGGCTGGTGGCCGCCCAGCACTCCCTCCCCGGCCTGCTCTCCGCGCTGGAGTCCCAGCTCGGCCCGAAACCGCAGAATGAGCCCGCCGATGAGCTTTCCTGAGGAGCGTCCGCGCCGGCTGCGGAGCCATCCCCTGGTGCGCCGGCTCGTCGCGGAGACCACGCTCGAAGCGGCCGACCTGGTGCTCCCCGCCTTCGTCAGCGAGGCGGTGGAGCAGCCCCGCGAGGTGCGGACCATGCCGGGGGTCCGCCAGGAGACGGTGGAGTCGCTGGTGGAGTTGGCGGGAGAGGCGGTCGATCTGGGCATCCCCGCGCTGATCATCTTCGGAGTGCCGAGCCGCAAGGACGAAGTCGGCTCAGAAGCCTGGGCGGAGCAGGGAGTGACCCAGCGAGCGCTGCGCGCAATCCGGGCGGAGCTCGGGGAGCGGCTGCTGCTGATGGCCGACCTCTGCCTCTGCGAGTACACGGACCACGGCCAGTGCGGGGTGCTCGCCGAGGGCGGCCGAGTGGACAACGACCGCACCCTGGATCTCTACGCCAGGACGGCGCTCAGCCAGGCGCAGGCCGGGGCCGACGTGATCGCCCCCTCGGGGATGATGGACGGGCAGGTGGCTGCGATCCGGCAGGCCCTGGACCAGGGCGGCTTTCCCGAGACCGCCATCCTCGCCTACTCGGCCAAGTACGCCTCCGCCTTCTATGGCCCCTTC
>JBOHUK010000206.1:0-3028 GCA_050734395.1 Candidatus Dormibacteria bacterium
TCCAGGTCCAGGCCCAGGGTGTTCAGGATCTCGGCGACATGGCCCTCCAGCCGCTCCCACAGATCCGGTGAGATCTGGCGGGTGCGCGCCCGCTCCCAGTCGCGAAAGTCCCCGAGCCCGCCCCCGGCCATCGCCTCCGAGGAGGCGAGCTCCCCCTCGCCCGCAGTCGCCATTGGAAGACCTCCCGCTCCGGCTCTGGGCCGCCCTGAAACCCGGGCCTGGGATGCGCCGCCCGCCGGCCCGGGCGCCCCGCGTGTCGGAACGCAACCGGCGCGCCCTCAGGCCAGAGCTTATCGTGAGTGGGTGACCAGTCCCCCCTCGCCCCCCTCCGGCGAGCAGTTCGCGATCGCTAACGGCGAGCAGCGGGCCACGGTGGTCGAGGTCGGGGGCGGCATCCGCGAGTATTTCGGGGGAACGCGGCCGGTCCTCGACCCCTACCCGCTGAAGGCGCTCTGCGACGGCGCCCATGGCGCCCCGCTCATCCCCTGGCCCAACCGTCTGGCCGACGGGCGCTACCGCTTCGACGGTCAGGACTACCAGGTCCCCCTGACCGAGCCCGAGAAGCAGAACGCCATCCACGGGCTGCTGCGCTGGCGCTCCTGGAGCCTCCGCTCGAAGGAGGCGGGGCGGGCAACCCTGGGAGTCCGCCTCTACCCCACCCCGGGCTACCCGTTCCTGCTGGATCTGGAGATCGAATACCGCCTTGACGACCAGGGCCTGACCGTCACCACCACAGCCCGCAACCTAGGCGACCGGGCCTGCCCCTACGGGCTCGGCCAGCACCCCTACCTCTCGCCCGGGGAGGACGCCCGGGTGGACGACTGCTCGCTCGAGCTGGTGGCGGCGACCCGGATCCTCACCGACCCCGAGCGCCAGCTGCCGGTGGGCCGGGAGGCGGTCGCCGGCAGTGACTACGACTTCCGCCAGGAACGCAAGGTCGGCGGCCTGGAGGTGGACTACCCATTCACGGATCTGGAGCGCGACCAGGAGGGCCGGGCCTGGGCCCGGCTGCGCGGCCCCGACGGGCGCCGGGCCGAGCTCTGGGTGGACCGCAGCTACCCGATCCTCGAGATATACACCGGTGACACGCTCTCCCCAGAGCGCCGCCGCCGGGGCCTGGGCACCGAGCCCATGAGCTGCCCGCCCAACGGCTTCCAGACCGGGGAGGGCCTCATCCGGCTGGAGCCGGGCGCCGAAATACGCACCGCCTGGGGCGCCCGGCTCGCCTAAGCCCCTGTTGGGCCTAACCGCCTTCGCGGGCTAGGATTCGTGGATGGACCAGGCACCTCCCCCGGAGCGGGAGCGCAACCGGCGGCGGGATCGCAAGCGCCAGACCCGGATGGTGGTCGACGGCGGCAGCCTGCGCCGCCAGCAGCAGGCGCTGCTGGCGCGGGCGCAGCGGCGGCGCGGCTCGGCCGCCCCGGCACCAGAGCCCAGGGCGGACCGACCGTGACCCACTCCCAGCGCTCTCCCGCGCCGCTGGCAATGGAGGATCGACTGCGTCGCAAGTCCGCAAGGCCCACAGCGCACGGCGCTTGGGTCCTGTCGGAGCCAGGTCCGGGGGGCACCGCGTGAGCGAGGCGAAGCGGCACATGCCGCGGCTCGGCGATGCCCGCGGCACCCGCGCCCATGACGAGGAGCACACCGACCAGGAGGCCCGCGGCTCGCGCTTCTTCGGCTTCGCCCGTCAGGGGCCTCCTGCTGGCACCGAGCAGGCGCCTGGCCTGGCGCCCGTCACCTTCGCCAGCGTCGGAGGCATCGATGAGGTGCGCGACGAGCTGGTGCAGGTGGTGGACTTCCTGCGCAACCCCTCGCGCTACTGGCGGCTCAACTGTGAGCTGCCCCGCGGGATCCTGCTGGTGGGCGAGCCCGGCACCGGCAAGACCCTGCTGGCGCGGGCCGTCGCCGGCGAGGCTGGCGTGCCCTTCATCAACATCGCTGGCTCCGAGTTCGTCGAGGTCTACGTCGGTCTGGGCGCCAGCCGGGTGCGCAAACTCTTCAAGGACGCCAACGAGCGGGGCTCGGCCATCGTCTTCATCGACGAGATCGACGCGGTGGGAGCCAAGCGCCAGGCGGCGATCGGTGGCAGCGCCGAACAGAACCACACCCTCAACCAGCTGCTGACCGAGCTCGACGGCTTCAAGGTGCGCTCCCGGGTGGTGGTTTTGGCCGCCACCAACCGGGTGGATGTGCTCGACCCGGCGCTGCTGCGCCCGGGACGCTTCGACCAGCAGATCACCGTCCACGTCCCCGACCGGGCCGGAAGGCGAGCGATCCTGGCGATCCATACCTCCGGCTTGCCCCTCGCCCAGGACGTCGACCTCGACGACATGGCCCGGCGCACCACCGGCTGGACCGGCGCCCACCTCAAGAACCTGACCAACAAGGCGGCCATCTGGTGCGCCCGCCACGACCTGGCCGAGGTCACGGCGGAGGCCTTCGAGGCCTCATACCAGCAGGCCCTGCTCGGCCCCGCCCGCGCGGTCACCCTGGGACAGGAGGAGAAGGAGCGCATCGCGCACCACGAGGCGGGGCACGCGGTGGTGGCGTTGCTCACCCCCGGCTCCCCGCCCGTGGCCTCGGTGAGCATCACCCCGCGCGGCCGTAAGCTCGGCGCCACCCTGAGCGGTTCCGAGGGCGATCCCCAGCAGCAGAGCGCGGCCCGGCTCAAGGCGCGCCTCATCCAAGCCTGCGGGGGACGGGCGGCTGAGGAGATCCGCTACCAGGGGGACGTAGGCACCGGTGCCGAGGACGACACCCGGGAGGCGACCCTGACCGCGGTGCGCATGGTCACCCAGTGGGGCATGGGCGGGCTGGGCGCCACCAACTTCGCCTCCTGGGAGCTGGCCCGGATCCTGGAGGGGATGCCGGGTCGTGCCTTCAGCGACGCGACCTCCAGGGAGATCGATCTCGCGGTACGGGAGCTGGTGGACTCGGCGCTGGATGAGGCCCGGACCCTCCTCCAGAAGCACTGGTCGGCGGTGACCCAGCTGGCCCGAGAGCTGATCCGCTCGGAGACCCTGACCGA
>JBOHUK010000207.1:0-6369 GCA_050734395.1 Candidatus Dormibacteria bacterium
CCCGGCATCCGCCCGGCACAATGGCAGGTACATCAGTCCGGCCCTGCCACGGCCGTCCACGGGGTTCATCCGAGGAGTCGCCCGAGATGCGCGAGCCCTACCACATCTACGTCGACCGCCGGCAGGGCAAGGGGCTCTTCCCCACCCCCTGTGTGCTCTGCCTGGGGGCGGAGCGGGGCTGGGACTACGCCTTCAACGACGCTCAGGGACAGCAGCACCACGTGTGCTGTGTCTGCGCCCGCTCCGAGCCGGACCGCCTGCGGGTGCGGGTGCGGATCGCCGCGACCGAGCTGGAGCGGGCGGCGCGGAGCCTGCGGGAGATCGTCGACCAGCTGGTGCCCTTCGAGCCCGAGCCGGCCGAGGCCCAGCGGCACTGACCGCTGCCGGGCCGGTGCGCTCGGACTAGACCGCCACCTTCCGGCTGACCGCGGGCGAAGCGCCGCCCGTCAGGGCCAGTGGCAGCTGCTCCTGGCTCGCCTCCTCGAGGGACAGCCCCGCCGGCTCGGGAAGCAGCCTGGTCAGCAGCAGGCCCAGCCCCGCGGTGACGGCGGCGATCACCATCACCCCTGACAAGCCGAATTCACCCTTGACCAGAGGGAAGCTGAGGGTGCCGATGAAGGCGCCCACCTTAGCCATCCCCGCTGAGAGGCCGTGGCCGGTGGTGCGCGCTGAGACCGGGTAGAGCTCGCTGGCGAGCAGGAAGGTCGTCGTGTTGGGGCCGAACTCGGTGAAGAAGTAGCTGATGCCGTAGACCAGCACGAAGGGCACGACCAGGGTGGTGATCCCAGGCACGACCCCGAGGAGCAGAAAGGCGCCGCCCATCAAGGCGAAGCCGATGAACTGCAGGCGGCGGTGTCCGATCCGGTCCACGGTCATGAAGGCCAGCAGGTACCCGGGGGCGGCGGCCACGGTGAAGATCAGGAGCGAGATGGCGGTGTCGGCGACCAGGCTGGCGTGGGGCGCAACCGCCTTGAGTACCAGCGGGGTGGAGATGGTGTTGCCATAGAAGGCGTAGTCGAAGACGAACCAGCACCCGGCCGTGCCCAGCAGGAGGGTGAGGTAGCGGCGGTTGGAGAGGAACTGGCGCAGCTTGAGCTTGGCCCCGCCCGCGGCCGCGGTTCCCAGGGCGTTGACGACGCCCTTGGTGTAGCGGCGCATGGCGCGGGCGGCGTCGTCGGCCCGCCCCTGGATCTGGGCCCGGTAGCGGGGAGACTCGGGCAGGGTGCGGCGCATGTAGATGACGGCGAGGGCGGGAATGGCCCCCAGTCCCAGCATCAGCCGCCAGGCCAGGTCGGCGGGGACGCCCAGGCCCAGGATCACCAGCGCCACCAGCGGACCCGCGATCAGACCCAGCGCCTGCATCGAGAAGACCATCCCCACGAGCCGGCCGCGGTTGCGCCGGTTGGAGTACTCGCTCATCAGCACAGCGCTCACCGGGTAGTCGCCGCCGATCCCGATCCCCAGCACGAAGCGCCAGGCGATCAGCCAGAGCAGGTTCGGGGCGAGGGCGCTGCCCACCGCCGCCACCGCCATGATGGTGGCTTCGAGGCCGTAGATCTTCTTGCGCCCGAACACGTCGGCGATCCGGCCGAAGACGGTGGACCCGACGAAGGCGGCCAGCAGGGCGGTGCTGCCGACGAGCCCGATCATCACCGGCGAGGGGTGGTACTCCACCTTGATCAGCGCCAGCGCGGTGCCGATGATGAAGAGGTCGTAGGCGTCGGTGAAGAAGCCGGTGCCGGCGGTCAGGACCGCCCGGAAGTGGAACTTGCTCAGCGGGGCCTCGTCGAGGGCCTCCACCACTCCTCGGGCGACGGTCGCCTGGGACACGTCTGGATTGTCCCGAGCGGGTATTAGGAAATAGTTAAGGGTGAAGTGGGCCCGACCGGGGGTCCGGCCGGGCCCACTCTCAGCTCAGCCCGCCGGGCCGGTGATCAGGGTGACGCTGGAGGTATGGCTCTGGCCGCTGCTGTCCACCCAGGTCAGCGAGACCGTCTGCCCGGGCTTGTCGGCATAGAAGTCGCTGCGCAGCTCGGCCTGGCCGCTCACCGACGCGCCGTCGACCGCGGTGATCACGTCACCGGGTTGGAGGCCGGCGGCCTGGGCCGGGGTGTTGGCCACCACCTGGACCACCAGGGCCCCGGTGTTGACGGGTGGGGTGTAGCCCTGCCCGCCGCCGCCGAACTGCGCGAAGGGGTTGGACTGGGAGGCGGAGCTGGCGTCGACCACGTCCACCCCGAGGAAGGCGGGCAGGCCGATGTGGATCTTGCTGCTGCCGTCGCCACGCTGGATCTGACTGGCGAGCGAGAGGGCACGGTTGATGGGGATGGCGAAGCCCACGGTGGAGGACGAAGCGGTCTGCGCCGACTGCTCATTGGCGGTGTCCATGCCGATCACCTGGCCTTGGGCGTTGACCAGCGGGCCGCCCGAGTCCCCTGACTGCAGTGGGGCGTCGGTCTGGAACATGCCGTTGAGCTGCTCGCTGCTGCCGCTCCCCTGGTCGGTCGCGGTGATGGTGCGGTCCAGCGCGGAGATGGCGCCACTGGTCACGGTGGGCTTGCCCGGGAGGTCCAGGGCGTTGCCGATCGCCACCACCCGGTCCCCAACCTTGACGGTCGCGGAGTTGCCCACGGTGACGGTGGGCAGGCCGGAGGCCCCCACCAGCTGCACCAGGGCGACGTCGTCCTGGGCGTCGAAGCCCAGGACCTTGACCTGGTACTTGGGACCGGTCCCGTCCACCCGCGCCGTGATGCTGGTGCCGCCGTCGATGACGTGGTTGTTGGTGAGCACCTCCCCGTTGGGGGTGAGGATCATCCCGGTCCCGGCCGAGGTGGCGCCCTGGTCGCCGTCGATGGCGGTGATGTCCACGGTCGCCGGGTCCAGTTGGCTGGCGATCCGGGAGGCGTTGACCGACCCCAGCCTGCTGGGGGAGGAGCTGGAGGTGGCGGCGGGCTTGGGGATGGCCTGGTTGCCGGGTGAGTTGGAGCTCACCAGCAGACCGATGCCGTAGCCGCCGCCGGCCAGGGCCGCGGCCGCGGCCGCCCCGCCCACCCAGAACCAGCTGCGGCGGCTGGGGCGCGGGGCGGGGGCCAAGGGCTCCACCGGCTCGGCGCTCGACCAGTCCAGCGGAGCGGGGCTGGGCTGCTCGGCGGCAGGCGGCTCACCCGCCTGCTCGCCCTGGTCTCCCCCTTCCGCCGGTGGTTGGTCGCTCAACTTGGTCACGCTCTCACCTGTTCTGGGCGGACATGTCTCGCCCGCTGTGGCCTGTGGTCTGCCTAGAGACTGAACCCTTTGGCTGGGAGCCGCTTGGGAGCAACCTGAGAAGTGGCGGGGAGAGGCGGGAACGGGTGGCGGGGGGCGGTTCGGCCGCTAGAGTGGGCGCGGTCGGGAAGTGCGGGAGGAGTTGGGATGGCGGAGCTGACCGTCTACGGTGCGCCCTGGTGCCCCGACTGCAAGCGCAGCAAGCAGTTCCTCTCCGAGCACCGGGTGGCGTATGCCTTCGTCGACATCGACCAGGACGCCGAGGCGCTGGCCCGGGTGGAGAGCCTGCAGGGCGGTGGCCGGACCATCCCGACCGTGGTCTTCCCCGAGGGCGACTTCCTGCTCGAGCCCTCGAACGAGGAGCTGGCCCGGCGCCTGGGGCTGACGCTCAAGGCGGAGCGCAGCTTCTACGACGTGGCCATGGTCGGGGGCGGCCCGGCCGGCCTGGCGGCGGCGATCTACGCCGCGCGGGAGGGGATGAGCTCGCTGGTGCTGGACCGCAGCGCGCTTGGCGGCCAGTCGGGAGTCACCGAGCGCATCGACAACTACCCGGGGTTCCCCGAGGGGGTGGGCGGCCAGGAGCTGGCCGAGCGCTTCATCGCCCAGGCGCGGCGGTACGAGGTGGAGCTGCTGGCCGGGGTCTCCGCCGTCTCGGTGAGCCACGACGGCTCCGATGGGGTGGTGGGCCTTGGCAACGGGCAGGAGGTGGCTGCCCACGCCGTCCTGCTGGCGACCGGGTCCTCCTATCGGCGGCTGGGGGTGCCGGGCGAGGACCAGCTGATCGGGGCTGGGGTCCACTTCTGCGCCACCTGCGATGGCCCCTTCTACAGGGGCGCGGACGAGCTGCTGGTGGTGGGCGGGGGCAACTCGGCGCTGGAGGAGGGTCTGTTCCTGGCCCAGTTCGCCAAGCGCATCCGTGTCGTTCAGCTCCTGCCCCAGCTGACTGCCTCCGCCCTGGTCCAGGACAAGATCCGCTCCGACCCGCGCTTCACCGTCCACCTCAACACCCAGGTCCTGGAGCTGGAGGGCAGCGGTCGCCTGGAGGGGGTGGTGGCGGAGGACACCTCGACCGGGGAGCGCTTCCACTGGACGCCCCAGGCCGCCTTCGTCTTCATCGGTCTCACCCCCAACACCGGGTTCCTGGAGGGCCAGGTGGAGCTGGATCGCGGGGGCTTCATCCGCGCTGACAACTTCCAGACCTCCCTGCCCGGGGTCTTCGCCGCCGGCGACGTGCGCGAGGGCTCGACCAAGCAGTTGGGGGCGGCGGTGGGTGAGGGGATCGCCGCGCTACTGGCGGCCCGTCGCTACCTGCAGGAGCACCACGACATGCCCGCCCGCGCCTGAGCCGCGGCGCCTGGTCCGGCTAGCTCGGGGAGGGGCTCAGCTGGGCACGTGCTGGCGGTGGAAGCGCCACAACGACAGCACCACGTAGACGATCGCCACCAGGATGATCAAGTGGAAGAGCAGGGAGAGCGCGGGCAGAATCAGGAAGAAGACGATGAACAAGACGACGAGCGCGGCCAGGACGGCCATCAGCGGGTGGCGGAGGAGATGCATCACGGCGCAACCATAACCCAAAAGCTGCAATCCCAAACGCCGCCGCCCGCCGGCCTCAGCCCAACTTCTCTTCCGGCACTTCCAGGGCCTGTCCCGCGACTGGCCCCCGCACCCGGGTGCGCCGGCGCCAGACCAGAAGCCCCAGGCCTGCCGCCAGCAGGCAGCTGAGGGCGCCGGTGGCCAGGCCCACCCGGGGACCGGCCGAAGCCGTGACCCAGCCGATCAAGGGGCCCCCGATCGGGGTGGTGCCCATGAAGGCGACCGCCCACAAAGACATCACCCGCCCGCGCATCTGGGGCGCGGCCGCCAGCTGCAGGGTGGAGTTGCCCTGGGCGATGAAGGTGATGCTGGCCCAGCCCACCAGCGCCATCGCCAGGTACTCCACTCCCAGAACCGGGGCCAGGGCGGCGAAGAGCAGCACCACGCCGAAGCCACATGCCGCCAGCACCAGGGTGCGGGTTCCGGTGCGGCCGCGGGCCGCGGTCACCAGGCCGCCGATCACGGCACCCACCCCCATGGATGAGGTGATCAGGCCGTAGGCGAGCGCGCCCCCGTGGAAGGTGTGCTTGGCCAGCACCGGCAGCGTGACCTGGAACTCGTAGGCCAGCGTGCCGACCACGGCCATCATCAGCAGGGGCACCGCCAGCTCCGGGACCGAGGCCACGTAGCGCAGCCCCTCGCGGAGCTGGCCGCGGGCGCGGGCGGCCGCCCGGCTGGGGTTGAGCCGGGAGCGATCCATGCGCAGCAGCGAGGTCACGACCGCCACGAAGCTCAAGGCGTTGAGCAGGAAGCAGATCCCGACCCCCACCGACGCGATCAGCAGGCCCGCCACCGCCGGCCCCACGACCCGGGCCACGTTGACCAGGACCGAGTTCAGGCTGACGGCGTTGCGCAGGTTGTCCGCCCCCACCATCTCCAGCACGAAGGCCTGGCGGCTCGGGCTCTCGAAGGTGTTGTTGAGGCCGAGCATGAGGGCCAGCAGGCCGACCTCCCAGATCCGCACCAGGCCGGTGACGGTGAGCACTCCCAGGATCAGCGCCTGCACTCCCATGAGCGACTGGAGCGTGATCATCAGCCGGCGCTTGTCGACCCGGTCCGCCACCACGCCGCCGTAAGCCCCCAGCACCAGAACCGGCAGCGCCTGCAGGGCGACGATCACGCCCAGCGCGACGGCGGAGTGGGTAAGCTCGAGCACCAGCCAGGCCTGGGCGGTGCTCTGCATCCAGGTCCCCACCAGCGAGATCGACTGGCCGCCGGCGTACAGGCGGTAGTTGGGGACCGACAGGGCGGCGAAGGTGGTGCGCGAGGCGCGCTGGAGGGTGCCCGCCAAGGTCAGACGCGGTCCTGGCCCAGGGCCTGGGCCAGGGCCTCCAGGGCGGGAAGCGCCTGGAGCACCGAGGAGCGCTGCCCTTCCGGGAGTTCCGCCAAGCGCTGGGCCAGAGCGCGGTCGCGCTCGGCCCGGATCCGCCGGTGCAGCTGACGACCCGATTCCGAGATCGCCAACCGGGCGGCCCGGCGGTCCTGGGGGTCCGGCGCGCGCCGGACCAGCCC
>JBOHUK010000208.1:0-2325 GCA_050734395.1 Candidatus Dormibacteria bacterium
CGCCCCATCGTGAATACCGCCGGATGCTCGAGCAGCAGCAGGACATCGTCCTCAAGCTGCCCCTCAGCGCGCTCTCGCGCCAGCCGGCGCTGCCACTCCCAGGCGGTCCCGTAGGGGACGGTGCCGCACCAGGCAACCCGCAGCGGGGCACGCCAGACGCCGGCCATGTGTCAGCGGGCGGCGGTGGCCGCCACCGCCTGCTGGTGGGCGTGGTAGGAGCTGCGCACCAGCGGGCCCGACTCGACGTGGGCAAACCCCAGCCCATCCCCAAAGGTCTTGAGCTCCGAGAACTCCTCCGGGCGCCAGAAGCGGTCGCAACGGATGTGCTTCAGGGAGGGCCGCAGGTACTGGCCAATGGTGACCAGCTCCACCCCGTGCTCGCGGAGGTCGCGCAGCACCTGCTTGACCTCCTCCATGGTCTCCCCCAGCCCCACCATCAGCCCCGACTTGGTCCTGGTCGAAGGGTTGAGCTGGCCGGCGTGGCGCAGCACCTGCAGCGAGCGCCGGTACTGAGACTTGGGACGCACCCGGGGAAACAGCCGCGACACCGTCTCGATGTTGTGATTGAAGACCTCGGGACTGGCTGCCAGGACCGCCTCCAGGCTCGCCTCCCGACCCTGGAAGTCCGGGGTAAGTACCTCCACCTGACACCCCGGCACCAGCTCATGGATGGCGGTGATGGTCCCCGCGAAGATCTGGGCGCCGCCATCCTCGAGATCGTCGCGGTCAACCGAGGTGACTACGGCATGACGCAGGCCCATCTCCAAGACGGCATGCGCCACCCGCTGCGGCTCCTCCCGGTCCAGCCCGTGGGGACGGCCCGAGGTCACAGCGCAGAAGGCGCAGGCTCGGGTGCAGACGTCTCCCAGGATCATGAAGGTGGCGGTGCCGTAGCCCCAGCACTCGCCCAGGTTGGGGCAGCGCGCCTCCTCGCAGACGGTGTGGAGCCGCTGTCGGCGCACGATCCCCTCGAGCTCGTGGTAGCGGCCACCCTGGGGCATCTTGACCGTCAGCCAGCTGGGGCGGCGCTCGACGCCGGAAGGCAGCAGCTGCTGCCAGATGGGACGCCCATCGCCGACCGGTCCCCGGCCGGGGACCAGGTCCGGTCGGCGATCGGGGATCAGCGGGATCCGCACCCGGGGCTGGGGCGGGATGGGCAACTCAGCCATCGACCCATCGTACCCGGCGGCCCGGGAGGCCTCAGAACAAAGACGTGTCCTGGGTCACCGCCTCGAGCGAGCTCTTCACCGCCCCGAGGAAACGGGCCGCCTGGGCGCCGTCGTTGATGCGGTGGTCGAAGCTGAGGCAGAGGTTCATCATCGGCCGGATGCCGATGGCGTCCCCCACCACCACCGGCCGGCGCACCACCGCGTCCATGACCAGAATCCCCGCCTGGGGCTGGTTGATGATCGCCTGCGACATCAGGGTCCCCAGGGCGCCGGCGTTGTTGAGGGTGAAGGTGCCGGCCTCGACGTCCTCGAGCCGGGCCTTGCCCTGGCGGGCACGCTCGATGAGCGGCTGGGCGGCCTGGGCGAGCCCGGCGACGCTGTAGCGATCCGCCCCCTTGACGACCGGGACCAGCAGCCCCTCCGGCACCGCCACCGCCAGTCCCAGGTTGATCTCCGGGCGAAGGAGGATGGCGTCCTGGTCGAAGACGGCGTTCATGGTGGGCACCGCCCGCAGCGCCAGGCAGGTTGCCTTCATCCCGAAGTGGAGGAAGGTCAGGTCCACTCCGGTCGTGGCGCGGAAGCGCTCACGGTGGGCGTCGCGCGCCCGCGCCACCCCGCTCATGTCGACCTCGACCATGGTCCAGGCGTGGGGCGAGGTGGCGCGGCTGCGGACCATGTGCTCGGCGATGGCGCGGCGGATTGGGCTCAGCGCCAGGCGCTGACCCGGGCGGGCGGCGGCTGGGGCGACGACCCCCGGCGGGGCGGAACTGGGCGGCGCTGACTGAGTTCTGCCGTTCTCCAAGAAGAGCAGCACGTCCCGCTTGGTGATCCTGCCCTGGAAGCCGCTGCCCCGCACCTGGCCGAGGTCCACCGAGTGCTCCGCGGCAAGTGCGCGTACCGCCGGGCTGATGAAGGAGTTGGCTCCCGCCGGGCTGGAGGCGGCGGCTGGTTCCTGCGGCTCGGCTTCGGCCGCGGCCGGCACCGTCCCGGCCAACTCCAGAGGAGGCTCGGGGTCAGCGGGCGGGGGGTCGGCCTGAGCGGGACTCTCGGCCCGCGGTTGGGGATCGGATCCGGCCGCCTCCTCAGCCCCGTCCAGCGTGCAGAGCGGCTCGCCGACATTCAGGCGCTGGCCCTCCGTCGCCAGGATCTCCCCCAC
>JBOHUK010000209.1:0-3116 GCA_050734395.1 Candidatus Dormibacteria bacterium
AGCTCCCGCTCCAGGAAGGTGCGCACCACCGCCTCCACCGTGGGGCGGAGATCCTCAGCCGTCACCCGGTCCGGCAGCGCCACCTTGTGGTGGATCAGCTCCAGGCGGTTGCGGGCGGCGAAGTCCAGCCCCTTGCGCCCCAGCGCCACCACCGGGTAGCGGGGGCCGAAGCGCCGGCGCATGGTCGCGTGCGCCAGGCGGATGGTGTTGGTGTTGAGCGCCCCGGCCAGGCCGCGGTCACTGGTCACCAGCACCAGCAGCCCCTCCCCGGAGTCGCGGGGCACCAGGTAGGGGGAGCGCACCTCCTTGCAGGTCTTGGAGAGGTCCTCGGCCACCTCCTCCATCGCCTCCGAGTAGGGGCGCGAGCGGGCCGCCCGCACCTGCGCCCGGCGCATCTTGGCGGCCGAGACCATCTGCATGGCCCGGGTCATCTGTTCGATGTTGCGCACCGCCCGGATGTGGCGGCGGATGTCGCGCAGCGTGGCCAAGGCGGTGCCTAGGCCTCCAGCGCCTCGGCGACCCGCTCACCGACGTCGAAGCCGGAGTTGAACTCCTCAAGCGCCGCGCGCAGCCGCTTCTGCCCCTCCTCCCCCAGCACCTGCTTGCTCTCGATCTCCCGCTCCAGCTCCTGCAGGGAGCCGTCGGCGAAGCGGCGGAACTCCTGGTCCCAGTCGGAGATCTTCTCGACCGGGATCTCATCGAGGTAGCCCTGGGTGCCGGCGAAGATGGTCATCACCTCGTGGGCCAGCGAGACCGGCTGGTACTGGCCCTGCTTGAGCAGCTCGGTGAGCCGCCGCCCCCGGTCCAGCTGGTCCCGGGTGGCCTTGTCCAGGTCCGAGGAGAACTGGGCGAAGGCGGCCAGCGCCCGGTACTGGGCCAGGTCCAGGCGCATCCCGCCCGCCACCGAGCGCAGCGCCTTGGTCATGGCGTCACCGCCCACCCGGCTCACCGAGAGTCCGACCGAGATGGCGGGGCGGGTGCCGGCGTAGAAGAGGTCTCCCTCCAGGTAGATCTGGCCGTCGGTGATCGAGATCACGTTGGTCGGGATGTAGGCGGCCACGTCGTTGGCCTGGGTCTCGATGATCGGCAAGCCGGTCAGCGAGCCCCCGCCACGCTCCTCGCTCATGCGGGCGGCCCGCTCCAGCAGCCGCGAGTGCAGGTAGAAGACGTCGCCCGGGTACGCCTCCCGGCCGGGGGGGCGGCGCAGCGCCAGCGAGATCTCCCGATACGCCCAGGCGTGCTTGCTCAGGTCGTCGTAGACGATGAGCGCGTCCTCCCCCTGGTCCATGAACCACTCGCCGATGGCGCAGCCGGTGTAGGGGGCCAGGTACTGGAGGGCGGCCGGTTCCGCCGAGGTGGCGGCGACGATCACCGTGTGCTCGAGCGCCCCGTACCGTTCCAGGGTGGCGGCGATCCGGGCGACCGAGGCCGCGTTCTGGCCGATCGCCACGTAGACGCAGGTGAGGTGCTTGCCCTTCTGGTTGATGATGGTGTCGATGGCGATCGCCGTCTTGCCGATCTGGCGGTCGCCGATGATCAGCTCGCGCTGGCCGCGACCGATCGGGATCAGCGCGTCGATGGCCTTGATCCCGGTTTGCACCGGGGTGCTGACCGGCTGGCGGTCCACCACCCCCGGGGCCTGCCTCTCCACCGGGCGGCGCTCCCCGGTGCGGATCTCCCCCTTGCCGTCCAGCGGCTTACCCAGGGCGTCGACCACTCGGCCGACCAGCTCCCGGCCCACCGGGACCTCGACCACCCGCCCGGTGGTGCGCACCTCGTCGCCCTCGCGGAGCTCCTCGAACCGGCCGAGGATGATCGCCCGCACCTGGTCCTCCTCGAGATTGAGGGCCATGCCCTGGATCTGGGCGGGGAAGGCCAGCAGCTCGCCGGCCATCGCCCCCTCAAGCCCGTAGATCTGGGCGATCCCGTCGCCCAGGGTGGTGATCACCCCGGACTCCGCCGAGACCACCTTGGCGTCGAAGTCGGCGATCTTGCGCTTGATGATCCGGCTGATCTCGTCGGCGTCGAAGCTCATGCTCTCCTCATTCCTGAGCCCCGGGGCTCAGCATCTCCTGGTGCAGCTGCTCCAAACGGCTGCGCAGGCTGGCGTCGAAGACGCGGTCGCCCACCCGTATCACCGCGCCGCCCAGCAGCTCTGGGTCAACCTCAGCTTCGAAGCGGACCTGTCGGCCCAGCTGCTTGCCCAGACTCTGAGCCAGCCGCTCGCGCTCGGCCGCGGACAGCGAGACCGCGGTCGTGAGCCGGGCCCGTACCCGCCCCTCGCGGGAGTCGACCAGCTCCGAGTAGGCCTGAACGATCGCTGGCAACAGCTGCTGCCGCCGTCCCGACACCAGCAACAGGAGCAGGTTGGCGGCCGATCGGTCGAGGTCGCGGTCGGCCGCCAGCGCCGCCCGGCACAGCTCCAGCTTCTGGCTGGTTGACAGCCCCTGGTTGGCTAGGGCTGAGCCTAGGTCGGTCTTCTGCAGCAGCTCGAGGAGGTGGTCGAGCCGGGCAGACCAGCCCGCGAACTCTCCCTCCTCCTGCGCCAGCTCGAAGACCGCCTGCGCATAGTGGCGGGCCTGGCTCGGGACGGCGGCCGGCTCAGGCACTCAGGTCCACCTCCTTGAGGGCCGCTTCGACCAGACGCTGCTGACGCTTGGGGTCCAGCTCCTCCTGGAGCACCCTGCTGGTCGCCAGCATCACCAGGTCCGAGGCCTGGCGGCGCAACTCCGCCAGCGCCTGCTCACGCTCCCTCGACAGGTCCGCACGCGCCCGCTGGAGCATCGCCTCCTGCTCCTGCTCTCCCTTGCGGCGCAGTTCCTGACGCAGCTCCTCGCCCACCTTCTGCGCCCGGTCCACGATCTCCTTGGCGTGGCGCCGCGCCTCTGCCAGTTCCGTTTGCTCAGCCGCGCGCGAGCTCTCGACATCCTTGCGCGCCTGCTCCGCCTCCTTCAGCGCCTGGGCGATTTGCTCCTGCCGCCGCGTGATAGCGCGGTCTAGATAGGGCCACAGGTAGCGGCGCAGCACGTACAGGAGCACCAGGAAGACGACGATCTCAATTACGAAGGTAAAGTTGAGAGTGAGGAGGCTGGCGGCTGCGACAACAGGCACGACTA
>JBOHUK010000210.1:0-1372 GCA_050734395.1 Candidatus Dormibacteria bacterium
CGATCGTCTTCCTGCTCCTGCTCTGCAACGACCGGGCGGTGCTCGGCCCCTGGGTCAACTCGCTACGCCAGAACCTGGTGGCCGGGGTGATCGTCGCCGCCTTGGTGCTGCTCTCCCTGATCCTCACCGTGACCACCGTTCTCCCCAAGCTGCCGCTGGGGCCCTTCGCCGCCGGTTGCGCCGCGGCCGGTCTCATCGGGGTGGGCGGCTTTGGGCTGGCCTCCGCCCGCTCTCGCCCCAAGTCCGCACCCCCGGCCGCCCGGGGAAGCGAGCAGCGGCACACCTGGCGTATGCCGCCGCTGGCGACCATGGCCCCGCCGACGTGGTCTCGCGCCCAGCGGATCGGGATGTACCTGCTGCGCGGCTACCTGGTGCTGGCAGTGGTGCTGCTGGCGGTCAAGGTGGCGCAGCTGGCCGGGGGTCACTGACCGCCGCCTCGCGGGCGTGCTGCCGCAACCCCTCGGTGCCGAAATCCGAGATTGCCCAGCCAGCTGCCCGGGCACCCTCGGCCGCCGCCGCGACCAGCTCCCCGAGGTCGTCCCGCCGGCGCCGGGCCAGCCAGCCCAGCATGCGCCCCGCCAGGGCGTCACCGGCCCCGGTCGGGTCCACCACCCGGACCCCGTCGGCGGCCGCCACCTCGCGGATGCCGTCGCGGTGCACGACCAGGGAGCCCCGCTCGCCCAGCTTCAGCACCAGGGCCCGGAGGCTCCAGCGCTCCAGGCTCTCGCGCGCCAGCTGCCGGGGCGCAGCCCCGGAGCCATCGTGCAGCGTCCGCAGCTCCGGAACGTTGACGAAAAGCAAGTCGGTGCCTTCCAGCACTTGCTCCAGCTCCAAGCGGTCGGAGCTGACGAAGTCGCTCATGGTGTCGGCGGCGACCAGGCGGTGCCCCGCGGTCTGAGACAGCACCGCCAGCTGCTGCGCCGGGGCCATTGAGCCCAGGAAGACCAGCTCACTGCGCCGGACGTTCGAGGGGAGTTCGGGCACCCAGGCTCGATAGACCCCGAAGTGCTGCTCTGCCCGGCCAGGCGCGGCCCGGTTGCGCTGATGGACAGCCTCCCAGCGATAGCTCAGGCCGGGCAGCTCCCGGACCGCGCCGGACTCGGCCCCCGCCTCCTGCAGCAAAGCGATCAGGCTGGCACCGTCGCCGCCGACCGCCCCTACCACCCGGACCGGGGCCAGCGGAGCCGCCGCCAGCGTGAAGTAGAGGGCGGAGCCGCCAGGCACCCGGCGCCGGCTGCCGGCTGGGGTGGTCAGGTCGTCGTAGCCCAGGCTGCCGGCGACGGTGATGCCCCAGGGGGCGGGGCCGCCTACCGGCTCAGGCGCTGGGGAAGAGGGGGATGACAGGGGCCAGGCCCCGCTGGCGGTCGGTGCT
>JBOHUK010000211.1:0-1029 GCA_050734395.1 Candidatus Dormibacteria bacterium
TCGCCTCAGCGAGATCGTGCGGGCACTGCCCCTGCACCCGCCCAGCATCCCACTGGTCGCCAACGGCACCGGTCACCTGCTCCGCACCGCCAGCTCGCTGCGCTCCGAGCTGACGGGCCACCTGCTCCGGCCGGTGCACTGGGCCCGGACCATGGCCGCCATGGAGCGGCTCCGGGTGGGCACGGTGGTGGAGCTGGGGCCGGGCCGGGTGCTGGCGAGCCTGGCCGCCAAGCACATGCCCGGCGTCGCCACCTGGAACGCCGACGAGCTGCTGGTGGACGGCGCCCAGTAGGTGGACTTCGACCTCAGCGGGCGTCGGGCCTTGGTGACCGGGGGCGGCAAGGGGATCGGGCGGGCGGTGGCCCAGGAGCTGGCCCAGATGGGGGCAGAGGTGGTGATCAACTTCCGCCAAGACCGGGGCTCGGCCGAGGCGACGGCCAAGGGACTGCCCGCGGCCTCCGTCTACCAGGCCGACGTCGGCGACCCCGAGCAGGTGGCGGCCATGTTCAAGGAGGCCGGGCCGTTCCAGGTGGTGGTCAACAACGCCGGCATGCTCCGCGACCGGTTGCTGTTGCGCATGACCGCGCAGGATTGGGACGTGGTGCTGCGCACCGATCTGTCCGCCGCCTTCCACGTGACCAGAGCCGCCGTCCCGCAGATGCTCCGCCAGCGCTGGGGACGGATCGTCAACGTCAGCTCCATCGTCGGGCTGGGCGGCAATCCTGGCCAGGCCAACTACGCCGCCGCCAAGGCGGGGCTGATCGGGCTCACCAAGTCGGTCGCCAAGGAGCTGGGATCCCGCGGCATCACCTGCAACGCGGTGGCGCCAGGGTACGTTCAGACCGAGCTGACCGCGGGTGCCATCAGCGAGGAGCTGCTGGCGGAGCTGGTGCGCCTCACCCCGCTGCGCCGTCAGGGCCAGGCCGCGGAGGTGGCGGCGGCGATCGCGTTCCTGTGCAGCCCGGCCGCCTCATTCATCACCGGGGAGGTGCTGGTGGTCGACGGCGGACTCGCCGCCTAGCGCGCAGG
>JBOHUK010000212.1:0-1427 GCA_050734395.1 Candidatus Dormibacteria bacterium
TGGCCATCCGCTACCACATCCTGGGCAACACCCACTACCGGCAGAAGCTCCACTTCCGCGAGGAGGACCTGGTGGGCGCCGCCGAGTCGCTGGACCGGCTCGCCACCTTCTGGCGGCGCTGCTCACCCGCAGCGGCGAGTGAGCTGCCCGACCTCGGCTCCGGCGACCCCCTGGGCGCCGCCGCCCAGCGCGCCCGCGACCTCTTCGAGAGCGCGCTCGACGACGACCTCAACCTTCCCAAGGGGTTGGGGGCGCTGCACAACCTGGTCCGCGAGGGAAACCGCCTGTTGGACCAGGGTCGGGCCGGGCAGCGTGGTTGCGAGGCGGCGCTGACCGCGCTGCGCTCGGCCGACTCCCGGGTGTCCGTGATCGAGCCGGCGGCCGGCAGCGAGGACCATACCCTCTCGGAGGAGGAGTCGCAGTTGCTGCGCCGTCGCCAGGAGGCCAAGGCCAAGGGCAACTACGCCAAGGCGGACCGGCTCCGGGACCAGCTCCTGGAGCTGGGCATCCTGCTCGAGGACACCAAGGAAGGCTCCCGCTGGCGCCGGCTCTGATGCCGGACATCCTTTTCGGCCGCAACCCGGTCCTCGAGGCCCTTCGCGCCGGCCGTGACCTTCGCCGGCTGCTGCTCGCCCCCGGCCTGGCCGCGGACCCGCGCCTGGCGGAGATCTGCCAGCGGGCCGAGACGCGGGGGGTGGCACCGACCGAGGTGCCGCGCGAGCGCCTCAGCGACGTCGCCCACACTGAGCACCACCAGGGCGTGGCCGCCTACTTCGCGGCCCGGCAGCTGGAAGGGTTGGACGCACTTGAGGCGGTGGCCACGGGCGCCCCGGCCGGCTGGCCCCCGCTGCTGCTCTGCCTGGACCAGGTCCAGGACCCGCAGAACCTGGGCTCGCTCGCCCGCAGCGCCGAGGCCTTTGGCGTGAGCGCCCTGGTTGTGCTCCGCCACCGCGCGGCGCCGCTGACGGGCTCGGTGGCCAAGGCCAGCGCCGGGGCGATTGAGCATCTCCGCCTGCTCCAAGTTCCCAACCTCGCCCAGGCGCTCGATCGCCTGCGGCGGCTCGGGGTCTGGGTGGTGGGGCTCGATGGGCGAGCGGAGCGGTCGCTCGTGGAGGTGGACCTGGCCGGGCCGCTGGCCCTGGTGGTGGGGGCCGAGGGCGAGGGGCTGCGCCAGCTGACGCGGCGTGCCTGTGACGACTTGGCCACCCTGCCGACTGGGGGACGGGTGGGATCGCTCAACGCCGGGGTGGCCGGGGCGGTGGCGCTGTTTGAGGTGGCGCGCCAGCGCGGCTTCGCCTATCCCGGCGCGAGAGGTGGCCCATGAGGAGTTCGTGCCTATACTCGCCAGCCCAGGCCGACGTAGCTCAGCGGTAGAGCGGCTGTTTTGTAAACAGCGGGTCGGGGGTTCGAATCCCTCCGTCGGCTCC
>JBOHUK010000213.1:0-8714 GCA_050734395.1 Candidatus Dormibacteria bacterium
GAGCAGGTGGCCCGTCAGCTCGGAGCGCAGCGAGCTGGCGGTGCGGAGCAGGTGACCGGTGCCGTTGGCGACCAGTGGGATGCTGGGCGGGTGCAGGGGCAGTGCCCGCACGATCTCGCTGAGGCGAGCGGAGGCGCGCTCCATCAGGGGCGAGTGGGCGCCCAGGGGCACGTCGAGCACCACCACCCGGCGGGCACCCGCCTCCTGGGCCAGGCGCTCCGCCGCCGCCACCGCCTGGGGCTCGCCGCTGAGGATGAACTGGTCTTTGGAGTTGACGTTGGCGAGCCAGATGCCTCCGGCCGCCTGGGCGCGCACCCGGATCGCCTCCACCTGGCGCTCCGAGAGCCCCACCACCGCCAGCATCCGGCCGGGGCGGGCGAGGGCGCAGTCGGCCATCAGCCGGCCGCGCTCGCGCACCAGCAGCAGCGCCTGCTCCCAGCTGACGGCGTCGGCGGCGGCGCAGGCGCTGATCTCGCCCATGCTGTGCCCGGCCACCACCTTGACCTCGTCCATGGAGAAGCGCTCCGAGAAACACTCGAAGGCGGCCCAGGAGACCGCCAGCAGACAGGGCTGGAGGTTCTCGGTGCGCAGCAGCTCGGGCAGCGGTCCCTCGAAGCACAGCCGCCGCACCGGCATGTCCAGGACCTCCTGGGCGCGGGTCAGGGCGCGGTCGGCGGCAGTCGAGAAGGCGGCCAGGCGCCGCCCCATGCCCGCCTGCTGCACTCCCTGGCCGGGGAAGAGCAGGGCCACCGGACCCGCGAGCGCAGCCGCGGGGCTGAGAACCACAGCTGGCCTCAGCTGCCCTGGGGCAGGTGGGCCTGGAGGTAATCCCAGAGGTCGCCCACCCTCTTCATGTTGCCGAGTTCCTGCTCGGGAAGCGGCAGCCCGTAGCGATCCTCGACCGCCATGATCAGCTCGACCAGGTCCAGTGAGTCCGCCGCCAGGTCGCGGGCGAAGCTGACCTCCGGCTGGACACGCTCGGGGTCCACCCCGAGGATCTCGGCCGCCAGCTGCTGCAGGTCGGCAAAGTCACCGGGCGCCGCGGCCCCAGCGGCTTCCGGGCTCATCCCCTCACCTCAGGCCGCCACCCGGCCCAGCGCCAGGCAGGCGTTGTGACCGCCGAACCCGAAGGAGTTGGAGAGGGCCACGTCCACCCGAGCGGGGCGGGCCTGATTGGGCACGAAGTCCAAGTCGCACTCCGGGTCGGGGCGGTCGAGGTTGATCGTGGGGGGGAGGGTGTCGTGCGCGATCGCCAGGACGCAGGCGGCCGCCTCCATGGCGCCCGCCGCCCCCAGCAGGTGCCCGGTCATGGACTTGGTCGAGCTGACCGCCACCTGGTCGGCGCGATCTCCCAGCGCCTGCCTGATGGCCAGGGTCTCGGCCAGGTCGCCGAGCTGGGTGGAGGTCCCGTGGGCGTTGACATAGTCGACGTCCTCGGCGACGAGGCCCGCCTTGCGCAGCGCCTGGCGCATCGCCCGGGCGGCGCCGCGGCCCTCCGGATCGGGGGCGGTGAAGTGATACATGTCGGCGGTGGAGCCACAGCTCAGCACCTCGGCCCAGATCCGCGCCCCCCGCGCCCGCGCGTGCTCCAGGTCCTCTAGGACCATGATCACCGCCCCTTCGCCCATGATGAAGCCGTCCCGGTCGAGGTCGAAGGGGCGCGAGGCACCCTGGGGGTCGTGGTTGCGCCGGCTCATCGCCCCCAGCTGGCAGAAGGCGCCCATCAGCAGGGGGGTGATGGCCGCCTCCGACCCGCCCGCGATCATGGCGACCGCGTCGCCCCGGCGGATCACCTCGGCGGCATCGCCCAGAGCGTGGCCACCCGACGCACAGGCGCTGACAACGGCGTAGTTGGGGCCGCCCGCGCGCAACTCGATGGCGATCAGGCCCGAGGCGATGTCGGTGATCATCATCGGCACCATGAAAGGGCTGATCCGGGTGATCCCGCGCTCGACCAGCACGCTGTGGCCGCGCTCGATCTCCTCCATGCCGCCCGCCCCCGAGCTGACCACCACCCCGACGGCGTCGGGGTCCATCCGCTCCGGCTGCAGCCCCGAGTCCTCGACCGCCATCCGGGCCGCCGCCAGCGCCAGCCGGCAGTAGCGGGCCACGTGGCGGGCGGTCTTGCGGTCCATGTAGCGCTCAGGCTCGAAGTCGAGCACCTCGGCGGCGATCTGCGTCGGGTAGCCGGAAGCGTCGAACTGGGAGATCGGCCCGATCCCGGAGCGGCCTTGGCGGAGGCTGTCCCAGACCGCCTCGACGCCGGTCCCGATCGGGGTGACCATTCCCATACCGGTGATGGCCACCCGCACCGGGTGACGGCCATTGTTGTGCACGGCCTCCCATACTACGGACAACTTGTAAGGGAAACATCGGCCTACCCGAATGAGACCGGCCCTCAGATATGGGACTAAGTGTCCAACCTTGAAGGGGCACGACCAGCGATCCAGCGGTCGGCGCTCGGATGGACCACCGGGCGGTAGCCGCGGGCGAGGGTGGCGACGGTGGAGCGGGGGGTGATCACCCGAACCTTGAGCTGCGGCGATGGCGGCTCGGCTGGGAGATAGCCACCCGGGGTCCACTCCAGGCTGCCCTCCTGCCACCGCAGCCGCGGCGTGCCCCGCCACTCAAAGATCGCCCCTTGGGGGAGCTCGCCGACCTGCTCCCAGTGGGTGCGACGCAGCCCTGGCGCGCGCAGGCGCTCTAGGTGGAGCCGGGCGTCGATTGCGGGGGCGGCGGGCGGCGTGCCATCGTCTCTCCCGGGCCAGGCACGTTTGAAGGCGGCCAGGGCCTCATGGCGGCACTCGCCGCAGGGCCGGTGGCCCGCCGCCAGGGCGGTTGCTTCGTCCAGGAAGAAGAGTTCGGAGAGCCGGCCCGGGGCAAGCAGGCGGCGCCGGCGGCCCTTGAACTGGAGCAGACAGATCAGCCAGGCCTTGACTGCGGAGTAGCGGACGAACTCGCCCTGGGCGTTGTGCAGGCAGCCCCGGTTGCCCCAAAACAGGCCGCGCTCCGGGGTGGCGATCCGGGTCCCGTAGGGGGTGACGCGGTTAGGCAGCGGCATGCGGCTGACCTCAGCTGGTCCGCTCGGAATCACCGGCCGCCGCCAGCTGGCGGAGGTCCGTCGCGGGGGCGGCCAGCTCCTCCGCGTCCAGCTGCCGCCCGCTCGCAATCAGCCTGCGGGCCGGAGCGAAGTCGCGCAGGCGGTTGATCGCGACGCAGCCCCGGACCCTGCCCTTGAGCAGGTAGAAGGCGGTGAAAGAGTCCGCTTTCGCGTCACCGCGGACCACCACGGCGTCAGCCCCGTCGAGCAGGCCCAGGAGCTGCACCGTGTCCTGGTACTGCTCGGTCCAGAAGTAGGGGATGGGGTCGTAGACGGTGGGCTGGCCGAGCATGGCCGACGCGACGGCCAGCCCCTGCTGCTGGGCGTTGTCGTAGTGCTCCAAGCGCAGCCGACCCTCCGCCAGCGAGCTGGGCCAGCTCGCGATGTCCCCGGCGGCAAAGACGTCCTGGGCCGAGGTTCGTAGCCCGGGGTCGGTGATCACCCCGTCGGCGCACTCAATCCCCGCGGCGCGCGCCAGCTCGAGTCGCGGGGAGGCGCCCACGCAGACGAGCGCCAGGTCACAGGGGACCGTCTCGCCCGAGTCAAGCCGAGCCGCCTCCACGCTCGCCGACCCCTGGAACGCCAGGAGGCTGGTCCCGAGCAGGACCCGGACCCCATGCTCGCGCTGGCGGCGCAGGCAGAACGTGGCGCCCAGGTCCCCCAGCGCCGCCAGCGGCGCTGGCGCCAGCTCCACCACCGTCACCTCACAGCCCGCCTGGCGGGCCACGGCCGCGAGCTCGCAGCCCAGGAAGCCGCCACCTAGGACCAGCACCCGCGGCCGCGAAGCCAGCTGGGCCTTGAGACGGCGGGCGTCGTCGAGGGTGCGGTAGGTGCCGACCCCAGCCAGGTCGCTTCCGGGGACCGCAGGCAGGCCGGGCCGTGACCCGGTCGCCAGCAGCAGGAGATCGAAGGCCAGGGTGTCCCCTCCCTCCAGTCCCAGCCGGTGCCGGGGGAGGTCCAGGTCCAGGACGCGGGTCTCGGCCAGGAGCTCGATGTCGCGCTCGCGGTAGAAGTCCTCGCCGCGCAGGTACACGCGGCGCTCGGGCAGTGTCCCGGTGAGGTAGGCCTTCGAGAGTGGGGGCCGCTCGTAGGGACGCTCCGCCTCGCTGCCCAGCAGCACCACCCGACCCTCGAAGCCCCGCTCGCGGAGCGCCTCGGCTGCTCGGCCGCCGGCTAGCCCGGCGCCGACGATGCAGAAAACCGGCCTTGGCACTCAGGCCAGCCTAGCGGGGATGCCTATCCTTCCCGCCATGGCACGCCCGCCGGCGGCAGTGGCGCGCCAGGCCCGAAGGGAGGAGGTACTGGTGGTGCCGCGCCACCAGGCGCTGGCCCAGGGGTCCTGGCACGGGCTGCGCCAGGGTGGCGTGCCGGAGCTCCTCGAGCTTGTCGCCGAGGCCGGAGAGTTCCGTCCCCGGGCCGAGGTCGAGACCCAGCCTGAATGGCAGCAGGTGATTCCCCACCTGGTGGTGCGGGACGGGGGCCGGCTGCTGGCCATGCGCCGGTTGCGCGCCGGCAGTGAGCCCCGGCTCCGCGGCCAGGTGACCCTTGGGGTCGGGGGCCACGTCAACATCGACGACGGCACACTCGAGCAGGCGTGGGCCGCGGGGTGCCGGCGCGAGTGGCTGGAGGAGGTGGTCTGCGACCGCCAGGTGCCGGCCACGGCGGTGGGCCTGCTTAAGGACGACGTCGGCGCGGTGGGCCGGGTGCACCTCGGGGTGCTGGTGCTGGTGGAGGCGGCAGGCGCCGCGGTTGCAGTGAGAGAGGAGGACAAGCTGGAGGGCCGGATGACCGACCTGCACCAGCTCGGCATCCACTACCTCGAGATGGAGACCTGGTCTCAGTTCGTCTACGACGCCCTGGTGGGCGAGGGCATCGAGGCCGGGCCGGACGACCTGCGCCTGGCACTTCCTGCCTCACCACGCTGAGCCGGAGTGGCGCGGCTGGTCGAGCAAGGGCCACAAGCAGGCGCTTGGGGCATGACGTCGGCCGTCGCCGCAGGTGGCGGGAGCTAAACTCCCCGCGTGAGCTACCAACCCCCTCCGCAAACCGGTTCCCAGACTCCGCCGCTCTGGGTGACCACCGGCACCGACTTTGACGGCTACAAGGTGGTGCGCCAGCTGGGGGTGGTGCGGGGGCTGATGATCCGCTCCCGCTCGGTGGTGGGGAACATCGGCGCCGGCTTCCAGCAGTTCGTGGGTGGCCGCCAGACGGTCTTCATGAAGATGAGCGACCACGCCCGGCAGGAGGCCTACGAACTCATGATCCAGCACGCGGCCGCCGTGGGCGCCAACGCCGTGATCGCCATGCGATATGACTCCAACGAGCTCTCCCCGGGTGTGAGCGAGATCCTTTCCTACGGCACCGCGGTGGTGATCGTGCCGACGGCTCAGGACACACCCCCGGCCTCTCCCCCCGCAGCCCAGGTCTGAGGCCCCGCTGACCCCGGGCCGGGGGGACCCCCGCCACCGGGTCGCCGTGATCGGCGCCGGCATCTCCGGCCTGGTCGCGGCGCGCCGCCTGGAGGAGCTGGGCCCGGCGGTCACCGTCTTCGAGGCGCGCGACCGGGTGGGGGGCAGGGTCGCGGGCACCGAGTTTGCGGGCATCACCTTGGACCTGGGTGCCAGCCACGTCTGGAGCTTCTACTCGCAGGTGCGGCGCTGGCTGCGCCGGCTGGGGCTGGATGCCCAGTCGGACCCCGTCCGCAGCCCCGGCCCCGCCCTCGCTGTCCACTGGGGCGACGCGGGGGGTGTGCTGCGGGCTGCCCTGGACGTGGCGCGGTCCTGGCCTCGGCTGGACCCCGCCCGGCCCGAGCGCGCCGCCTCCCTCGACGGCGAGTCGCTGCAGGCATACGCGCGCCGGCGGCTCGGCCCCGGATTCGAGCCCCTGCTGCGGGACGCCTTCGAGTGGAACGCCTTCTGCGACCCCGAGCGCCTCAGCCGGGTGCTGCTGCTGCAGGCGGGGCGCCTCTACCTGCGCGCCCGGCCGCTGCGCCTGCGGGGAGGGCTGCAGCAGCTCCCCGAGCAGCTGGCGCGCGGCCTGGAAGTGCGCCTGGGCAGGCCGGGGACCGTCCTCGAGGTGACGAGACGATCCGAAGGGGTCTCTGTCGTCACGGCCGAAGGCCCGCCCCTGGAGTTCGCGGCGGCGGTGGTGGCGACCTTGCCGGGGGAAGCCGCCGCCCTCGTTCCCGGGCTGGACCCCGCGCTCTCGGCCTTCTTGCACTCCGTCGAGCACTCCCGGGTGCTGCGCGGCTGGTGGCGGTGCGGATCACCCCTTCCCGCGGGCGGGCTGCTGCGGCACACGCTGGGGAGCCCGCGGGTGGTGCTGGCAGGCCGACCAGGTCCGGTGCCGCTGCTGGCCGCGGTCGCCTACGAGGTGGGCGTGGAGCAGGTGGTCGCGGCGGCGGACCCCGAGCGGTGGTTCTCAAGACAGGCGACCGAGCTCTGGCCAGGGTTCGCCGCCGCCCGGGTCGACGAGTTCTGCAGCCATCACTGGCCGCAGGCGGTGACCATCTTCGCGCCGGGTCACTTCACCAGCCTGCGGCGCCTGCGCGAGCGGCTTCCCCAGGGCCGGCTCCGGCTGGCCGGCGACTACCTGGTCAGCCCCACCATCGAAGGCGCCGCGATCTCCGGCGAACGCGCGGCCGAGGCGCTCGCCGCCTTGCCTATACTGAGTTCCGTGAGGATTCCCGGCAAGTGAGCATCAAGGTCAGGGTGCCCAGCCCCTTGCGCCAGCTGACCGGCGGCGCGTCCGAGGTGGAGGTTGAGGGGAGCACGGTGGCGGACGCCCTTGGCGATCTCGAGAAGCGCTACCCAGGGTTCGCGCCGCGGATCCTCGAGCCCGGGGGCGGGCTGCGCCACTTCGTCAACGTCTATCGCAACGACGAGGACATCCGCTCCGAGGGCGGTCTGGAGGCCACGCTCAGCGAGGGGGACGACCTCAGCATCGTCCCCGCGGTCGCCGGGGGTGCCTGAGCCGGCCGTCAAGGGGGCGACCGAGGTGCGCGCCTTGCTCGCCGACGAGTTGAGGCTGCCACCAGGGGTGGTCGGGGGGCGCCGGGTCCCGCGCAGGTCCTTGGTTGCCGTCGCCATGAGCGGTGGCGTGGACAGCGCCGTGGCCGCCGCGCTCTGCGTTGGCGCCGGTGTGGAGGCCGTCGGTGTGACCATGCGTCTGTGGGGAGACCAGGTGATGGACCGGGGCGAGGGCGGCTGCTGCTCCGCCGACGCGGTCGAGGACGCCCGCCGGGTCTGCGCCCGCCTCGGCATTCCCCACTACACGCTCAACCTGGAGCGGCATTTCCGAGAGACGGTGGTCGCTGACTTCCTGCAGCAGTACGGCTCGGGCCGAACCCCCAACCCCTGCATCCGCTGCAATGAGCGGGTGAAGTTCTCGGAGCTGCTGCGCCGCCTCACCCGGGTCGGCGTCAGCCACGTGGCCAGCGGCCATTACGCCCGGGTCCGCCAGCGACGCGACGGCCGCTGCACGCTGCACCGCGGAGCCGACTCGGCCAAGGACCAGTCCTACACCTTGTACCGGACCGCCCAGCATGAGTTGCAGCGCCTGCTCCTGCCGCTGGCCGGGCTGCACAAGCCCCAGGTACGCCGGCTGGCCGCACTCCTGGGGCTGGGGCTCGCCCGGAAGCCCGACTCCCAGGAGCTCTGCTTCGTGTCCGGCCAGGACCACCGCCGCCTTCTCGCCGAGCAATTGCAGGGCGAGTTCGAGGAGGGGGCCATCCGCGACCTGGAGGGCCGGCGGCTGGGCCGCCACCGGGGCCTGCCCTTCTACACGGTGGGTCAGCGCCACGGCCTGGGACTGCGCCCCGGGCGGCCGGACGCCGACCCTCAGTACGTGCTCAGCCTCGACCCAAAGAGCAACTCGGTGGTCGTCGGCGACTGGGCCTCCCTGCTCCAAGGATCCTGCCGCGTCGAGTCCACCACCACCCTTGACCCTGAGACCGGGGCCACGCTGCGCGGCCATGCCCAGCTCCGCGCGCATGGCCGGCCGGTCGGTGCCAGCTGGCGGAGCCTCGGCCCCGGCTGGGCCGAGGTGCGCTTCGCCCGGCCCCAGGCGGCGCTGTCACCGGGCCAGTCGCTGGTCCTCTACCAGCGGGACCGGGTAGTGGCCGGCGGGGAGATCGCCGCCCCACCGGCGCCGGGGAGCCACTGATGGCCTGGCCCGCCGAAGCCGTCCTGATCCTGGCCGCCCTCTGGGGCTGTTGGCTTGCCTGCGTGGCCGTCCAGGCGGCCTGGGTGCAGCGCAGCTGGGTCCTGGCGGTGGTGGGGGCAGCCCTGCTCGGCAGCCTCTTCGCGGAGGTCTCCGCCCTCAACGGCGACGCCCCGGCCGGGAGCGTCGGCGGGCTCGGGGTGGTGGCGATGCTGCTGGCGGGGGTGGCGCTGGCCGGCTTTGCCGCCTACCTGCTGGCGGTGCCCCCGCCCGAGGAGGAGCTGGCGGGCGCGCCCATCCTCGCCGGGCCGTCGAGCAATCCCGACAGCGAGGCCTGAGGGTGGTTGCCGCGACGGTGGTGGCGGCTGCCCTGCTGCTGGCGGCTGCCGCGGCGGCACTGCTCCTGCCGGAACCGGACCGCCTGACGCCGGCATTCAGGCGCCTAGGGGCGGGG
>JBOHUK010000214.1:0-1575 GCA_050734395.1 Candidatus Dormibacteria bacterium
ACCAGCTCTTCCACCAGGGGACCAAGCTGATCCCCTGCGAGTTCATTGGCTTCAGCCAGCCCCTCAACCCGCTCGGCCGGCACCACGACCTGCTGATGGCCAACCTGATCGCCCAGACCGAGGCCCTCGCCTTCGGGCGCTCCGCGGAGGAGCTGCGCCAGGTGGGCAGCCCCGAGGAGCAGATCCCCTACCGGGTCTGCCTCGGCAATCGGCCCAGCACGACGATGCTTCTGGAGCGGCTGACGCCGGAGAGCCTGGGCAAGCTGATCGCTCTCTACGAGCACCGCACCTTCACCGAGGGGGCGATCTGGCAGATCGACTCCTTCGACCAGTGGGGGGTGGAGCTGGGCAAGATCCTGGCGGAGCGGATCATCGGCGAGCTCGAGTCGGCGACCGAGCCCGGGCTCAGCCACGACAGCTCCACCAACGCTCTGATCACGCGCTACCGGCGGCAGCGCCGCAACTAGCGGGAGGCCGGCCCTGAGCCCGGAGCTGGGATTCGGCCTGGACCCCAACCAGGGGCTGAGCCCGCAGGACGAGCTGGCCGCGGTCCGGCTCGCGGCGGAGTTGGGCTACGGGTCCGCCTGGACGCCGTCGGGAGGCGACCAGCGGGCCTTCCAGCGCTGCCAGGAGTGGCACCGAGCGACCGGGCTGCGCACCGGGATCCTGGTGGTGCCCGCCTCCGGGCTCGCCGTGGAGGACTGTGCCCAGGCGGCGGGGCGCACCTGGGACGCTACCCAGGGCAACTTTGCCCTGGGGGTGGGCAGCGGCCGACTTGACCATCCCGTCTCCGGGATGGCCCAGTACCTCCACCGCCTACGGCCGCTCCTCGAGGGGCCGCTCTACGTCGCCGCCCTCGGCCCGCGGATGCTGGCGCTGGCAGGGGAGCTGGGCGACGGCGTGGCGCTCAACTGGTGCTCCAAGGAGCAGGTGCGCTGGTCGCGGGAGCGGATCACGGCGGCGACGCAGGCGAGGCCGCGCCCGCCCCGGGTCGTGGAGTACATCCGGGCCAGCGTGGACCCGGACCCCGGACGGGCGCTGCTGGCGCTCCAGCGCGCCGTCCACCCCTACGCCTTCGGGGTCCCCGCCTATCACCGCCACTTCGAGCGGATGGGCTTCGGTCCGAGCCTGGCGGAGGCGGAACGGCGGCACCAGGGATTGCCTCCCGAGGTGCTGGCGCAGGTCGGCGCCTGGGGTGCCCCGGGCTCGGTCCGCCCACAGGTCGAGGCCCTGGCAGAGGGCCTGGACCTGGCAGTCGTCCGGGTGGTGGCGAGCCAGCCCGGGAGCTTGAGCTCAGTGGCCGCGGTGCTGCGCGAATGCGCCCGGGAGGACCGGCCTGCCTGAGCGGCGGCGGTCCGCTTCGGCCATTCCCAGGGCGTAACGGTGGCCCGCCTTCCGCGCTAGTAGCTGAGGGTGCGCCCCGACCGCAAGTGGCGCCGCCGGCGCTGAGCACCCCAGGAGGTAGGCGGAAGTGATTGTCCTAGGTGTAATCCTGCTGATCATCGGCTTCGTCCTCGCGGTGCCCGTGCTATGGACCATCGGCGTCATCCTGGTCCTGATCGGGCTGGCCCTGTG
>JBOHUK010000215.1:0-2781 GCA_050734395.1 Candidatus Dormibacteria bacterium
TGTGTATTTCGGAGCAATCCGATCGGTCATTTCGGCGGAATCCGATCAGTTGTTTCGGAGCAATCCGATCAGCCTGATGTGAGTCGGCGGGGCGGTGGCGTGAGGTAGGGAGGGCAGGTCACCCTCGTCGGACAGTCCCAACCAGACGTCCGAGGAGAGATGCCGATGCCCCGACCCCGAATCGCCATGCGCAAGATCAGAGAAGTCCTGAGACTGGTCCTTGGGGAAGGGCTGAGCCGGCACCGGGCGGCGACCGCCACCGGGGTGCCCTACACCTCGGTGGCGGAGTGCCTGTCCCGGGCAGCCAAAGCTGGGCTGCAGTGGCCGCTTCCGGGGGAGCTGGACGACCGGGAGTTGGAGGCTCGGCTGTATCGCCGGGCCGCGGTGGCGCCGTCCAGACAAAGGCCGCAGCCGGACTGGGCCGAGGTCCACCGCGAGTTGGGCCGCAAGGGGGTAACCCTACAGCTGCTGTGGATGGAGTTCAAGCAGCGCTGCCCCGAGGGCCACCAGTACACCCAGTTCGTCCGGTACTACCGACGTTGGGCAGGGCAGCTGGACGTGGTGCTGCGCCAGGACCACCGGGCGGGCGAGAAGCTGTTCCTGGACTTCGCGGGCCAGACCGTTCCCATCACCGACCCTGGGACCGGGGTGGTGACGCAGTCGCAGCTCTTTGTGGGCGTGCTGGGGGCCAGCAGCTACACCTACGCTGAGGCCCTGCCTTCCCAGGAGCTGGTCCATTGGATCGCGGCCCACGTGCGCCTGTTCGAGTACCTGGGGGGAGCGCCTGAGATCCTGGTACCGGACAACCTGCGGGCCGGGGTGACGAGGTCCCACCGCTATGAGCCGGAGCTCAACCCCAGCTACCTGGAGATGGCCTCCCACTACGGCTGTGCGGTGATCCCGGCCCGGCCCTACAAGCCGAGGGACAAGGCGAAAGTCGAGGCTGGAGTGCTCCTGGCCGAGCGCTGGATCCTGGCCAGCCTGCGCCACCACACCTTCTTCTCTCTGGCCGAGGCCAACCTGGCGATCCGGGAGCGGCTGGATCGGTTGAACGACCGTCCCTTTCAGAAGTTGGAGGGGTCACGCCGCAGCCTCTTTTTGCAGCTGGACCGGCCGTCCCTGCGGCTGCTACCGGAACGGCCCTATGAGTTCGCCACCTGGAAAGTGGTCACGGTCAACATCGACTACCACGTCGAGCTGGACCGCCACTACTACAGCGTCCCCTACCAGCTGGCCCGGCAGCGCTGCGAGGTCCGGCTCACCGCGACCACGGTGGAGGTGCTCTGCCGGGGTCGCCGGGTCGCCAGCCACCGGCGCAGTCTGGTGCGTGGCGGCCACACCACCTTGCCCGAGCACATGCCCGAGTCGCACCGGCGGCATCTCGAGTGGACTCCTAGCCGGATCGTGCGCTGGGCCGAGAACACCGGACCCCAGACGGCCAGCCTGGTGGACGGGATCCTCCGCTCCCGGCCCCACCCGGAGCAGGGGTTCCGCTCCTGCTTGGGGATCCTCCGCCTGGGCCAGCGCTACGGCGGTGACCGCCTGGAGGCGGCCTGCACCCGGGCGGTCACCTTCCAGGCCTTCAGCTACCGCAGCGTGGAGTCGATCCTGCGCCGTGGTCTGGACCGCCAGCCACTGCCCCTGCCCGCACCGCCAACTGTGACACCCCGCCATCACGAGTACGTGCGTGGCGCCGCGTACTACCAATAAGGAGGAGATCGCCATGCTCATCAATCCGACCCTGGACCACCTCCACGCCCTGGGGCTCTCCGGGATGGCCCGCGCCCTCACCGAACAACTGGAGAACCCCCAACACCAGGCACTCGGCTTCGAGGAGCGGCTCGGGCTGCTGGTTGATCGGGAGGTGGGGGACCGGGCCAACCGGAGACTGGAGCGCAACCTCAAGAGCGCCAAGCTCAGGCTCTCCGCCTGTGTCGAGGACATCGACTTCCGCCATCCCCGCAGCCTGGATCGCTCCCTGGTGCTTCAGCTTGCCACCGCCCAGTGGGTTGCCTCCCACCAGAACCTCCTGATCGTGGGCCCCACCGGGGCCGGCAAGAGCTTCCTCGCCTGCGCACTGGCCCAGGCGGCAGTTCGCCAGGGCCACACCGCCCTCTATCTGCGAGCGCCCCGGATGCTCGACGATCTCGCCCTCGCCCACGTCGATGGCCGCTGGACCCGGCTGCTGACCAACTGGGCTCGCATCGACGTCCTGGTGATCGACGACCTGGCCCTCCGCCCGCTCACCCCGGCCCAGGCCGCCGACCTGCTCGAGGTGATCGAGGACCGCAGCCAGCGCCGCTCCACCATCGTCACCAGCCAGCTGCCGATCGCCAACTGGCACGAAGCTTTGGGCGACCCCACCCTAGCCGACGCCATCCTCGACCGCCTCTCCCACAACGCTCACCGCATCGAGCTCCGCGGCGACTCCCTGCGCCGCTCCCAAGCCCGCGACCAGTCCCCCGCGGCCGTCCCCACCACCCCGGAGTCACCGCAACCGGCCCCAAAGACCGCACCTCTCCAAAAAGGCGCCTCTGAGAGGGGCGTAGAGACGCGCAAGCGGCCGCCCCTGACCTCCAGGACCCCCGCGAATTGACCATCCTCGACCCCATCGCTGCACACTGTGACCCGCCCAACCATGAGAAGGAGGTGAACAAAGGGGATCAACCCTGACCGCGTCGCTACCGCTCCGCCGCTAGCACCTTCGGAGTGATCGAATTGCTCCGAAATGGGTGATCGCTTTCAGACCGATCTGGCTGATCGGATTCACCGAAATACGCA
>JBOHUK010000216.1:0-2096 GCA_050734395.1 Candidatus Dormibacteria bacterium
CTGCCGGTTCGGGTGGTGGCCCGCTACCTGCGGGAGAACGGGCCTAACCAGGCGACCCTGGTCGCCTGGAACATGCTCTTCTCCTTCTTCCCGATCATGGTGCTGGCGGCCACCCTGGCCAGTCTCATCCCCGGCCATGGCCAGGCTCTGGGCCGGGGCCTGGACGAGGCCATCGCCCAGGCGCTGCCCGGCGGGAAGGGGGAGGCGGTGGCGCGGGCCTTGCAGGCGTTCCACCGCCACACCGGCCTGCTGGCGGTGGTGGGAGGTCTGGGGCTGCTCTGGGGTGGCTCCGCCCTGTTCGGTGCCATGGACCAGGCCTTCGCCACGCTGGCGGGCGAGAAGCCGCGCAGCTTCCTCCCCCAGAAGCTGATGGCCTTCGGGATGATCGTGCTCTTCGCCTGCCTGGTGGTCCCGGTGGTACTGAGCTCCAGTTTGCTGGCGGTCGTGGAGCGGGTGCCGGGTATCCCCGGCGTCCTGGCGCACGGCCCAGTCAGCCTGGTGCTGCAGATCCTGTTGGCGGTGGCGGTGGGCACCGTCCTCTTCAGCGCCATCTACTTCCTGGTGCCGCGCCGGCGCCGGTCATGGCGGGCCGTGCTCCCTGGGGCACTGGTGGCGGCAGCCCTCTTCGAAGGGTTGACGCTGCTCTTTCCGCTGTACTTCCACCTCTCGCACGGCTTCAGCACCTACGGCGCCACCTTTAGCCTGTTCTTCCTGCTCCTGACCTACGTGTTCTTCCTATCGCAGATAACGGTGCTGGGCTTTGCCGTGGTGCTGGAGCGATCGCCGCGCAAGATCGGTGATGGCGACGCCGCGGTTCCGGCGGTCGGGGTTCAGCCGAGCGAGGCCGTCGGGGCGGGGTCGGCATCCAAGCTGCCGGGCTCTGGCTGACCCCGGGCGGAGCGCCAGGCTGCCAGAGCCAGGCCTGCGATCAGAAGGTCGTAGAGGGGTGCTGTGTAAGAATCCGCCACCGTGGGGAGGACCACCAAGTTGTTGACGGTGCCGAGCATTTGCACCAGCACACCCGCCAAGAGCAGCCACACTCCACGGCGACCCCGCCACATCACCCAGCCACCCGCTGCGCACATCAAGTCACCCAGCACCGGCAGGACGTAACTGCCCGCCAGCGCCAGCGCACCCCATCCGTCGCTTAGTAGCGAAAGGTCGTTGGGCGAGAACGTGGCCACTCCGGCCGCAAGCGAGACGGCATCGCCTGGGAGGTAGAGCACAAACAAGATCCCCAAAAGCAGGCCAGCGCTCGCCGCGCGCTGGCGGGCTGACCCCGGTCGCAGGCGCGAATTCCAACTGGCGGCGGCGGCGTAGTAGATGAGGGCGAACTCCGCCACCGCCGAGCCCAGCGCCACGAAGGCGGAGGCCACGTCGATCGCGACCGCCTGTTGCTCTGACAGGGAGATGCTCACCTGAACCACCGTCAACAGCGCCAGACCCGCGACGCCCAACAGCAGCCCCAGCAGCACCCAGGCCACCCCGGTGGGGCGGCGCCAGCACATCAGCAGTCCACCAGCGGTCGAAGCGAGGGCACCGGCCAGCAGCGGCAAGGGGTAGATGGGGATCAGCCAATTGGCAAGGGACTCCCCGGGCGAGGTCGCAAACGGCAGCGACTGCACCACCTGAGCAGCGCCGGTGCCTACCCCGATCAGGGACCAGATGACCACCGCGACGCCGACCGCACGCGGGGATAGCCAAACCCAGCGGGAGGGGTGCCTGGCGAACCACGGACTGGTCACGAGGTCCACAAGACGACGGGGCACTCCCCCCGCAACCTCCGACGCCATGGGGCGGATCATGGCACCGGACGGAACGCGCTAAACGCCCCTCGTCAGGCTGACGCCGCAGGCCAGAGCCCCGCGCGATAGAGCCGGCCGGGCAGCTCACGGCCTAGTTCATGCTCGAGTCCCTGGGCGATGCCGCAGAGCGCCGACAGGTCGATGGTGCTGTGCGCGCCCAAACCCCGCAGGAGGTGGAGCAGATCCTCACTGCAGACGTTGCCGGTGGAGCGCGGTGCGAAGGGACATCCTCCGATGCCGCCCACGGAACCTTCGAAACGGCGGACCCCAAGCCGGTACGCGACCAAGGCG
>JBOHUK010000217.1:0-8901 GCA_050734395.1 Candidatus Dormibacteria bacterium
CGAGCAGGGTGGCGAGCGCTCCCCCGCTGCCCCCCTCGCCGATCACGGTCGCGAGGTAGGGGGTGGGCAGGGCCAGCTGGGCCTCCAGGGTCTGGGCGATGGCCCAGGCCTGGCCGCGCTCCTCGGCGGCGACCCCCGGGTAGGCGCCCGGGGTGTCGATGAAGCTCAGCACCGGAAGCTGCAAGCGACCGGCCAGAGCGAAGAGGCGCTGCGCCTTGCGATAGCCCTCGGGGTGGGCCATGCCGAAATTGCGCCGGCCCCGCTCCTCCAGGGTGCGACCCTTCTGGTTGGCCACCACCGCCAC
This sequence comes from Candidatus Dormibacteria bacterium, assembly GCA_050734395.1. Lineage (GTDB taxonomy): Bacteria > Chloroflexota > Dormibacteria > Aeolococcales > Bog-877 > Bog-877. Next base: position 305 of record JBOHUK010000217.1, read on the forward strand.
CCGCTGCCCGGCGAGCCTGCCCAGGCCGATCACCAGGGCGGCGTCATCCCCTCCCTGGCGGTCGCCGTGGAGCTCGATGAAGTCCTCCAGACAGCGCTCGATCAGGTCCAGGGAGTAGGGACGGTCGGGGTGGCGCGAGACCTCGACGTGGGCCCAGGCCGCGGCCAGGTCCTGGGCCGAGATGCTGCCCTCGGGGTCGGGCGCGCTCATGCCGCCGACTGGTCGCCGTCCCCCGGCCGTGCCGCCAGCACCTTCAGCAGCTGGGCCAGCACGTCGCGCAGCTCGCGGCGGTCCACCACCCGGTCGATGAGCCCACGGGCGTGGTGGAACTCGGCGGTCTGGAACCCCGCCGGTAGTTGCTCGTAGGTGGCCTGGGTGATCACGCGGGCCCCGGTGAACCCGATCATCGCCTTGGGCTCGGCCAGGATCACGTCGCCGAGCGCCGCGAAGCTGGCGATGCTGCCGCCCATGGTGGGGTCGGCGAGGATGGAGATGAAGGGCAGGTGGCGCTCGGCCAGCTGATGCAGCGCTGCCACACTCTTGGCCATCTGCATCAGCGAGAACACCCCCTCCTGCATGCGCGCCCCGCCCGAGGCGGTCACGCAGACGAAGGGGATGCGCCGCTCAGCGCTGGCCTCGATCGCGCGGGCCAGGCGCTCGCCGACGGCGGTGGAGAGACTTCCGCCCAGGAAGCCGAAGTCGAAGGCCGCGAGTCCCACTGGCACCGAGCCGATCCGGGCCGAGCCGGAGAGGATAGCGTCGGGCAGCTTCTGCCGCAAGCGGGCCTCGTCGAGACGCTCCTCATAGGGCCGCGTGTCGAAGAAGGTCAGCCGGTCGTGCCCTTCCAGGTCTCGGTCCCACTCACGAAAGCTGCCGGGGTCGGCCACTTGGCGGACCCGCTCATGGGCGCTGATGCGGCGGTGGGCAGAACAGGCGGGGCAGACGTAGAGATTGGTGCGAGCCTCCTCCGCGCTCTGCGACGCGTGGCAGACGTCGCAGACGACCGCCTCCCCGCTGGCGGGTGTTGCGACCGGAGCGCGGCTCGGGCTCGCCGTCATCAGTTCCTCCCTCGCGGCGGCTTGTGGTGGCGGGGCGCGCCACCACCACAGCCTCCGGGCCGACTCAAGCACAGTCCGGAAGGCGGCCCCAAGGTTACGGCGGCGTAACCTCAGGCGCCCTGTGGACTTGGAGTCTGCGTGGGCCAATCCTGGGAGCGCGCCGTCAAGGCCCCGGATAGGAACGGGCACCTGCCCCTGGCGGGAAGGGCCCGGGTTATCTCAATCGGCACTGCGCTACCCGCTAACCGGGTTGAAAACGCCCAGATCGAGGGCTTCCTCGACACCTCGGACGAGTGGATTCAATCTCGCACCGGGATCCGGGAGCGGCGCGTCGCCGAGGGCGACACCACCCTGCTCGACCTGGCGCTGCGCGCCGCGCGGGCCGCGCTTTCTGCCGGCGGCCGTGCCCCGGCAGAGGTGGACACGATCCTCTGCTCCAGCAGCTCGCCCGACTCCACCTTCCCATCCCTCGCCTGCCGCCTGCAGGCGGCGCTGGGCTGCCCGCCGCAGGCCGCGTTCGACATCCAGGCGGCCTGCTCGGGGGCGGTGTACGGGCTGGCGCTGGCGACCGCGCTCATCGAGGCCGGGATGAGCCGGCTGGTGCTCTTGGTGAATGCCGAAATCTTCACCCGCGTCGTGGACTGGAGCGACCGCTCGACCGCGGTGCTGTTTGGCGATGGCGCCGGGGCCCTCTTGGTGGGACCCGCAGAGGGCACCGGCGCTGAGATCCTGCTCAGCACCCTAGGCGCCGACGGCGGGGGCGCGTGGGCGCTGAACACCGTCCCGGCGCCGGAGCTACCCCCCGGGGCGGCGCGGCCCGCCTACACCGCCAGCCCGCGGGCCCTGGACCGAGTGATCCAGATGAACGGCCGCGAGGTCTTCCGCTTCAGCACCAAGATCCTGGAGCAGGTGGTCAACGGGCTGGTCGAGAGCGCCGGGATCACGCTCGACGACCTCTCGCTGATCGTCCCCCACCAGGCCAACTCCCGGATCCTGGCGACCGCCGCGGGCCGGCTGGGCCTGCCCATGGAGCGCTTCGCCTCCAACGTCGAGAGGATGGGCAACACCTCATCGGCCTCCATCCCCCTGGCATTGGCCGAGGCGGCCCGCGACGGCCGCTGCCACGAGGGGGAGCTCCTGTGTTTGGTAGCCTTCGGGGCCGGGCTGACTTGGGGGGGCACGCTGCTGCGCTGGCAGCCCACCCCGGTCGTCATCGACGACCCCGCGGCTGGCGATGTCCCGCTGGCCGCTGGTGGCCCCGTCGAGCGCGGGCGGAGCCGAGATGAGGAGGGTGGCCGGTGAGCGAGGGCGCGAAGCCCAACCTACGCCGCGTCGCCGTGACCGGCATGGGGGCGATCACCCCCCTGGGCATCGGCGTCGCCGCCACCTGGGAGGCGCTGCTGGAGGGACGCAACGGCATCCGCCGCATCCAGGCCTTCGATCCGGATGGGTTCGCCTCGCAGATTGCCGGCGAGGCGCGGGACTTCGAGCCCACCGACTTCCTGGATCGCAAGCAGGTCAACCGCACGGCGCGCTTCACCCAATTCGCGCTGGCGGCGACCCTGGAGGCGATGGAGCAGTCTGGCCTGCGCATCGACGACTCCAATCGAGACGAGGTCGGGGTCATCGTCGGCTCCGGGATCGGTGGCCTCAAGGTCACCGAGGACGCCAGCCACACTCTGGCGGACCGGGGGCCGCGCCGCCTCAGCCCGTTTACGGTACCCATGATCCTGGCGGACATCGCGGCCGGCGAGATCTCGATGAAACTGGGAGCCTGCGGGCCCAACTTCGCCCTGGTCTCCGCCTGCGCCACCGGGGCCCACGCCATCGGCGAGGCCAGCGAGATCATCCGCCGCGGCGATGCCCAGGCCTGCGTGGCCGGCGCCACGGAAGCCTCGGTGACCCCGCTCTCGGTGGGCTCCTTCGCGGCCATGCGTGCCCTCTCCCAGCGCAACTCCGACCCCGCCCACGCCAGCCGTCCCTTCGACAAGCAGCGGGATGGCTTCGTGGTCGCCGAGGCCAGCGGCATTGTGGTGCTGGAGGACTGGGAGACGGCCCGGCGCCGCGGGGCGCGCATCCTCGCCGAGGTGGTGGGCTACGGGGCCAGCGCCGACGCCTACCACCTGACCGCCCCCGATCCCAGCGGTCGTGGCGCCCGGCGCGCCATGACCCGGGCCATGGAGAAGGCGGAAGTCGGCCCCGACGGGGTGGACTACATCCAGGCGCACGGGACCTCCACCCAGCTCAACGACGCCGCCGAGACGAAGGCGGTGAAGCAGGTGCTGGGCGAGCAGCGCGCGAAGCGGGTGCCCATCTCCTCTACCAAGTCGATGACCGGGCACAGCCTCGGCGGCGCCGGAGCGATCGAGTCGATCTTCTCGGTGATGGCGCTGCTGGACGGGCGGGTGCCGCCCACCATCAACTACCAGGAGCCGGACCCCGAGTGTGACCTGGACTACGTGACTGAGGGCTCACGCCGCGTCGACCCGGAGTTGGTGCTGAACAACTCATTCGGGTTCGGCGGCCACAACGCCTGCCTCGCCTTCCGGCGCGCGCCTTCCTGAGAAGCCCGGACCCAACTGACACCGGCTCATCGCTGCGAGACTGTGGCGTGGGAGACAGACCAGTTGTAGCGGCCATTCGGAGGTGGATGGGCGGTTTTGGGAGGCGAGCCCTCACAAACGTGCGCGGTAGCCCTCCGGCACCTTGCTGAGCGCTGAGTCACCTTTGCGCAACGACCCCGACGCCACTGACTCGGCCGATCCTGGTTCGAGCGCGGCCGGGGTGCGCTGGGATCTGGCGGCTATCCACCCGGACGGCGACTCGGCCAAAAGGGCCGTGGCGCAGGCGCTGGAGCGCGCCCGCGAGCTGCGTTCAGCCCACGAGGGCAAGGTTGCCGAGCTCGGCCCTGACGGACTGTCGCGACTGCTCATCGCCCTTGGCCAGGTCCTGGAGGAGGCCCGCGCCGCGTTCTCCTACTGCGAGCTGCGGGCATCGGCTGACAGCCTCGCCGTGGAGAACCAGGACCTCAGGGCGTCGGCCGAGCGGACCCGGATCGAGTTCGGCAACGCCACTCGTTTCTTTGACCTCGAGTGGCAGCGGCTCGACCCCGCGACTGCCCGCTCGCTTGCTGCCAGCCCTGAGGTCGCCGCGGCTCGCTACCACCTGGAGCGCCTGACCGCACGCGCCGCCCACTCCCTTTCGGCCGAGGTGGAGGAGGCGCTCAGCGAACGCTCGTCCAGCGCGGTGTCGGCCTGGCAGGAGCTCTTCACCAAGACCACCTCCGCGATCACGGTAAGCCAGCCCAGCCTGGGCGGAGGCCGACCTCACACGCTGGACGAGGTGGTGACCCTCACCAGCAGCCCCAGCGGCGCGACGCGGAGGGCCGCCTTTGACGCCGCCTTCGAGGCCACCCGGCCCTGGCTCCCGGTCCTCGCCAGCGTCTACGACGCCTTGGTCAGCGACCGGCTCACCATGGACCGGCTCCGCGGCTACGCCGGGCCCGGCCCCCACCCGATGAGCCAGACCAACCTCCAGAACGATCTCCCCGACGCCAGCGTGGACTCCCTGCTCGACGAGGTCCAGGCCCGTTACCCGCTGGCACAGCGCTACTTCGCCGGCAAGGCCCGGTTCCTCGGGGTCGAACGGCTCGAGCTCTACGACCTCTACGCGCCGCTGGGAGAGTCTCCCAGGTACGACTACGAAGAGGCTCGGGCCCTGGTCGCCGCCGCCTGTGGGTCCTTTGCTCCGGTAGCGCTGCGCTCCGCGGAGCGCTTCTTTGCCGAGGAGCGCATCGACGCCGAGCCCCGGCGCGGCAAGCAGGGCGGGGCCTTCTGCGAGGGGGTGTCGCTAACCCGCCCGAGCTATGTGCTGCTCAGCTACGGAGACTCCCTGCGCGATGTCCAGACGCTGGCCCACGAGCTCGGCCACGGGCTGCACAACGACCTCGCCAAGGGACGTCAGGGCCCCTTTGGCTGGGAGCCGGCCCTGGTGATCGCCGAGGCTGCCTCCACGTTCCAGGAGATGCTGCTCTTTGACCTCCAGCTGCGGCGGGCGCGCCAGGAGGCTCGCTGGAGCCTGCTCTGCGCCCGGATCGACCGGTCGCTCAACACGCTCTTCGCCCAAACCATGATGACCCGCTACGAGCAGAGGGCCTACCTGGCCCGGGATGGCGGCGAGAGCCTGAACCCCGACCGCCTGACCCAGATCTGGACGGAGTCGGCTCGGCAGTACTTCGGGGAGGCGGTAGCGCTGCCCGAGTCCTACGGGACCACCTGGGCGCGCATCCCCCACTTCGTGTTCACCCGCTTCTACACCTACGCCTACTCATTCGCCCACCTGGCCTCCCTGGCCCTCTATGCCGCCTACCAGGCCGACCCGACAGGGTTTGTCCCCCACTACCTAGACCTGCTCGCCGACGGTGGCGCGGCGCCCCCTCAGGCGATCCTCGCGCGCTGCGGGATCGATATCGCGAACGATTCCTGGATGGACGCAGGCTTCTCCGTGCTGGCCGCCTGGATCGATGAGGCGGCGGCAGGCCCTGGACGCGAGCCCTAGGCGCCCAGGTTGGCGGAGGTGCGCTCTGCCGTCTCACGCAGCAACCGCCCCAACTGGCGGGCGTCCGAGCGGTAGATGGTGCGGCCGCCCTGGCGGGCGCCGTCGACCAGCCCGGCCTCGCGCAGTACCCGCAGGTGGGCGCTGACGGTGGGCTGGGCCAGAGAGAACATCTGAGCCAGCTCGCCGACGCTCGTCGGGTGGTTGGCCAGGTGCACCAGCAGATTGAGACGGGTCGGGTCACTCAGCGCTCGTAGCCGCGGCGCCAGGGAACGGCCCGCCTCCTCCAGAACGCGAGCGTGGTGGCCACTGACGTCGAAGCCCACCACCATGTGCTCGGGAAGGTCCCAGAGGCTCCAGCTACCGCCAAAGAAGCTCGGGATCAGGGCCAGACGTCCCTCGGCCGTCCCCTCGTCCACCAGCGCCGCCCAGTCCGCGCGCTTGCGGCGGACCAGTGCCATCGCGGGCGCGGCCGCCTCCACCAAGTCGTCGCCGCGTTCCAAACCCCGGACCACCCGGTCGGTGGCCCGGCGTACCATGGGAAGCCCCACCGAGAGCCACTCGTCCTGAACAGCGCCCCAGATCTCCCGCATCAGCGCCAAATAGGTCTGCCACAGCTTCGGCTCGCGCTGCAGGCGCCCCACCCGCTCCACCATTCGGATGCGGTCACCGGGATCCTCGGACCGCAGGCGCAAGTTGCTACCGGCATCCGCGGGCGCTCGTTCCAGCAGGCCGTCCAGTCGCTCCGCCAGCAGCTCGCCAGCCAGATCCGCGAGGATGACGAACTCAGCGGCCCCGCCGCTGACGCCGTCGTTCCAGAAGCGATCCAGCCGGCTGGCCAAGTCCGATTTGCGCTGCTGACCCAGGGCGGCGAAGTGGTCCGTGCTGAAGTGCTGGGGGTTGAGCAGCTGGTGGCCGACCCACAGCAGCTCGAGGGGCGCCGAGGGGCCGACGAGCGGTCGTCGCAGGCCGGCGCTAAGGTCGACCGGGCTCATAGTCAGAAGACTATAGCATTCGAGGCTGGTTCAACTCACTGAACTCGCCGCTCCCCTCTTTGATAGGCACATGCTAATCTGCCTCTAAGATGGCGACGGTGAGCCCCGAGGCCGGATTGCGGGAGAGATGCCATGAGTGAAGCGGAGATCAAAGAGAAGCTCCACGAGGACCTCCAAGAGGCCAGGGATGCGGTCATCTGGAAGTTGGAGGGCCTACCCCCGTTCCAGGTCCGGCGCCCGATGGTGCCAACCGGCACCAACCTCATCGGGGTCGTCAAGCACCTGGCCATCGTTGAGTCGGGCTACCTGGGAGCCACCTTCGGCCGGCCCTTTCAGGAGACGGAGCGCTGGTTCGGTGACGACTACGAGCCCAACAGTGACATGTGGGCCAGCGCCGAGGAGACGCCGGAGTCGATAGTCGACCTCTACCGCCGGGTGTGGGCGCACTCCGACGCCACCCTGCGGGACTTGGACTTGGACACGATCGGGCACGTGCCGTGGTGGGATCCGGGGAACAGGGTCACCCTGCTGCGCATCACTGTCTACATGATCGCCGAGACCAACCGCCACGCCGGCCACTCCGACATCGTCCGCGAGCTGATCGACGGCTCAGCGGGATGGCGCCGGGGCGATGACTCGATGCCGTCCGGCGACCCCTCCTGGTGGGACGCCTACCGGCGCCGTCTGGAAGAGGCGGCCGAGCAGGCGGAGGCCGGTTGAGGATGTCAGGGTGTCCTGTTCCCGAGTTGCCGCGCCGTTCCGGCAACCAAATTGCGGGACTGGCAAAGCGCGCGTGCGACGTAGTCGCTACCAACATCGGGGTGCTGGACGAGTCGCGAGAGGCGGCTGCGATCGACGACACGGCTGGCGGCAACGTCATCCAGGGCAACTGGGGTCGGCGTGTGCCTGGGTCGAGTACCGAGCTTGTAGATCCGCGAGTATGTGCTACGCGCCTGAGGCTATTCCGGTCGGCGGTGGAGGAGAAGGCGTCCCCGAGCAGCGCCACGACGCGCACGAGACCAGTACTCGGGCCCCTGACCGAGAGTTTGGCCTCTATAACTCTCGAGCCAATACAGAATGTGGTGGTACCCGCCTGGCCCCGAGGGGCGGCTTGGAGTGAATGAACCAAGGGTGCCGTGCTACTCGTGCGGGCAGAACGCCAAACTGGACGCGGCGCGCCCTGACCAGGCTATCTGGGTGGAGAGCGGCTGGGTGGTCGCCCACTCGTTCAACTCTGCCCTTCTGGGTTGGCTGGTGGTACTCCCCCTGCGGCACGTTGAGTCCTTCCACGAGCTGTCCCCGGATGAGGCCAAAGCTCTGGGCGACCTACTGAAGCGAGCTTCGGCAGCGCTGATTGCGGTGCTTGGGTGCGCCAAGACCTACGCCGCCATGTTCGCGGAGGCGCCCGGCTTCGAGCATCTCCATGTTCACATTGTTCCGAGGGCCAAGGACCTTCCCGAGGAACTCCAAGCTTGCGGGATATTCGACTACCTCAAACGACCAGAGTCCGAGTGGATCCGCCAGCGGGAGCGAGAGGGGTTGGCTGTGGCGCTGCGAGCAGCGGCACCCAGCCGTAGCTGACGGCCAGACAGGATTGGTCCGAGAGACATCGAGGGTGCTTGCGCGCCGGCCGATAGCTGGCAAGCCCGAGTCCTTCGCGCCCACAGAGAGCACCAGCAGGACTCAATCTTTCGGCGGGGCCTCATCTAAGCTCACACGCCGCGAGTGGAACGTAATCTGAACGGGCGAGCATGAAGGTCGGCGCTTTAGACCAACCTTCGAATTCGAACTTAAAACGACCGTGGTGCCCGTGTGGGCCTTCGGGCTTGGATTCAGGCGGTGCCCGCAACGGCCTCAGCGAACAAGCGCTGTGATGGTGTCATCCAGCCGAGGGTTTGTCGAGGGCGTCCATTGAGCTGCTGGGCCACGGCGTCAAGGTCGGCCTGGGAGAGCAAGGACAGGTCGGTGCCCTTGGGGAAGTACTGGCGCA
>JBOHUK010000218.1:0-1736 GCA_050734395.1 Candidatus Dormibacteria bacterium
GTAAACATTCAGCCGGGCCGGGTTGGTGTGGGGCATGGTTTGATCACCGGGCGGTGTTGCCTCCGGTGGTGTTCGGTGGTTGGTGTGTGGGCTTAGGTGGGTGCGGGTAGTGCGGGTGTCCAGGGTCGGCCGGTGATCGCGTCGCGGAGCGCGGTGAGTGCGTCGTGGCCGTGTTTGATCGCGGTGGAGGTGTAGCCGCGGATGGTGTAGCGGTCGCGGGTGCGTTCTTCGCTGGTCAGGCGCCCGGAGGTGTTTTGTTGGCATTTGCTGGGTCGCAGGTCGCGTTCGGCCCGGTTGGAGGTGGGGGGCACGTGGAGGTCGTGGGCGAAGCGCAGCACGTCGGTGGGTCGGTCGCGCAGGACTTCCAGCAGGCACCGGGCCTTGTTCTGCCCGGGGCGGGTGCCGGGGCCTAGGGTGTCGGACAGTCCGACCAGGACTCCGTCGCGAAATCGGGTGATCAGCGCGGTCTTGGTGTCCTCGGCGATCGCGTTGAGTCCTTGGTCGTGGGCGAGGTTGGCGTGGTGGATCAGCCCGCGTAGGGCGTCGGCGATCTGGGTCGGCCACACCGCGTCGGGGTAGACCTGCGCGGCGCCCTCGAGATCACGCAGGAGGTGCTGGGTGCACAACTGGTGGACCAAGGTGCCGAGCTGGGGGCTGTCGTAGTTCTGGTATCGGTCGTGCACGATGATCGCTGACCCGTCTGGGCGCGCGCCGAGGTCGGTGAGCACCGAGTCCGTGAACGTGGCGAGGGATCGGTCGCCGAGCAGGTAGTGGGTGTAGAGCTCGGTGCAGAAGACCAGCAGGTACCGCTCAGCTTTCTTCTTGCCCGGTTTCGGTGTCCTGGGGCCGACCCGCAGCGGGGTCTCGTCGCAGCACACCGCGTGCGCCAGGGTGATCAGGGTCCGGATCCGGTTGTGCACCACGCCCAGCAGCCCGGCGGTGCGGTTGAGCATGCCGTGCACGAACCCCACCGAGGGGGCCGCGCCGGTCAGCGACTCCAGCAGCGCGACGACCCGGTGCGCGGGCAGGAAGTGCACCACCATCAGGTACACAGCGAACGCCTGCAGGTTCGGGCCGTAGCCGACCGGGCCGGGCCGGGCACCCTCGGGCCGGGGCGCGGTGTGGAGCGCCCCGCAGTCGCACCGCACCTGGTGCTGCTGGTACTGGGTGACCCGCACACTGACTCGCGGGATCTCATGCTGCTGGTAACGGTCGACCACCCCGAGATCGCGGGCGGCGCCCAGGTCGCTCCCGCAGCCACAGCTCCCCGCGGGAAACCGGTCTTGGAGCTCATCAGGGGTGTCAGTCCAGGCCAGGTGCGATCCCGGCGCCCCGGGCTGCTTGCCCTTGGACCGCTTCACGCCATCACCGCCGCGCTTGGGTGGCGGCGGGGTCCGGCCCGGATCGCCGTCTTTCGACGGCGGGCTCGAAGAATTCCCCGAGTTACGCGAGAGCAGATGCTCCAACCGCGCCAGCTTGCCGGCCAGCACCTCGTTGGTCTCCATCAGCTCCGCGAGCTGCCCCGCCTGCACGGTGATCCGCTGGTCCTGTGCGGTGATCCGCCCAGCCTGACGGCGCACAACAACGATCAGCTCATCGCGCGACATCTCCTCCAGCCCGGACACCAGAAGATCAAAGCGCATCCCAGCCGATCACACCGTGACCGACACACCGACACGCCGAGAACCACATCACCAACAGCTCCATCGCAGTTCAGGAACCGGGCTGAATGTTTA
>JBOHUK010000219.1:0-3692 GCA_050734395.1 Candidatus Dormibacteria bacterium
TGGGCGGCGACTTCCAGCAGGAGGTCAACCTGCTGCAGCTCTTCTCAGACGTGGCCTCCGCCTACGTGCAGCAGGTGAGCGAGCCGTCGACGGTGCGGCACATGATTGACCGGGCGCTGCGCATCGCCCAAGCGGAGCGCACGGTGACCTGCGTGATCTTCCCCGCCGACTTGCAGGACCAGCCGGCGGTCCCCGAGCAGCCGATCGCCACCCACACGGTGCACTCCGGGGTGGGCTGGTGGCCGCAGCGTCAGATCCCCACGCGCGCTCAGCTCGAGGATGCGGCGGCGATTCTCAACCGGGGCGAGCGGGTCGCGATGCTGGTGGGCCAGGGCGCCCTCCACGCCACCGACCAGGTGCTGGAAGTGGCGGACCGCATGGGGGCCGGGATCGCCAAGGCGTTGTTGGGCAAGGCGGCCGTCCCCGACGACGTCCCCTACTGCACCGGGGCGATCGGGCTTCTCGGCACCAAACCCTCCTGGGACTTGATGCAAGGCGCCGACACCCTCCTGATGGTGGGCAGCAGCTTCCCCTATTCCGAGTTCCTGCCCCACCCGGGCCAGGCCAAGGCCGTCCAGATCGACCTCATGGCCCGCAATCTCTCGCTCCGCTACCCCATGGATCTGGCGCTGGTGGGGGACTCCCGCGACACCTTGGAGGAGCTGCTCCCGCTGCTGCAGCGCAAGGAGGACCGCAGCTGGCAGGAGAAGATCGAGGGAGAGGTCAGCGAGTGGTGGAGCCTGATGGAGGTCCGCGGCCGGCCCGAGGAGCTCAATGGCCGGCTCCGTCCCCAGGGGCTGTTCTCCTCCCTCTCCCGCCACCTGCCCGACCGGGCCATCCTCTCCTCCGACTCCGGGTCCGCCGCCAACTGGTACGCCCGCCACGTCCGGATCCGGAGCGGGATGAAGGCGATGCTCTCGGGGAACCTGGCCACCATGGTCCCCGGCGTCCCCTACGCCATCGCCGCCAAGTTCGCCTTCCCCGACCGGGTGTCGGTCGCCATGGTCGGAGATGGGGCGATGCAGATGGGCGGCATGGCGGAGATGCTGACCGCCCTCAAGTACTACAGGACCTGGAAGGACCCGCGGCTGGTGGTCTTGGTGCTCAACAACGAGGACCTCAACCAGGTCACCTGGGAACAGCGGGCGATGGAGGGCGATCCCAGCTTCGCCGCCTCGCAGCAGATCCCCTACGTCTCCTACGCCGACTACGCCGACCTGATCGGCCTCAAGGGCATCAAGGTGACCAAGCCGGACGAGATCGAGGGGGCCTTCGACGCCGCCTTCGCCGCCGATCGCCCGGTGATCGTCGACGCGCTCACCAGCCCCGACGAACCGCCCATCCCGCCCCACATCACGGCCAAGCAGGCGAAGGCTCTCTTCAAGTCCACGCTCGGTGATTGGGACGAGGGCTGGCGGGGGGCGCTGGAGGGTGTCAAGGAGGTGGCCGAGCAACTGGTGCCGGGGCGCTGAGGTGAGACGACCCCTGGGCGCCAACCCAGCCCCACCGCCCGGGGAGGCGGTCCATGTCATCGACCGGATGGTGCGCAACGTGCAGCACGGCTACTTCGAGCGCTCGCTGTCGGGCCTGACCGCCGTCGCCGCGGCGGTCACCACCGCGGAGGTCTTCTTCGAGCACTACAAGGCCAGCTTTGGCAACAAGTGGATGTGGACCCCGATCCTGCTCACCCCGCCGGTGATGGTCAGCGGCGTGATGGGCGTGTTCAGCAAGCGCTGGGCCAAGACCGCCCTGCCCGTGACCTCGCTGATCTACGGGGCCAACGGCCTGCTGGGGGAGTACTTCCACTTCCGCGGGGTGGCTCGCAAGCCTGGGGGATGGGAGCTCGCCTCCTACAACGTGCCCACCGGTCCCCCGATCGCGGCGCCGGGCCTGATGACCCTGGTCGCGGGGATGGGGCTGCTGGCGGCGCTCTTGCGCCGGGAGCGCTAGGGGTGGAGGCGCTGGAGGAGCTCCCGGACCGCCTGCCCGAGATCGACCTCACCCTCCCCCACCACCTGCCTCACCTCCGCCCCGACGGGCGGGCGCCGGACCCGGGGTGGCTGCCCCGCCAGCGCCGGGGGACAACGCCCCAGATGGTGGGTCGCTACCCCGACTACGACGTCTTCGACGCCGCCTCCAGCTGGGATGCGGCGACGCTCAAGGTGATCCGCGACCGGATGGCGGTGGGGCGGAGCTTCCGCTTCTTCGCGCCTGAGGAGCTGCCCACCCTGCGGGCGCTCTGCGACCGGGCGGTGGCGCAGGACGAGGAGCCCCGGATCCCGGTCGCCGAGATGATCGACCTGAAGCTGGCCGATGGCCGCCTGGACGGGTTCCAGTACGAGGACATGCCCGACGACCGGGACACCTGGCGGCTCACCCTGGCGGGGCTTGATGAGGTCGCCCGAGAGCGCCACCAGGGCGCCCGGCTGGCGTCGCTCGAGGTCTCGGAGCAGCTGGCGATCGTCGACGACCTGTCCCGGGGGGAGTTGCGCTCCCCCTCATTTGAGCGGCTCAACGTCAAGCGGGCCTGGTCGGTCTGCATGCGCATGATCCTCTCCGCCTTCTACGCCCACCCCTGGGCGTGGAATGAGATCGGCTTCGGCGGCCCCGCCTACCCCAGGGGATACATGCGCCTGGGGCCGGTGAGCACCCGCGAGCCCTTCGAGCGCCCGGGAGCGACCGCCCAGGACCCGGTCCGCGAGGTGGTGGGGCGCAGCCATTGATCCGCCGCCTGCTCAAGGGCTCCTTGGGGCCGCGCGACAACGACTCCCGCTACCTGCTCGACGTCCACCGCCGCAACCTGCCCGGCGAGGCCACCATGACCCGCTACCCCGACTCCTTTGAGGTGGACCTCTGCGTGGTCGGGGCAGGTGCCGGCGGCTCGGTCCTGGCCCAGCGGCTCGCCCGGCGCGGCTGGAAGGTGGTGATCTTGGAAGCCGGCCCCTTCTGGCACCCCGACGAGGACTGGGTCTCCGACGAGGCGGGCTCCCACCGCCTCTACTGGAACGAGAAGCGGATCATCGGGGGCGAGCACCCGGTCGAGCTGGGCAAGAACAACTCCGGCCGGGGGGTGGGCGGCTCCATGGTCCACTACGCGGGCTACACCCCGCGCTTCCACCCCTCCGACTTCCGGACCAGGTCCCAGGACGGGGTGGGGCAGGACTGGCCGATCGCCTACTCGGAGCTTCGCCCCCATTACGAGAGGGTGGAGCGCGAGCTGCCGGTCGCCGGCCAGGACTGGCCCTGGGGCGACCCCCACTCCTACCCCTTCACCGCCCACCCGGTGTCGGCGGCCGCGGCCGTGCTCTGGCGGGGCGCCCACCGCCTCGGGATCGCCATGCGGGCGGGGCCGGTCGGGATCGTCAACGGCACCTTCGGCAACCGTCCCCACTGCATCTATCGGGGCTACTGCCTACAAGGCTGCAAGGTCAACGCCAAAGCCAGCCCCTTCGTCACCCACCTGCCGGACGCGCTGGAACATGGGGTCGAGATACGGGCCGACGCCATGGCCCTGCGGGTGGAGATCGACGACGCCACCGGCGCCGCGACCGGTGTGGTCTACGCCGAGGAGGCAGGTGGCGCGCACCGTCTGCAACGCGCCCGAGCGGTCGCGGTCGCGGGCTACTCCATCGAAACACCCCGCCTGCTGCTGGCCTCGAGCAGCCGCCGACACCCCCATGGGCTCGGTAACA
>JBOHUK010000220.1:0-7204 GCA_050734395.1 Candidatus Dormibacteria bacterium
GCCCGCCCGCCCCCGTCGACGATGAGGTCGAGGCCGAAGACACCGCGGTGGCCCTCCGCGCCCAGCCACTCCGCCGCCCGCCGCCCCAGACGCTCGACCTCCTCCCGCCCGGGGACGGGAGCTGCAAAGTCGTTGCCGCAGGAGCCCAGCGGATACGGGGTGAGCTCCTCCAGCCCGGTCAGCTGCAGGCAGGGCTTGCCGAGCACGATCCAGCGCGGCCCGACCGCCCCGGTGATGGTGACCGGGGTCCCGTCGAGCAGCGAGGAGACCCGCGCCAGCCGGTCAGGGAATCGCTCGCCGAGCAACGCGAGCTCGGAGCGGGAGGTGGCGGGGTAGGTGTGCTGGCCCGAGAATCCCTGGGCCAGCTGGACCACCCAGGGCGGGGCCAGGCGCTCAGCCTGAGCCCACAGGTCCTTGCCGATCCGGCCGATGACGGTGGGGACCAGGGGCAGGCCGGCCCCAGCCGCCGCCTGGCTGAAATGGGCCTTGTTCTCCAGCCGGCGCGCCACCCGGGCCGGCGAGTTGGCGAGGGTCACGCCCAGCTCGTCCGCCTGGCGCTCTAGCTCCGCCGAGCTCTTCCACACCAGCAGGGTGGACCCGCTGCGGAGCAGCTGGTCGCGAACCGTCCCGAGCCGGAGCAGGGCGGCGCTGGAGGCAGGCCCGTCGGACCACAGCTCGGCGAGGCGGGCCCCGGGGGCGGCGGTGATCCCGCAGCTGTCGGCGCAGACCACGTCCAGTCCGGCGCCCAATGCGGGGATGGGATCCGGACCCAGGAACAGGACCCGACCGGTCACGGCGCCTGGCGCAGGAACCCCGCCCCCTCCAGGACCCGGTCCAGTTCTTCCTCGCTGCCGGCGAGCGCCGCCAGCGACCGGGGATCCTCGGCCGCCGCCAGGTCGAGCTGCCAGGCCGCTCCCGAGAGCACGGCCACCCAGGGCCCGGGCCCGGGCAGGGAGGCCTGGGACATGGCCCCGAGTGCCGCTAGGCCCTCCCAGGAGGTCTCCAGGCGGTGTCGGTCCGCCGCGCGACGCGCCCACTCCAGGCCGGCACTGCCCACCCGCCAGCCCCGTCCCCCGCTGGCCCGCGCCTCGCGCCGCAGCCGCGGCGCCAGCCGGGAACGCCGCGTACCCAGCTCGCCGGCGGGCTCCCATGCCCTCAACCCCGGCGATGGGGCGGGCGGCGGGTACCAGGGCCGGGTGATCTCACCACCCGGCTCCATCTCGACCGGGTGGACCTGGGGACGCCCGGACTCGGGCAGCAGCCGCTGGAAGCCCTCCAGGACTCCGAGTGCGGTGGCGCCGCTGCTGGAGTAGAGGAACACGCCCGCGGGCGGCAGGCCCTGGCGGAGCAGCTCGGCGGCGATCCCCCGGTAGGCGGTGGGGCCCTCGGGGTTGGTGGAGGTGCGCAGGTCACTCAGGCCCCAGGCCCGGACTGCGTGGCGGAGCAGTGCCACCGGGCGCTCGCTGAGCACGACCGTGGCGCCCTCGGCCAGCACCGCCTCGAGCTTGGCCCGCGGGGTGCGCGGCGAGAGCAGGCAGAGCAGGGAGAGGCCGCCCTGGCGGCAGAAGGCGGCGGCGGCCAGGGCCGCGTTGCCCGAGGAGGAGATCACCGCCTGGCTGTGCCCCTGTTCTCGAAGCAGCGAGCACAGCAGGCCCATGGCCCGCGCCTTGTGAGACCCGGTAGGGGACAGGTCCTCGCGCTTCAGCCAGAGCCCGGGGATGCCCAGCTCCGCTCCCAGCTGGGGAGCGGGCTCCAAGGGCGTCTCAGCCTCTCCCAGGGTGAGCCGGGAGCTGGGGGCTACACTCAGCCCGAAGAGCGGCAAGTGGACCCACTGCCCCGGCCCGGTGGCCGGCTCAGCGGCGGGGGCGGGCATGGAGGAACGGGGTGGCGGACCAGAGCGGCGAGGACTGCCCGGACTGCGGGGCCGAGCTGGACCTGAGCGACACCCAGGCGGTGGGGGACCTGGTCGACTGCCCCAACTGCGGCGCCACCTTCGAGCTGGTGGCCATGTCGCCTCTCACCCTGTCGGCCTTCGTGGACGAGGAGAAGTAGCGGAGCGGAGCAGCTGGCGGAACCCTCCCTCCCGGTAGTGGGAGCTGAAGAAGCCGGGGCAGGCGGGGGAGAGCAGGACCGCCTGCCCGGGGCGGGCTAGGGAGCGGGCCAGCTCCACCGCCTGGGCCAGGTCTGGGACCAACCGCAGGCTCTCCCCCCGCCCCTGCTGGCGCAGCTCCGCGGCCAGCCGCTCCCCGCCCGCCCCGGGGAGGAGCACGACCCAGGCGACCGAGCCCCCCACCAGGCCCGCCAGCTCCTCAAAGCCGATCCCCTTGTCGTCCCCCCCGCAGATGAGGACGCACTCCCGGCCCAGGGCGCGCACCGCCGCCACGGTGGACTGCGGAGTGGTGCTGGACAGGTCGTCGAAGTAGTCCACTCCGGCCGACTGCCACACCAGCTCAATGCGGTGGCGCAGGCCCCGGAAGCGGGGCAGCGCCGCAGCCGCCCGAGCCAGGTCCTCGCCCCGTCCCAGCACCGCCAGCGCCCCAGCCAGCGCCGCCAGGGCGTTGGCCAGGTTGTGCCGGCCGGGCAGGGAGAGCTCGCGGACCTCTAGCCGAGCTTCCTCGGCGAGGCCCTCGCGGACGCAGAGCCGGCCGTCGCTGACGAAGGCACCGTCCAGCTGGTCCAGCCCCGGCGCGGAGAAGGCGAAGCGGAGCTCGCGGATCCCGTCGGGGAGCTCGCCCAGTCCCTCCAGGCTCATCCGGTCCTCGCCGTTGCGCACCGCCACCTCGCAGCCGGGAAGCTCGAAGATCCGCCGCTTGGCTTCCACGTAGCCCTGGAGCCCCCCGTGCTCGTCTAGGTGGTTGGGGGAGATGTTGGTGAGGCAGGAGACGCGGGGGGCCCGGTCCATCTGCAGCAGCTGGCGGTTGCTCACCTCGAGCACCAGGCAGCTGGGGCCGGCGGCCAACGCCAGCTCGACGAGCGCCTGGCGGTTGTGGCGGTCGTTGCCCGCCAGCCAGACCTGCTGGAAGTGGCCGCTGCCCTGCAGCATCCCCGCCAGCATCGCGGTGGTGGTGGATTTGCCGTGGGTGCCGGTCACCCCGACCACCGCCTCGGGGGCCAGGTCCAGGTACGCCTGGATCAGTGAGTAGAAGGGTCGCCCCTGCGCCTGCAGCTCCTGCAGGGGCTGGTTGGCCGGGGAGAGGAACCAGGCCTGGGTGGGGAGGATCAGCTCCGCCTCTTCCACCCCCTCCAGATACGAGGGACCGAGGTGCAGCCCGGAAAGCCCCTGCAGCAGGGCCGCCAGCCGGGCGGAGCGCTCCTCCCGGGCCAGCCCGGCATGGGCCAGGGCATGGGCCCGCCGCAGGCTCTCCAGGTCCGGCTGCCGGTCGTGGCCCACCACCTTGGTGAAGCCGGCGGCCAGCAGGTAGCGGACCAGCTCGCCACCCTCGACGCTGGCAACCCCGACGACGTCCAAGCGGCTCTGCCGCAGTCCCTGCAGCCGGGGCGGCAGCCGGAGCGGCGGGCTGGGCAACGGCGGGCCTGGTGGGGCCGCCGCCCCGGGTGCCTGCATCAAGGGCAAGGTTAGCCGAGCTCCGGCCGCGCCCCCGGTAGCCGGCGCACGCTCAGCACCTGGTAGCGCCGCGTGAACTCCGCCAGCGGCTCGCGCAGCACCCGCCGCTGCTCGTAGCAGGCGTGGACGAGCTCCTCTGGCCCCAGGGCCAACGCCACATGGCTGGTGCGCCGCGACGAGCGGTGGACCGCCAGGACCAGGTCCCCGCCCTCGAGCTCGCTGAGGCGCACCCGGCGGCCCACCCGGCGCTGTGCCCGGCTGTTGCGCGGCAGCGCCACCCCGGCCGCCTGGAAGGCGCGCCAGGTGAGGCCCGAGCAGTCCACTCCCGGCCCGCCGGTGCCGCCGAAGACATAGTCGCGGCCGAGCAGCGCCAGGGCCGCGCTCATCACCAGCTCCCGGTCGTAGGTCTGGGGCGGCGCCAAGGCAGGGCCGGGGGCCGGCACGCGCCGCCCCGCCCCCCTGACGACCCACCCCAGCGCCTCCCCCGCGGCGCGGACCAAGTAGTGGCCGTCCCGCCGGGCCAGGACCTCGGCCGGTGGGTCTCCAGGCAGCAGCTGGGTCGTGAGCTCCCGTCCCCCGGGGCGCCGGAGCACCTCGAGCACGCCGTCTGCCGCCTCCAGCCCGAGGCGCGCCCGTCGCCGGGCCAGCACCACCAGGTGCGGCTCCGCTTGGGGCCAGTGGGCATGGAGCATCCGCGCCAGCTCCTCGGCCTGGGACTCCAGGGCCACGACGCCGCGCAGTTCTGTGGGGCGGGTCCAGACCTCGATGAGCGCACTGCCGTAACGCTCCTCGGCGCGGCGGCGCAGTTCCTCCAGCTCAGTCCGCAAGGCCGCCGGAGCCTCGCCCAGGCTCAAGGGCGCGGGCTGCCCAGGAGGCGCTGCAGGAAGGAGGGCCGGGCGGCGCGCTGAGCCTCGATCGGGTGCACCTCGAGCAGCCCGCTGCGGGCGCGCAGCACCAGCGGGCTGAGAGGGTGAGTGGCCAGCCGGTAGAGGCGGCGCGAAACCTGGACCATGGCCTCGGGCTCTGCGGCCGTGCCGACCGCCCCCACCACCATGCCGCGGTCCGGGACGGCCAGCGCGGCCTGCCCCCCTCCCCGGAGGCAGAGCTCCTCCAGGAACTCGGGAACCACCAGCAGACTGCTGGCGAAGAGCTGGTCGTCGGTGAACAGCCAGCGGAGCTGGCCGGGCTCCGCATCCATCACCTCGCGCCAGCGCCGCAGGCGCCGACGGGTGTTGCGGTCTGCGTGCGTGACCAGGTCTGCCTCCTCCAGTCCCCCGGCTTGGGCGTCGTCGCGGGACACGCCGCGCAGCGCCTCCCCGGGGAGGGTCTCGGCGACGAAGGCCAGCAGCCCCGCGGGCAGCTGGCGGCAGGCCAGCTCGGCGAAGCGGCTGAAGGCGCGGATGCTGCGCTGCTCACGGACGCACCAGAGCAGGGCACCGGGGTCGGGGAGCGGGGTGTCGCGCCCCGGCGACTGCTCGGCGGCGCTGAGCCGCGGGGCCAGGCGGGCGACGAAGCCCGAGATCTCCTGGGGCACCACCGCCCCGGGCTGGGTCGTGGTGTCGTAGAGCGGCTCCAGCGCCAGCGAGACCTGGGCCTCGCCCCGGCGTCCCAGGACCGAGAAGTCGTCATCCCGGGCCAGGAACTCCCAGCCCGGGTAGCGGGCCCGGAGCTGGGTCGCTATCCGCTCCAGGAACTGGCGGCGGGCGGGGTCCAGGCGCGTCACCGGCAAGGGTCAGGCACTCCGCTGCCGGGAGGCGACGTAGTCCACGAGCACGTAGTCTCCCAGCCGGTCGGGGCTGACGAAGAAGGCGCGGCCCCGGTTGAGCCGGGTCAGCTGCTTTATGAACTGCACCAGGTGCTGGTTGCTCTCGAGCATGAAGGTGTTGATGACGATGTGCTCCGAGGTGCAGCGCCGCACCTCGAGCAGTGTCTTGTGGAATGTCTCGGGCATGGGGGGGTAATAGAAGACTGCGCGCCCACCCTCCTCCATGTGGGCGGTGGGCTCGCCGTCGCTGACGATGATGATCTGGCGGTTGCCGCCGCGATGGCGGTTGAGCAGCCTGCGCGCCAGCATCAGTCCGTGCTGCATGTTCGTGCCGTACACGTACTCGCTGTACGAGAGTTGCGCCAGGTCATTGGCACCGATTTCCCTTGCATAGTCAGAGAATCCGACCACGTACAGGCTGTCGCGGGGGTACTGCGAGCGGATCAAGGAGTCCAGCGCCATCGCCATCTTCTTCGCGGCATAGAAGTAGCCGCGCAGCGGCATGCTGCGGCTCATGTCCAGCATCAGCACGGTGCTGGTCTGCACGCTGCGCTGGGATTCGATCACCTCGAAGTCGGACTGGTGGAGGCGCAGCGGGCGGTCTCCATGGTTGTGGCGCAGCGTGTTCATCAGCGTCCGCTGGACGTCGAGGCGGAAGGGCTCGCCCCACTCGAACGGCTTGCTGCCCTCCCCGGGCTCGCTGCCGGACCCGGGGGCGCTCAGGCCGTGCCCCCCGAAGCGGTCCGCTTTCAGGTCGCGAAAGATGTCGCCCAGCGCGCGCTGTCCCAGGCGCCGCACCCCCTTCGGGGTCAGCTCCAGCCCCCCTTGGCCGCGCCGCACCTGTCCCTGCTCCTCCAGCTGGCGCAGGAGCTGCTGGATCCCGGCCAGGCTGCGAGCGGCCTCGGGCCCGAGGGCCTGCTCGATCTCGCGCAGCACCTCCGCGGGCAGCTCCTGGCCGGAGTAGGCCTGGCGTAGCGCCCGCTCCAGGCCCTCCAGGCGCTGGAGCTGGCCCATTACGTCCAGGGCGCCGGGCAGGTCCAGCTCCTCCCCCCCGGAGAAGCCCTGCCGGTGGGGGCGCGGGCCGCCCGGGCTGAGTCGCCCCAGGAGCTGGCCGAGGCGGGCCAGCTCCTCCTCCAGGGGCTGGTCCTGGAGGGCCGAGCGCATCGCCTGCTCCAGCTGCGATCGCGCCTCGGGGTCCAGCGACTCCAAGAGGCCGCCCAGCTCCGCCATCTGCTGCTGCAGCTGGCTGAGAAACGCCTCCAGGTCCGCTGGGTGGTCGGGGAAGTAGTCGCCCCACTTGTCCATGAACTCTGAGTAGTGGGGATCCCGCCCCGACAGGTGGCGCTCCAGCATGGCGTTCAGATCCGAGAGCAGCTCCCGCATCCGCGCCCGCTCCGGAGGCCCCATCTCGGCCAGCGACTGCCCGAGCTGGCGGAAGTGGGATTCCAGGAGCTGCTGGCGCAGCTCGGCGAGCAGTTGCGCAAACTCCTGCTCCGCCCGCTGATCCAGGAACTCATAGTCCTGGAGACCGCGGATGGCCGAGCCCGGCTCCGGAGGCAGCCCCTCCAGCGTCTCGAGCCGCCCGGCCGCCAGGCGTTCCACCAGTCTCTCCGACGGCCCCCCGCGTGCCTGCCGGCGGCGCTCCTCGATCCCCTCGCGCTCCAGGCGCAGGATGCGGTCCAGACGCTCGCGGATGTCCTTGAAGATCCCCTCCAGGCTGAAGCGCTCCAGGCGCTGCTGGCGCTGTTGGCGAACCTGCTCGAGCAACTCCTCGAGCCCCTGGAGGCGCCGGCCCTGACTGTCCTTGAATCCCTGGTTGAGCAGCCGGCGCAGTGCGGATTCGAAGTCCCAGCCGTGGAAGACGTCCTCGGCGA
>JBOHUK010000221.1:0-2114 GCA_050734395.1 Candidatus Dormibacteria bacterium
GAGTCGCGGAAGCGGTCGATCGCGACCAGCAACCCGTCGGGATGGGTCAGCGGCAGGCGGTGGTCGCCAAAGGGGAGCAGCGCCATGCTCACCCGCGGGTGAGCACAGCTCAACTCGGCCAGCCAGGCGGCATCGATCACGGGGTCATTGGCGGGCAGCACCAGACGGACCGGCGCCCCATCGGCCTCCAGGCCCACCATGGCCCCCGCCAGCTCAGTTAAGCCGTCGATGAGCTCGCGCACCGCCTGCGTGCTCGCCTCCGGCCCGAACGCCGGCCCGGCGGTGAGCCGGCGCTGCCAGTCCGCGAGCCGGCCCCCCACCTGGCGCAGGGAGCCGTCGCCGCCCCCACGAGCGACCGGCAGCTGGCGCAGGCGCTGCCGGGCTGCCCCACGGCTGCGATAGAGCAGGGGGCTGACCGCCACCACGCCCTGCACCAGCTCCGGGTGCCGGGAGGCGGCGAGGATGGCGAGCACCCCACCGGTGCCGTGACCAACCCAGAGCGCGGGACCGGTGATGCCCAGCTCGCCCAGGGTGCGCGCCAAGGCGGCGACTTGGGCCTCGGGCCCAAAGCCCTGCTCCGGGCGAGGCGAGAGCCCGAAGCCGAGTAGGTCAGGCACCACTAGCGGCCCGGGACCTCCCAGCTCGTCGTAGGCGGCGCCGAAGTACTCCGCCGTCCCGCTGAGGGGATGGAGCAGCACGACCGGCCGGTTGCCGTCGCCGAGGGTCTGGACGCTGAGAAAGGCCTCCTGCCGGGTCCGATCGGGGGGCTGCCAGTTGACCTCCCGGCGTCGCACCACGACCCGCGCCGTGAGCGCCGCCACGCCCCCACCACCCAGGGCGGCGAGGGCGAGGGCGCGGCGGCCCCGGATGCCCCTGGGCATCAGTTCCAGGACCTCAGCAATCGGGCGGACGCAACAGAGGCGGAGCAGCTATTGCAGGGCACCAGGCCAGCGATGATAGGTCAGCTTCAACTGCCGTCCCCGGTCAGCTCCGCCCGCCAGCGCAGGAAGGGCTCGAGCGATCGCGGGTCCTGGAGCGCGTCGGGGTTGGCGACCGCCTCGAGGCTCGCGCCCTGCAGGATCCGCTTGACCGGGACCTCGAGCTTCTTGCCGCTCAGCGTTCTGGGGACCCGCTCCAGTTCCAGGATGCGGTCGGGCACGTGTCGCGGTGAGATGCGTACCCGCAGCCGGGAGCGGATGGCCGAGACCAGATCCGAGTTCAGCTGCCGCCCCTGGGCCAGGACCACGAAGAGCAACATCACCGATCCGCCCTGAGGCCGATCCAGGTCGATCACCAGGCTGTCCGCCACCTCCGGCATCTCCTCGACTGCCCGGTAGATCTCGGAGGTGCCGATGCGCACCCCGTGGCGGTTGATGGTGGAGTCGGACCGCCCGGAGATAACCACCCCACCGTCACTGCGGATGCGCACCCAGTCGCCATGCCGCCACACGCCCGGGTAGACCGAGAAGTAGCTCTCGCGGTACCGCGTCCCGTCGAGGTCGCCCCAGAGGTACAGGGGCATGGCCGGCATCGGCTCGGTGATCACCAGCTCGCCGACGCGGTCCAGGTGGGGCTGGCCCGCCTCGTCCCAGGACTCAACCTTGGCCCCGAGCCCCCGGCACTGGATCACGCCCCGACGCACCGGCAGCCAGGGGCAGCCCAAGAGGAAGGCGGTGCAGAGGTCGGTGCCGCCGCTCAGAGATGACAGCCAGAGGTCCTCCTTGACCTCTCGGTAGATCCAGTCGAAGCTCTCCGGCGCCAGCGGCGATCCGGTGGAGCCGACGAACCGCAGCTGGTTGAGGTCTCCCAGGCGGCTCGGGTGCACCCCCACCTTCTCGGAGGCGGCGATGTGAGCGGCGCCGGTGCCGAAATGGGTGATGCCTGCCTCCGCCGCCAGGCGCCAAAGCCGGTCGGGATCGGGGAAGGTGGGACTCCCGTCGTAGAGCACGATCTGCGCCCCGAGCAGCAG
Organism: Candidatus Dormibacteria bacterium; assembly: GCA_050734395.1. Lineage (GTDB taxonomy): Bacteria > Chloroflexota > Dormibacteria > Aeolococcales > Bog-877 > Bog-877. Next base: position 1,970 of record JBOHUK010000221.1, read on the forward strand.
CCCGCTGAGCAGGTAGTTCCACATCATCCACCCGGTCGTGGTGAACCAGAAGAAGCGGCTCGATGGTCCGATGTCAGCGTGCAACGCCAGCGCCTTGAGGTGCTCCAGCACCATCCCACCGTGGCCGTGGACGATCGGCTTGGGC
>JBOHUK010000222.1:0-7541 GCA_050734395.1 Candidatus Dormibacteria bacterium
GCGGCAAAGTGATGTGACTCGGCGAGCCCGACCCCGAGCCAGGTGACGGCCACCAGGAAGACGCCGGGCACCAGCACCTCCAGGGCGCGCAGCACCGCGAGCATGGCGGCGGTCGCAGCCATGGTCGCGCGCAGGCGCTCGGTTGCTCCTGAGAAACGCCCCGCGAAGACCCCCTCGCCCCCGAGCGCCCGGAGCACCCGCAGGCCACCCACCACGTCCACCGCCAGCCCCGAGGCGGCGGCGCTGGCCTGACGTTGCCGGGTCTGACGGCGCGCCAGCGGGCGCAGACAGAGGAGCAAGGCCGCCAGCGTGGCCGGGCCGCCCAGCACCGCCACCAGACCAAAGGGGAGCGATTCCCAGAAGAGCACGCCGGCGATCCACAGGTAGGTGATCACCCCGGCGGCGAAGCGACCGAAGAGGTCAAACACCACGCCGATGCGATTGACGTCGTTGGCGCTCAGGCTGGCCACCTCGCCGGCCGCGACGTGACGGGGCAGGTCGGCTCCCAGCGCGGTCGCCTGGCGGATGATCAGCTGCTGGGCGCGGGTGGCAGCCCGCAGGTAGTTGAACACGGCCCGGCGATGCCGGAGCACCCCGAACACCGCCGACACCACAGCGACGGCGAGGATGGCGGCGCTCCAGATCAGCACCGCCCCGGGCTGCCGTCGCGCGGCAGCCTCGACGCCATTCCCCAGCAGCAGGGGGATCAAGCCCAGACTGGCCATCCAGATCACCCCCGCCGCGGCCGCCCCCAGCAGCGTCGCCCACTGGTTGCGGGCCACCCAGAGCAGGAAGCGGTCCGGGGAGCGGAGATCGGGGCGGCCGGGGTCGGCAGCCGGAAAGGCAGGCAAGGAGGAACCTCAGGCGGGAGCGCCCACGAAGGTGGACGATGGGAGTGCGAGCCGGGGCCAGCTGCTCGCGGGGTCAATCATCTTAGGTCAAGCTGGGGGCACCTGGCGGTGGTCCCTGAAGGAGGGGGCGCGATCCTGGGGGCCGTAATGAGCGGGCGCTCGCTAACATGGCGGCCGCCGGGTGGCCCGGCGGGGGCTCAGCTGGCGACTTAAACCCGGGGGCTTATGGGTCTCGATCTCATCATTGCCGCGGTGGTCTGCGGGTGCTGTGGCGTCGCCTCACGCACCCGGATCGGGCGGCGTGTCACCAACCTGCTGCAGCAGAAGCTGGGACGCCTGCTGGATCGGGCCGAGAACCCGGTCGAGGCGCTTGACCTCGCCTACCAGAAGCAGAACCAGGCACTGCTCCAGGTGCGGCGGGGGCTGGCGGAGGTGGTCACCTCGGAGAAGCGTCTGGAGATGCAGGCGAGCACCCTGCGCCAGAACCAGGAAAGGCTCCGGGGCCAGGCACGCCTCGCCCTCGAGCAGGGGCGCGAGGACCTAGCCCGCCTGGCGCTCACCCGGGCCCAGGCGGCCGACACGCAGCTGCAGCAGCTGGACCAGCAGATCGAGCAGCTGAAGAGCCAGGGCGAGAAGCTGGAGTTGACTTCCCACCAGCTGCAGGCCCGGGTCCAGGCCTTCAACACCCAACGCTCCACACTCAAGGCCCAGTACTCGGCGGCCCAGGCAGCGGCCCGGATCGGGGAGACCGTGACCGGGCTCTCCGACGATATGGGCCAGGTGACGATGATGGTGCAGCGCGCCCAGGACAAGACCCAGCAGATGCAGGCGCGGGCGGCCGCCATCGACGAGCTGATGGCGTCCGGGACCCTGGAGGCACTCGGACAGCCTGGCCAGGACGACATCGACCGCCAGCTCCAGGCGCAGTCGCAGTCGGCCACCATCGAGGCCCAGTTGGCGGAGCTCCGCCGCCAGACCCTGGCCGAACCGGGCCAACCCGGCAGAATCAGCAGCGGCGGAGAAACGCCGTCTTAGGACTCACAGAGGGAGGCAGGTAGTGCTGCACGTCATCGCGTTCATCGTCATCGGTTTAGTGGTCGGGGCCATCTTCATCCGTCAGGCACGCGCCATGGGTGCGGTGATCCGGGTGGTGGCGGCACTGATCGGCTCCTTCGTGGGCGGGTTCGCCAGCCTCGGCATCCTGGGCAGCGGCCACACCAGCGGCAAGTACGGCTCGCTGGTGATCGCCGTGATCGTCGCCTGCATCGTGGCGGCGATCTCGATGCCGCTCACCCGCTCCGACAGCGCCTTCGGTCGCGCCACCCGCAGCTGAGCCGCCTCCGGCTCAGGCCGGAGCACCGGCCGCCAGGTAGGCCCGGGCGGCTTCGCGGTCGTGGCCCATCTGGGCGACCAGCTCTTGGTCGCTGCCGAAGCGATGCTGCTCGCGGATCCGCGAGAGCACGGACACCCGCAGCCAGCGGCCGTAGAGGTCGCCCGGGTCCTCGAGGGCATGGACCTCGAAGACCCGCCGGGCCATATCGAAGTGAGGGCGGACACCGATGCTCCCGACCGCACTGGCAGGGCGGCCGTCGCCGCCATCGAAACGCATCACGTAGACCCCATCGGGGGGGAGCGCCTGGTCGGGGTGCAACGCCAGGTTGGCGGTGGGGAAACCCAGCCGCCGCCCGAGACCCATTCCGAGCTCCACCCGGCCCAGGACCTCGAAGCTGCGCCCCAGCATCCGGGCAACCTGGTCCAGGCGGCCCTCCTGGAGACGGTCGCGAATCACGGAGCTGCTCACCGGCTGGCCCTGTGAGACCCGCCCGGCGATCACCTTGACCTTGAACCCCACCTGCCCGGCATAGGCTCGCAGGAAGTCGAGCCCACCCTGGCCGGGTGGCCCCAGCGATACCCGCGGGCCTACCACCATCTCGCGGATCAGAAGCCGCCCGCGGACGCGGTCCATGAACTCCTCGGGGCTAAGCTGTTGCAGCCGGGAGGTGAAGGGCAGGACCCAGACCCTGTCCACCCCGTGCTCCAGCAGCAGGCGACGGCGCAGGGCGGGCGGCGAGAGCAGCGGGGGGCCCTGCCCGGGGTTGATCGCCGCCCGCGGATGGGGCTGGAAGGTGATGGCGACCAGCTGGCGACCTTGGCCGCGGGCCACTCGCCGCCCCGCGGCGAGGATCGCCTGGTGGCCCAAATGCACCCCGTCGAAGTTGCCCAGCACCAGGCAGGCCACCTCCTCGGCCGCGGCCGGCCCCGGCCCCAGGCCGAACTCGGCCGAGGCCACTGCCCCCCAGTCCGGATTCCGCTCAGCCACCTAGGGGCAGCAGCACCTTGGTGGGACGGAAGCGCATCCCGGTGACCTCGCCGAGGGCGAGCAGCCGGCCGTCAGGCCCGTGAACCCGGGCCTCGCCGGCCGCGACCGGCTCGCCACCTGGGACCGCCGGCGGGCGCTGCAGCCAGACCGCCTGGCCTCGCTGCACCGCCTGTGCCCCCGAGGGCAGCAGGTCCGCCCGGGGGACGTCGGCCAGCACCAGCTCGGGCGGCAGCAGATAAGAGCGGGGATCTTCGGCTCCCACCAGGTCTTCGAGCGTCACCGACTCCTCGAGCCGGAAGGGCCCGTATTGGGTGCGCTCAAGCCATCCCAGCACCCCGCCCACCCCAAGGCGCTCGCCGAGGTCGGTGGCCAGCACCCGCAGGTACGTGCCCCGACCGCACTCGACCTCCACCTCGGCCTCGGCCACCTCCCCGGAGCGGAAGGCGCGCAGGTGGATGCGGTGGATCTCGGCGGTGCGCGGCTTGCGCTCGACGGTGACCCCCTGGCGCGCCAGCTCATAGAGGTGGCGGCCCTGGTGGCGGACCGCCGAGTGCATCGGCGGCACCTGCTGGATCAAGCCGACGAAGCCCTCAAGGGCCGCGGCCACGTCCGCCGCTTTGAGATGCGCGGCCGAGGCTCCGGGACGGACCTCGCCCTCGAGGTCGCCGGTGTCACTGACCTCTCCCAGCCGCAGCCGGGCGTGATAGGTCTTGGGCTGGCGCAGGATGTGCTCCACCAGCCGAGTGGCCCGGCCGACGCAGAGCGGCAGCACCCCGGACGCTCCGGGGTCGAGAGTTCCGGCGTGCCCGACATGCCGCTCCTCGAGGACGCGGCGCGCCTGCTTGATGGCGGCGAAGGACGTTATGCCCTCGGGCTTGGCCAGGTTGAGCACCCCGGTCGCCACCACCCGCTGGCTGGGGGCCGGCCGCAGCGCCGCCTTCAAGCCTGCGCCTGGATCTGGCGCCGCGCCTCGGCCAGCACCGTCTCCTCCACCCCCGCGAGTGGGGCGGCCACCTCCGCGCCCGCCGCCCGCAGGTGGCCGCCGCCCCCCAGCGGCGCCAGCAACTGGTGGGCCATGATCGGCCCCCGGGTGCGTACGCTGACCTTGGTCTGCTCCTCGCCGACCTGCTTGAAGAGGACCGCGCAGAGCATGGTGTCCAGGCTCTGCAGCAGGTCGATGATGCCCTCGGACTCCTCCATCAAAGCCCCGCTCTCCACCAGCATCCCCTGCGTGACCACCGTCCAGACCAGCCTGCCCTCCAGCTCGTAGCGGGCGGCCACCGAGGCGAGCGCGTGCAGGCGCAGGGTGGTCTCGGGGCGCCACTTGTAGCTGCGCAGGGCGACCCAGGCGGGGTCGGCTCCCAGGCGCGCCAGGTCGGCACCCATCTGCAGAACGTCGGCCGAGGTGTTGTCGTGGCGGAAGCCACCCGTGTCGGTGAAGATGGCGGCGTAGAGGTTGGTGGCGGCGTCCTTCCCGATCTCGGCCCCCCAGGCGCGCAGCGCCCGGAGCACGATCACCCCGGTGGCGGCGGCCTCGCGGTCGACCAGACAGACGTCGCCGAAGCCCTCGTTGCTGGCGTGATGGTCGAAGAGGACAGTCAGCGGAGCGGCCTCGATCCGCGCCCGGAGGTTGCCGAACCGTCCCGGGCTGCCAGCGTCAAAGGCGACCGCGACCGCGTCTGGCGGGGCGGGAGCGCGGTTGACCAGTTCATAGCCCGGCAAGTAGGCGAGCCCCCGGGGCAGCGGCTCCGGCACCCAGGGATAGACCTCCTTGCCCAGACCGCGCAGGTGGTCGGCAAAGGCGAGCAGGCTGCCCAGCGAGTCGGCGTCGGCATCCTTGTGCGCCACCAGCAGGAAGCGCTGGTGGCGCTCCACTACGTCCCGGATCTGCTGCAGCTGATCAGCCACCGCCCGGCTCCGAATCCGGGCCCTGGCTCGGCCGCAGCTCCGAGAGCAGGGCGTTGACGCGCACCCCGTAGGGGGTGGCGCGGTCGAGCTGGATGTCGAGGCGGGGCACCCTTCTCAGGTTGGTGAGCCGCTCCCCGAGCAGGTGGCGCAGGTAGCCACTGAGGCCGCGTAAGACCCGCAGGGAGCGCTCCTGCTCCGGCTCGTCGCCGAGGATGCCCACCTTCACCCGGGCCTGGGCCAGGTCGGGAGAACAGCTCACCTCGACCACGGTCACCAACCGCAGCCGGGGATCCTTGACGTCAGCCGCCAGCGCCAGCGCCAACTCCTGGCGCAGCTGGGAGTTCACCTTCTCCATGCGGTGGGCCGATCCGCCCCGGGAAGGCCTCAAGTAGCCCCCTGGGCGCCGGAGAGATGGCGCTCAGCGGTTGCGTTGCTGCACCACATAGCACTCCAGCACATCCCCCTCCGCGAAGTCCTGGTAGTCGCCTAGGTCAATGCCGCACTCGTAGCCCTGGGCGACCTCGCGAACGTCGTCCTTGAAGCGGCGCAGCGAGGCGATCCGGGTGCGCTGTACCTCCTGCCCGTCACGGAGCACCACCACCACGTCCCCCCGGCTGACCTTGCCTTCGGTGACCTGCGAGCCGGCGATCACCCCGGTGCGCGGCACCCGGATGCGCGCTTTGACCTCGGCCCTGCCCTCGAAGATCTCCTCGAAGGTGGGCTCGTGCAGGCCCCGGATCGCCTTGGCGATGTCATCGGTGATCTGGTAGACGACGTCGTAGGTGCGCAGGTCCACGCCCTGGCTGTCGGCCCGTGACTTGGCGCCGCCCTCGGGGCGGACGTTGAAGCCGATGAGGATGGCATTGGCCGCCGCCGCCAGGTCGACGTCGGCCTCGGAGATCGGACCCACCCCGTCGGCAACCAGTCGCAGCCGTACCAAGGGATCCGAGAACTTGAGCAGCGCCGAGCGCAGCGCCTCGAGCGAGCCGTTGCTGTCGGCCTTGACCAGCAGATCCAGGTCCCGCAGGCCCTCGCCCGCCTGGCGGCTCAGCTCCGCCAGGCTGACCCGGTTGACATCGCCGCGCCCGGACCGCAGCTGCAGCAGCCGCTCCTCGGCGCGGCTGCGCGCCTCCTTCTCGGAGCCGACGACCAGCAGGCGGTCGCCGGCGATGGCCACCTCGGGGAGGCCGACGACCAAGGCGGGAAGCCCGGGAGTGATCGCCTGGGCGCGGCGGCCCCGGTCGTCGAGCAGGGCGCGCACGCGGCCGGCCACCGGGCCGACCACGAAGTCGTCCTGAACTCGCAGGGTGCCTTCCTGGACCAGGACGCTGGCGACTGGCCCCTGACCCCGCTCGACTTGCGAATCGATCACCGTGGCCTGGGCGAGCCGGTCGGGGTTGGCCCGCGGCTCAGCCAGGTCGCTCACCAGGAGGATCATCTCCAGCAGGTGGTCCAGGCCATCGCCGGTCTTGGCCGACACCGGCACCAGCACCACGTCCCCACCGAAGTCCTCTACCACCACCCCGTGCTCGGCCAGCTGCTGCTTGACCCGGTCAGGGTTGGCGTCCTCGCGGTCGATCTTGTTGAGAGCCACCAGGATGGGCACGCCGGCGTTGCGGGCGTGTTTGATCGCCTCCTCGGTCTGGGGCATCACGCCGTCGTCGGCGGCCACCACCAGCACCGCCAGGTCGGTGACGTTGGCCCCGCGGGCGCGCATGGCGGTGAAGGCCTCATGCCCGGGGGTGTCGATGAAGGTGATCCGCCGCCCGTCCCGCTCCACCACCGAGGCACCGATCCGCTGGGTGATGCCCCCAGCCTCGCCCTCGGCGACCCGGGTCTCGCGCAGCGCGTCGAGCAGGCTGGTCTTGCCGTGGTCGACGTGTCCCAGCACCGTGACCACCGGTGGCCGGGGCCGAAGATGGCCGGCAGTTTGGTCCGCCTGGAACTGCTCGCTGGCGGAGATGCGCTCGACGACCGTCGCTGCCTCCTCGGCGGGCTCGGCCAGTTCGACCTCCAGCGCCTCGGCCACCATCCGGGCGGTGCCGGCATCAAGGTTCTGGTTGATGGTCGCCAGGATGCGGTTCTGCAGCAGCACCTTCGCGACCTCGGCCGGCGCCACCCCCAGCGCCCCGGCCAGGGACTTGACGGTGATGTTGCTGGGCAGGGTCGCCTGCTGGACCTTGGCTATGGGACTTGCCTCCTGGGACCTCTCAGGCCCTGCTGATCGTGGTGGCAGAGTCGGAGATCATACCCACCACCGCTTCCTCCACCTCCGCGGGATCGAAGCTAAGGCCGCCCAGCCGCAGCGCGCGCCCCAGCCGGCCTCCCCGCCGGGCCCGCTCCCAGCAGCTCATCTTGGCACACAGGTAGGCCCCGCGCCCGCGGCGCGGGCTCGATGGCCCCGCCACCTCCACCGCCGCCGACCCCTGGCTGAAGCGGAGCAGCTCGGCCTGAGGGCGGCG
>JBOHUK010000223.1:0-1871 GCA_050734395.1 Candidatus Dormibacteria bacterium
AGCTCATCGAGGTTGCCGTCCAGGATCTCCTTGAAGCCGCGCACCGTCTCCGAGATGGGCACGTACTTGCCCGGGAGGCCGGTGAACTGCTCGGCGACGAACATCGGCTGGGCCAGGAACTGCTGCACCCGCCGCGCCCGCTGCACGGTCTGCCGGTCCTCGTCCGAGAGCTCCTCCATTCCCAGGATGGCGATGATGTCCTGGAGGTCCTTGTAGCGCTGCAGCACCCGCTGCACCCCGAGCGCCACCTGGTGGTGCTCCTCGCCCACCACCTGCGGGTCCAGCACCCGGCTGAAGGAGTCCAGGGGGTCGACGGCCGGGAAGAGGCCCAGCTCGGCGATGGAGCGGCTCAGGGAGACGGTCGCGCCCAGGTGGGCGAAGGTGGTCTGGATGGCCGGGTCGGTGAAGTCGTCGGCCGGGACGTAGACCGCCTGCACCGAGGTGATCGAGCCCCGCTTGGTCGAGGTGATCCGCTCCTGCAGGTCGCCCATCTCCGTCGCCAGGGTGGGCTGGTAGCCCACCGCCGAGGGCATCCGCCCCAGCAGCGCCGACACCTCGCTGCCCGCCAGCATGTAGCGGAAGACGTTGTCGATGAAGAGCAGGACGTCTGCCCCCTCCTCGTCGCGGAACTCCTCCGCCATGGTGAGCCCGGTGAGCGCGATCCGGGCCCGGGCCCCGGGGGGCTCGTTCATCTGCCCGAAGACCAGCGCCGTCTGGTCGATGACCCCGGACTCGTGCATCTCGCGGAAGAGTTGGTTGCCCTCCCTGGTGCGCTCCCCCACCCCGGCGAACACCGAGTAGCCGGCGTGCTCCTTGGCGATGTTTCGGATGAGCTCCATCACGATCACCGTCTTGCCCACCCCGGCCCCGCCGAAGAGGCCGATCTTGGATCCCTTGGCGAAGGTGCAGATCAGGTCGATCACCTTGAGCCCGGTCTCCAGGATCTCGGTCGACGTCTCCTGCTCCGCCACCGACGGCGCCTCCCGGTGGATGGGCATGAGTCGCGAGGCCTTGAAGGGGCCGGCCTCGTCGATCGGCTCCCCGATGACGTTGAACATCCGCCCCAGGACCTCCTTGCCCACCGGGACCTCGATGGGCGCCCCGGTGGCCAGGACCAGGTCCCCCCGGTGCAGCCCGTCGGTGGAGGCCATGGCGATGCAGCGAGCGACGTCGTTGCCCAGGTGCTGCTGCACCTCGAGGACCACCCGCCGCGACTTGTCCCGGACGTCCAGGGCGTCGTTGATGTGGGGCAGCTGCCCCGGCTCGAACTGCACGTCGACCACGGCACCGATGATCTGCAGCACCTCCCCCCGGGCCGCGCCCTTGGGCTCCGCTGCGGCCTTTGCCATCGCTACCTCCTCAGCGCCGGGCCTGGGCTAACGCCTCGGCCCCGCCGACTATCTCCATCAACTCCCGGGTGATGTTGGCCTGGCGCACCTTGTTGGCGGTCAGGGAAAGCTCCCGGATGACGTCGCCGGCGCTGGTGGAGGCGTTGCGCATCGCCACCATCCGCGCCGAGTGCTCGCTGGCCTGATTCTCCAGGACCGCCCGCAGTATCTGGCCCTGCAGGTACTGGGGGATGAAGCGGTCCAGCACCTTGTCCGCCTCGGGCTCGTAGATGTAGTCGCCCTGGGTCTGCGGCCCCTCGTCGGGACCGGCCTTAGGCACCGGCAGCAGGGTCTTCACCGTCGCCACCTGGCTTAGCAGGTTGCGGAAAGTGGCGTAGGCGACCACCACCTCGCGTAGCTCCCGCTCCAGGAAGGTGCGCACCACCGCCTCCACCGTGGGGCGGAGATCCTCAGCCGTCACCCGGTCCGGCAGCGCCACCTTGTGGTGGATCAGCTCCAGGCGGTTGCGGGCGGCGAAGTCCA
>JBOHUK010000224.1:0-9559 GCA_050734395.1 Candidatus Dormibacteria bacterium
GCGATCAAGAGCCGCAGCGGGCGGGAGAACTCCCGCGCCAGGACAACCTTCTGCTGGTTGCCGCCCGAGAGCGTCGAGGCGGCCGCGTCCACCGAGGCCGTGCGGATGTCGAACTCCTTGACCCGCTGGCGGCCGTTCTCCCGCACCGCCTGCGGGCTGTAGAGGAGGCCGCGGCCGAAGGGGGCGCGGTTGTAGATGTCCAGGACCAGGTTCTCGCTGACCGAGAAGCCGAGCACGAGCCCGTCTCGCTGGCGATCCTCGGGGATGTACCCCACCCCGGCGGCGGCGTACTGGCGGGGGCCGGCCTGGCTCAGGTCGCGCCCCGAGACGCTGATGCGCCCGGCCAGCGGGTGGCGCAGGCCGAAGAGCGCCTCGGCCAGCTCGGTCTGGCCGTTGCCCTGGACGCCGGCCACGGCCAGGATCTCTCCCCCACGTACCTGCAGCCCGAGGTCCGACACCGCCAGCGTGGCGCGGTCGTCGGCGACCGCCAGCCCGCTCACCTCCAGGACCACCTCGGCCGGCGAGGCGGGTCCCTTCGCCACCCGGAACTCAACCGAGCGGCCCACCATCATCGAGGCCAGCTCCGCCTCACTGGTGGCGGCGGGGGTAGTGCGCCCCACGACCCGCCCGCGGCGCATCACCGTGATCTGGTCCGCCACCTCCATCACCTCACGGAGCTTGTGGGTGATGAACAGGACCGACCGCCCCGCCTCGCGCAGCGCCCGGATCACGGAGAAGAGCTCATCTATCTCCTGCGGGGTGAGAACCGCGGTGGGCTCGTCGAGGATCAGCAGCTGCGCCTGGCGAACCAGCGCCTTGACGATCTCCACCCGCTGCTGGACGCCGACCGGCAGGTTCTCCACCAGAGCCCCAGGGTCGACTTGCAACCCATAGGTCTCCGAGAGCCGGCGGATCTCGCTGGCCGCGCGGCGGCGGTCCAGGAACCCGGCCAGCCGGCGCACCGGCTCGTCGCCCAAGAAGACGTTCTCGGACACCGAGAAGACGGGCACCAGCATGAAGTGCTGGTGGACCATGCCGATGTGCGCCTGGAGAGCGTCCTTGGGACTGCGCAACTCGACGGGCGAGCCGTCTACCCGGATCTCGCCATGGTCCGAGCGATAGAGCCCGTAGAGGATGTTCATGAGCGTCGTCTTGCCGGCCCCGTTCTCCCCCAGCAGGGCGTGGATCTGTCCGGGCTCGACGGTGAGGTCGACGTCGTCGACCGCCACCAGCTCACCGAAGCGCTTGACTATGTGCCGGAGTTCGACTCGCACTGTTGCTCGACGGTCAGCGTGACGGCTGGCCCGGGGAGGACCACGGCCCGCCCCGGGGACGGACCGTGGTCCCGGGCACGATCAAGAGTTGGCTTGCTCGCTTACGAAGCGGGGTACTTGAGCGGGTTCGTCGAGATCTTTCCCGCGATGATCTTGGCCTTGAGGGTGTTGATTTGCTTCTTCAGGCTCGAGGGGACCTTGCCACTGAAGTCGTGGTACGGGGAGAGCCCGACGCCGTTGTCCTTGAGCGTCCCGTTGTAGTTGCCGCCCTTGAAGGTGCCTTTGGCGGCCGACAGCACGGCCGCCTTGACGGACGGCGCGATGCCCTTGGTGACGCTGGTGACGAAGAGCTTGCAGTACTGGGGAGCGGACACGCACCCGTCGACGTCCACCCACTCCATGTAGTGGGAACCGCCGGCGGCCTTGACCGCGGCCGCAGCGCCCAGGCCCACCGACCCCGCGACCGGGAAGATGATGTCGGCACCCTGGTTCATCAGCGAGGTGGCGTCAAGCCGCCCGTCAGCCTGGCTCGTGAAGTTGCCGGTGAAGAGCCCGGTGTTGGAGTTGGGGTTCCACCCGAACACCTTGACATGCTTGTGGTTGTGCTGGTTGTAGTAGCGCACGCCGGCGACGAAGCCGCTCATATAGATGGTCACGGTGGGGATGTTGTCGCCGCCGAAGGTGCCCACCTTGCCGGACTTGGAGAGCGCCGCCGCCAGATAGCCGCCGAGGAAGGCGTCCTGGTCGGTGTCGTAGTGCAAACCCAGCACGTTGGAGAGAGCTGGGCTGTAGGTGTAGTCGACGATGGCGAACTTCTGGTTGGGGTTGCTCTGGGCGGCGTTCTGCGTCGCCGTCGCCATCAGGAACCCGACCGTGACGATGATCCCGCAGTTCTGCTGCTCGAAGGCGCTGATGTTGGGGACGTAGTCACTGGAGTTGGTGGACTGCAGGTACTTGACCTTGACGTTCTTGTCCGCCTTGGCGGCCAGCTGCATGCCCTGCCACGAGGAGGCGTTGAAGGAGCGGTCGTCGATGCCCCCGGTGTCGGTCACCATGCAACCCAGAAAGCTGGAGCTGGCTAGTCGGGTCGCCTTGGTCGGTGGTGAGCTCCGCGCCGGCCCGCAGCCAGCCGCCAGCACCGCCAGCACCGTCCCCCCCGCCAGCACGTAGGAGCCTAGTCGGCCCCGGGCGCGCCGCGGCGTCACTTCGCCCAACGGTTGCGTCGTCATCTCCTCCTCCTCCTTCCTCGCCTGAACCCGGCCGGCGCCCGCCGCGGCCCACCGGCTGAACGGGTGCCCGCCAGTCTAAGCACTCGGCAGCGGGCCCGGAGACGCCCTCGCCGGGTGGGGTTCAGGCACTCGCCAGCGCTCCCACCAGGTGGCGGGCGTACGCCTCCAGGGTCGCCTCCTGGCCGTCGTGCATCAGGTAGATGGCGAACTGGTCGACCCCCAGCTCCGCCAGGGCCAGCAGCCGCTCCAGATGAGCCTCCGCCGGGCCTAGCAGGCAGAAGCGGTCCACCACCTCATCGGGGACGAAGTCCGAGGAGTGGCTGCCGGCCCGGCCGTGGTGGCGGTAGTCGTACTCGCTGCGCGAGCGGACGTAGTCGGTCAGCGCCCGCGGCGCCACCGTGCCCTCGCCGTAGCGGCGAACGATCTCCGCCACGTGGTTGCCCACCATCCCCCCGAACCAGCGCACCTGGTCCCGCTGGTGGCCTAGGTCCGCCCCCACGTAGGCGGGGGCGGCGACGCAGACCCGCAGCCGGGCCGGATCCCTGCCCGCCGCCTGGGCCGCCGCCCGGGCCTGCTCGATCGCCCAGCCGACGATGGCCGGGTCGCCCACCTGCAGGATGAGCCCGTCGGCGCAGCGCCCCGCCAGCGCCAGCGCTCTGGGGCCGTAGGCGGCCATAAACACCTCAAGCCGGTTGGGTCCCGCCCAGGCCAGGCGCAGGGTCCGGCCCCCCAGCTCCACCTCGCGCCCCTCGGCGAGCCCTTTGATCACCCGGATCGCCTCCTCCAGCTGTTCCAGGCTGGCGGGCCGCTGGCCGACGAAGCGCAAAGCGGAGTCGCCGCGGCCGATGCCGCAGACGGTGCGCTCGCCGAACTCCTCGTTGAGGGTGGCGAAGATGGAGGCGGTGACGGTGGGATCGCGGGTCAGGGGGTTGGTGACCATCGGCCCGACCTTGATCCGCTCGGTGGCGGCCAGGATCCTCGGGTAGATGACGAAGGGCTCCTGCCAGAGAACCACCGAGTCGAAGGTCCAGACGTGGGTGCAGCCCGCCGCCTCGGCCCGCCGGGCCAGTTCCACGGTGCGCCGGCTGGGCGGGTCGGCCTGCAGCACCACGCCGATCTCCACTGCCGCCTCCTCAGTTGAGGTACTGGCACTGGCCACGGGCCAGGAAGCGGCCGTCGCCGGGCCGCCCCCGGTACGCGCCGCCCTCGAGCACCACCTGGCCGCGCAGCAGCACCGTCTCCACCCCGCCCCGCACCGCCAACCCCTCGTAGCAGGAGTAGTCCACGTTCATGTGGTGGGTGGCGGCGGACAGGGTGTGCTCGCTGTCGGGGTTGTAGATCACCAGGTCGGCGTCCGCCCCGGGGGCGATGGCGCCCTTGCGCGGGTAGAGACCGAACATGCGGGCAGGCGCCGTAGAGCAGAGCTCCACCCAGCGGCGCAGGGTGATGCGCTGGTCGAGCACCCCCTGGTGGAGCAGGTCGAGGCGGTGCTCCACCCCGGGCAGGCCGTTGGGGATCTTGCTGAAGTCGCCGACCCCGAGCTCCTTCTGCTCCCGGAAGCAGAAGGGGCAATGGTCGGTCGCGACCACCGCCAGGTCGTCGCTGCGCAGCCCGCGCCAGAGCTCGAGCTGGTGGGAGCGGTCGCGCAGCGGCGGGGAGCAGACGAACTTGGCCCCCTCGAAGTCCTCCCGAGCCAGGTCCGAGTCGTTGAGAAAGAGGTACTGAGGACAGGTCTCGGCGAACACCGCCTGGTTACGGTCGCGGGCGTCGACCACGCGGGCCAGCGCCTCCGCCGCCGAGAGGTGGACGATGTAGAGCGGGCACCCGGTCGCGCGGGCCAGCTGGATCGCCCGGTTGGTGGCCTCGCCTTCCAGGATCGAGGGGCGGGTCGAGCCGTGGAAGCGGGGCGCCACCTCGCCGCGGGCCAGGGCCTGGGCCACCAGCTGGTCGATGGCGATTCCGTTCTCGGCATGCATCTGGATGAGCGCGCCGCATTGAGCCGCCGCCTGCATGGCCAGCAGGATCTGGCCGTCGGTGGAGTAGAAGACCCCGGGGTAGGCCATGAACAGCTTGAAGCTGCTCACCCCCTCCTCCACCAGCTGGGGCATCTCGGCCAGCGAGCTCTGGGTGACGTCGGCCACGATCATGTGGAACCCGTAGTCGACCGCGCAGCGCCCCTCGGCCTTGGCCCGCCAGGTCTCGAGCCCCTGGAGCAGGGACTGGCCGCGGGTCTGAATGGCGAAGTCCACGATTGTGGTCGTGCCCCCCCAGGCCGCCGCGCGGGTCCCGGTCTCGAAGGTGTCGGCGGAGAAGGTGCCCCCGAAGGGCATCTCCATGTGGGTGTGCACGTCCACCCCGCCAGGGAGCACGTAGCGGCCCTGGGCGTCCAGCACCCGGTCACAGCCCTGCGCGTACTGCCGGGCCAGCTCCGAATCTGGAGCCACCACCGCCTCGATCCCCTCCCCCTCGATGAGGACCTCCTGGGCCACCGCCTGCTCCGCGGTCACGACCAGGCCCCCGCGGATCATCAGGCGCATCGAGCTCGGCCTCAGTCGCGCTCTGGGATCACGGCTGACACAGTCCCGAGTACGAGTCGGGGCGCCGGTCCCTGTAGAAGGCCCAGAGCTGGCGCACCTCGGTGAGCAGGTCCATGTCCAGATCCCGGATCACCACCTCCGGCTCCTGGTCCGATCCCGGCTCCCCCACCAGCTGGCCGCGGGGGTCGACGAAGTAGGAGCTGCCGTAGAAGTCGTTATCGCCCAGCGGCTCGACGCCGACGCGGTTGAGCGCCCCGACGAAGAACTCGTTGGCGACCGCGGCCGCCGGTTGCTCCAAGCGCCACAGGTAGGCGGAGAGGCCCCGGCTGGTGGCGGAGGGGTTGAAGACGATCCGCGCCCCGCCCAGGCCCAGCGCCCGCCATCCCTCCGGGAAGTGACGGTCGTAGCAGATATAGACCCCAATCGGCCCGACGGCGGTATGGAAGACCGGGTAGCCCAGATTGCCCGGGCGGAAGTAGAACTTCTCCCAGAAGCCCGAAACCTGGGGAATGTGGTGCTTGCGGTACTTGCCCAAATAGGCGCCGTCGGCGTCGATGACGGCAGCGGTGTTGTAGAAGACCCCCGGCTGCTCCTGCTCGTAGACCGGGACCACAAGGACGAGCTGAGACTCCTTCGCGACGTCACGCATGCGCGCGATGGTCGGCCCGTCGGGCACCGGCTCGGCCAAGGCGTAGTACTTGGGGTCCTGGACCTGGCAGAAGTAGGGTCCGGAGAAGATCTCCTGGAAGCAGACCACCTGAGCGCCCTGCTCGGCCGCCCGCTGGGCAAGGCGCACGGACTCGTCGATCATGGAGCCGCTGTCACCGGTCCAGCGCGCCTGCACCAGCGCCGCCCTGACCAGCTCCGGCAATGGCTCCCCCAGCTGCACCCGCGACCTCCGCGCTGGCGACTCTGGCATCGCTCACTCGAGCCTGTCAAGCGTGGTCGGGTGGGAGATGAGAGTCGAATCCTGCCCCCTGCCCGCCGGGGCTAGCTCGGGGCCTGAAGGGTCACCGAAGAGGGCCGACGTCTAGGCGACCGACCCCGGCTTGGGCCGCTTCTAGGGCAGGCACCCCAGGGGCTGCGGTGGTAGGCCGTGGAGCCGGTGGGAAGGTTAGGGTCGCCGGTGAGGCACGGCGCTAGATCGCCTCGGGGGCGGATGGGGCTCGGCCGAGGGAGCTAAGACGGCGATCTGGGACGGGGTCGTCAGCGGGCCCTCGAGAGAGATCGTCATCAAGCGACAGCCCGAGGACCCGGGCGAGGGCGGCGATGGTGAAGAAAGCCGGCGTGGGAATCCTGCCCGTCTCGATCTTGCGAAGCGTCTCCGCCGAGATACCGGCCGCCGTCGCCACCTCACCCAGACTCGCCGGCCCGCGTGCCCGACGCAGCACGGCGCCAAGGCGGCGGCCGCGCTCGATCTCCGATGGCTTCAGCGGGTCTCGAACCATATCCGTATGATAATACCGGTATGATAATACGAGCAAGTGGGCTGAGGAGCCGGTAGCTGGCCGTGGTCACGCTGAAGACCCCACGAGAGCTCGTGCTGCTGCGTGAGGCCGGCCGCGTGGTCGCCGCGGCGCTCGCGGCGGTGCGGGAAGGGGCCGAGGTCGGCGTCACCCTGGCCGAGCTCGACCGCTTGGCCGCGAAGGTCATCGCCAAGGCCGGAGCCACCCCCGCCTTCTTGGGCTACCACCCGCCGTGGGCGCCAACACCCTTCCCCGCAGTGATCTGCGCCAGCGTCAACGACGCGGTCGTCCACGGCATCCCCGACGGCGCCCAGCTCGCCGACGGCGACCTGGTGAGCATCGACTGTGGAGCGTTCGTGCGCGGCTGGTGCGGCGACGCGGCCATCAGCTTCATCGTCGGAGAACGCGACCGAGCCGATGCCGAACTGGTTGCCGCGACCGACGCCGCCCTGGCCCGAGGCATCAGCGCTGCCCAGCCCGGAGGCCAGCTCGGTGACGTCGGCTACGCCATCGGCCTGCCGGTCCGCCGGGCCGGATATGGGCTTCTTGCCGACCATGGCGGCCACGGCGTCGGCCGGGCCATGCACGAGGACCCGTTCGTCTACAACGAAGGCCGGCCCGGCCAGGGCTTCCGGCTTCGACCCGGCCTGGTCATAGCCCTGGAACCCATGCTCATCGCCGACGGGACGGATGACTACGTCATCGACGGCGACGGATGGACTTTGCGGACCGCCAGCGGGAGCCGGGCGGCCCACAGCGAACACACCATCGCCGTCACCGACGACGGTCCCATGATCCTCACCGCGCTGTGAAGCCAAGAGCCCGCCTTCACCAGCAGGGCTGAAACGTCGATGAGGGGCCGCTTTCCCCAGGGAGATCCCACGCCGGCCTGCTAAGAGGGTCGGTTCACCCGGCTGTGGGCTAGCAAGAGGGTCACCAAGCCCAAGGCGCGCCGACGGCTCAGGTTCACCGCGTCTGGGTGGGAGCCCTCTCGTGCAACGTGGGGTATTGGGCCCGCCGTCCCGGGCGGCACCGGGAGCGGGGCTAACCTGGGCGGGGCGGGCAGCAGCAACTGGCCGGGGAACGTTTCGAGGAGGGCACCCGTGCAGGATCTGGCGGGGGGAGCGGGGCCACGGCCCAGGGACGCCCCCAGGCCCCAGGTGGTGGTGGTGGGAGCGGGCTTCGCCGGACTCACCGTGGCCCGCGGCCTGCGCCGGGCCCCGGTCTCGGTCCTGCTCCTGGACCGGCACAACTACCACCTCTTCACCCCCCTGCTCTATCAGGTGGCGTCGGCGCTGTTGAACCCCTCTGAGATCGCCCAGCCGATCCGCAAGCTGATCCGGCCCCTTGCCAACTGCCGCTTCCAGCTGGCCGAGGTGACGGGCTTCGATCTCGATCAGCGGCTGGTGGAGACCCAGTCGGGCTCCATCTCCTACGACTTCCTGGTGGTGGCGGCGGGGAGCGTCAGCAACTACTTCGGCAACCCGAGCCTGGCCCAGCGCTCGCTGGCGCTCAAGAGCCTGCCCGACGCCTTGGCGCTGCGCAACTGGGTCCTGGAGCGCTTCGAGGTGGCGGGCGCCGAACCGGACCTGGACCGGCGCCGAGGTCTGCTCGAGTTCACCGTGGTTGGCGGCGGCCCCACGGGAGTGGAGTACGCGGGCGCCCTGGGCGAGCTCATCCAGCTGGTCCGGCGGCGCGACTTCGCCCGGCAGCGCCTCGAGCCCGCCCGGGTACGCCTGATCGAGGGGGCCGACGCCCTGCTGCTTGACTTCGCCCCCCGCCTGCGCCGGGTCGCAGCCCGTGCCCTGCAGCGCCGCGGAGTTGAGCTCTTGCTCAAGACTCCGGTTTTGAGCCTTGAGCCCCAGGAGGTGGTACTGGCGGACGGACGGCGGCTGGACAGCCAGTCAGTGATCTGGACGGCCGGGGTGCGGGGGTCGCGATTGGGAGAGCGGCTGGGGGTCGAGCTGGACCGCCAGGGACGGGTTCCGGTCAGCGCCCGCCTCCAGTTGGCGGGCCATCCCGAGGTGATGGTGGTCGGGGACCTGGCCCAGCCCGGCGCCATGCCCATGCTGGCCCAGGTGGCGATCCAGCAGGGTCGTCGGGCGGCAGCCAACATCGACGCCATGGTCCGGGGGACGCCCACCCGTTCCTTCCACTACCACGACCTCGGGATCATGGCCACCATCGGCCGCAACCAGGCGGTGGCCCAGCTCGGCCGGGTGCGCCTCAGCGGGCTGCCCGGATGGCTGCTCTGGCTGGTGGTCCACCTGATCAACATCCTCACCTTCCGGGCCCGGCTGGCCACGCTGCTCAACTGGGCCTGGGACTATCTGGCGCGCGACCGGCCGATCCGCCTGGTCCTGCGTGCCCACGAGTTCGAGCCGGATCCCGAGGCGCCCGGGGCCAGCCCCGGCGAGTCGATCGGGGATACTTAACCTCCCGGGCGGCGTCGAAGACCCGGGAGCCACCCTGGAGGCAGCGGAGGGGATGGACACCGAGGTCACCGCCCCGGCGGAGCCGGCGCAGATGGAGGCGCCGGTGCTCGACGTCCCCTCCACCCCTTCGGTCTTCCAGCCCACCTTCTGGGCCGAGCGGCGCTCCCCGGCGGCGTTCAACGTGCGCCCCATCGCCAGCGCCGAACAGATCCAGGAGCGGGTGCGGGCAATCGCCGCTGAGATAGCCCGCACCCACCGCTTCACCCCTGTCACCCTGGTCGTGGTGATGCGCGGGGGCTTCGTCTTCGCCGTCGACCTCATCCGCCAGCTCTGGGAGCACGACGTGGAAGTGCTCGGAATGGAGTTCTTCCAGTCCACCAGCTACGTGGGCGACAAGGCGGGCTCCGAGCCGGTGATCAGCGCCCTGGGCCGGGTCAACCTCCCCGACGAAGGCCCGGTGCTGATCGTCGACGACATCGTCGACGCCGGCAAGACCATCAACGCCATGATGGCTCGGCTCGCCGCCCCCAGGCGGACGCTCGAGATCTGCGCCCTGCTCGACCGCCCCGAGGGGCGCGCCGTCGCGGTCTATCCCCGCTACGTGGGCTTCCGCCTCAA
>JBOHUK010000225.1:0-7642 GCA_050734395.1 Candidatus Dormibacteria bacterium
ACGCCACCCTGTCAAGGTGGAGATCGGCGGTTCGAATCCGCTCGGGGTCGCCAGCCAGGCGAGTCCCGTGCCCCCGGGGCCGTCCGGCTGAAGGAGGAGCACCGGTTGTCCATCCACCCCACCGCCCAGGCAGGCTTCTCGCGGGTCGCGGCCGCCTACGAGCGCGGCCGCCCCGACTACCCGCAGGCGGCGATTGGCTGGCTCGGCACCCGGCTCGGGCTGCGGCCGGGCAGGTTGGTTGTGGACCTGGGGGCGGGCACTGGCAAGCTGACCCGCCAGCTCCTCCCCTTCGGGGCGCGGCTGTTGGCGGTGGAACCGGTCGAGGCGATGGTGGACCAGCTGCGCGCGGCGGTTCCCAGCGTCGAGGTGCGAGCCGCCACGGCCGACCGCACCGGGCTCGACTCGGGCAGCGTCGACGCGGTCACGGCCGGGCAGGCGTTCCACTGGTTCTCGGACCTGGTGACGCTGCGGGAGATCCACCGGATCCTGCGCCCCCGGGGCCGCCTGGGGCTGGTCTGGAACATGCGCGACCCCGAGGCGCCGCTCTGGGCCGAGATCAACTCGGTGCTCCTCCCCTATGAGCAGGGCGAGCCCCGGCAGCGCACCGGCGCCTGGCGTCAGAACCTGGAGGAGAGCCAGCTCTTCGGGCCGATCGCTTCGCGCGCCTTCCGCCACGAGCAGCGCGTCACCCGACAGCAGCTGCTCGACCGGGTGCTGTCCCTGAGCTTCATCGGGGTCCTCGACCAAGCGGCCCAGGAGCAACTGCGCTCCCGGATCCTGGAGCTGGCGGCGGAGTACTTCCCCGACCCCGGCCCGCCCATCCCGCTCCTCTATCGCACCGAGGTCTTCGCGTGCAGTTCTGCCTGAGGCCGACCTGGCCCGCGACCTGAGGCCGCTGCCACCGGCCTTCCTGCACGGACTGTCGGGCGCCAGCGAGCTGCTGGTCAGCTCGCGCGAGCCGGGACGGGTGGGGACGGTGAGGATGTGGTTCGCCCAGGCGCCTGCGGGCCACGTCCTGCTGCTAACCCCCGCCTTCAGCGTCAAGGCCGACCGCTGGCAGCGGGACCCCTGGGTGCGGCTGGTGGTGCCCGGGGGCGGCGAACGGGTGGAGGCCGAGGTCCGGCGCCTCGGTTGGGCAGAGGCGGAGCCCCTGGCCGAACTCCTGATGGACCGCTTCGGCATGGCGGGTGCCGCTACCCGCGAGGGCCTGCGGCACCTGCTGGAGACGGGCGAGCGGCACCTGCTGCTGGTGGGGCTCCCGGCGAGCCCCTGAGGCCACTCGGCTCAGAGCCCGGGCTCGCGGTCCGCCAGCTCTACTGTGCGCTGCAAAGCGGCTAGGCCCAGCGCCACCTGCGCGGGCTCGGTCCACTCCTCCGGGCAGTGGCTCCGCCCCTGCCGGGAGGGGACGAAGATCATCCCGGTGGGAGCCAGGCGCGCCAGCTGGGCGGAGTCGTGGCTGGCCATCGAGTCCACCTCGATGGGTTGCTCCCCCAGGCTTTCGATGGCACGGCTGATCAGGGACCGGCAGCTGGGCGCGCACTCGACCGGCGACTCCCGGGACTGCCACTGCAGCTCCACCTGGCAGCGGCGCAGGGCGGAGGCCCGCTCCAGGCCAGACTCCAGAGCGCGCCCGCGGTCCGCGAGCCATTCCGAGCTGGCGCTGCGCAGCTCCAGATCGAATAGCACCTCCCCAGGGACGACGTTGGCGGCCCCGGGCAGGACCTCGAGCCAGCCCACCGTGCCCACCCCGCTCGCCCCTGCCACCCGATCACCCGCCAGTCGCTCCACCAGCAGCACCAGCTCCGCGGCCAGGGCCAGGGCGTCGCGGCGCTCGTCCATGGCCGCGGTCCCCGCATGGTCCAAACGGCCCAGCACCCTCACCCTCGCCCGGGAGATCCCGGCGATGGTCGTGACCACCCCCAGCGGCCTCCCGGCCCGCTCCAGGCGCGTCCCCTGCTCGATGTGCAGCTCAAAGCAGGCGTGGATGCTGCCGAGCTCCCAGGGGAGGGCGTCGAGGTCCGGCGCGCGGCCCACGAGCTCGCCCAGCGCCTGCCCAAGCGTGCCGTCCTCGCCAGCCGAGAGCTCGAGATGGGCGGGGCTCAGGTTGCCCGCCACCGCCCGGCTCCCGAGGCAGCTGAGGCCGAACCGATTGGGCTCCTCCCCCAGGAAGTCGGCGACCCGCAGGGGATGCTCCAAGCCGCCCCGCTCAGCCAGCCCCTCCGCCACCGCGATCGCCGCCAGCACCCCGAGCGGCCCGTCGAAGCGGCCGCCCCCGGCCACGGTGTCGCTGTGGGAGCCGATCACGATCACGCCCCCACCGGATCGCCCCGGGAGCTCGCCCAGAAGGTTGCCGACCGGGTCCTGGTGGACCTCGAGTCCGGCCTCCCCCATCCGCTCCCGCAGCCACTCCCGGCCCTGGTGGTGGGCCGCCGAGAAGACCCGCCGGGTCCATCCCGGCTGATCTTCCTCGCGGAACTCGGCGAGCCTCTCCAGATCGCGCCACAGACGCCCGGCGCCGGGGTCGTCGGCTGCTGACGGGACCACGGCCGGAGGCTAGCAGCCGCAGTGCCGGGGCTTGTCCGCCCGGGCCGGGGGATGGGACGATCTAGACATGCCTGACCGCACCGACGCCCTGGCCCTGCTCCACGAGACGACCCAGGGGGAGAGCCTGCGGCGCCACGGTCTGGCGCTCGAGGCGGTGATGCGCGAGGCAGCCCGCCGGGTGGGAGGCGACGAGGAGCTCTGGGCCATCGCGGGGCTGCTCCACGACTTCGACTACGAGGCTCATCCCCAGGAGCACCCCTTTTGGGGGAGGCCGGTGCTCGAGGCCCGCGGCTACCCGCAGGAGGTGGTTGTGGCGATCCAGGGACACGCCACCTTCAGCGGCGTCCCCAGGCAGACCGATATGGCTCGCTGGCTCTTCGCGCTCGACGAGCTCACCGGCTTCGTGATGGCGGTGGCGATGGTGCAGCCGGGCAGGCAGGTGGGGCTGGTCAAGAGCTCGTCGGTGCGCAAGAAGCTCAAGGACCGCTCATTCGCCCGCAGCGTGCTCCGCGAGGACATCGCCCTGGGGGCCGAGGAGCTCGGGGTGGAGCTCGAGGAGCTGGTGGAGCTGGTGGTCCGGGGGCTCACCCCGGTCGCGTCCCAGCTGGGGCTGGCCTGAGCTTCGAAGTCGCCGCCTATACTCGACCGGCACCGGCACGGGGGGAGGTGGCTGAGTGGCCGAAAGCGCCCGCCTGCTAAGCGGGTGACGGGGGTTAACCCCGTCCGAGGGTTCGAATCCCTCCCTTCCCGCGCCGGGCTTCCGCCACCTGAAAGCGGCAGCTTCGCGATCCTTTTGCGATGAACGGAGCCGCGCCAAACACCTGTACCATGCGCCGGTGAGCCAGCAGGGCGACCATCGGATGCACAGTCTGATCTCGCTGCCGGAGCGACTGGTGCGGCGCTACCGGGAGACGGCCCGGGAATCGCCGGACGAGGACATCAACATGCGCGTCCTGGCCGCCTTCCTGGCCACCTTTGCCACAGTCAGGATGATCACCCACGGGATCCGCAACCACTGGCTGCCGCTGGACAACATCGTCCTGGGCGGCCGCCGCCGCGGTGGCGATGGACTGCACATCCACCACATGGTGTTCGGCATTCTCGCCCTCACCGGCTGTGGCTATGGGGCCCTGGTCCAGACCCAGATGCCCTGGCGGCGCCGGATCGCGTCCGTGTACGGAGCGGGCGTGGCGCTCACCTACGACGAGTTCGTGCTCTGGCTGCACCTGAAGGACGAGTACTGGGCCAAGCAGGGCCGTGACAGCATCGACGCGGTCGTGGTGCTCAGTGCCGCCTTCGGCCTGGCGGCGGCCTCGCCACTCTTCTGGCAGCGAGCCCTAGAGGAGGTGAGCAACACCACCGTCCTGCCCGCGAGGCGGCAGGCAGGTCCGGTAGGGGAGGGACTCCGGACGGCAGTCCCCCAGGGGAGATAAGCAGATGCCCGACGACTTCTTGACGATTGACGAGGTGGCGTCCCGCCTGGCCCTGCCGCTGGAGATGATCCAGCGCCGGATCGAGTCCGGCGACATCCCGGTTCACTGGGTCGAGGTTTCCGGCAAGCTGGAGATGCGCGTCAGCGCGGGAGAGATCGGGGTCGAGTCCGAGGGTGCCTCCCCAACCCCCTTCCCGACCCCCCAAGGCCTGGAGGCTCCCGAGAGCGCCGAGAGCGCGCCGCCGGCCGATCCGCCGGAGCCCTCCACCTGGAGCGTGCGCGACAGTGTCGCCAACCCCACCGCCTGGCCGGCTGAGCCCACCCCCACCGAGGTGGCGCCGCCCGCGGCCGAGGCCCTGCCCGAGCCCGAATCCCAGGCGCCCTGGGAGGTGAGCCCGGACAGCGACCTCAAGGCGGCCGAGCTGGGCCCAACCGGAGCTCCGGTCTGGCGCGCCGACCCCAACACCTGGGAGGACGAGCCCCTCCACGACCAGCCCGAGGCCCTGAGCGCCGAGGAGCCGGGCAGCTACACCCCTCCGGGCAGCGACGCCTTCTTCCCGGCTCCCGAGGAGCCCGCCCCGGAGGCCTTCCCCGCCCCGGCCGCCGCCTCGGCCAGCCTCCCCTACCTGGGTGACGACGACGACGAGGAGGCCGCCCCCTTCGCCGGCGACGAGGACGAGACGCTGGTCGAGGAGGTCACCACCGAGATCGAGGTGGGCGTGCCGCTGCCTGGCCCGATGGCCGCTGCGGCCGAGCCCGTCGACGTCCCGCGCCCCTCGGCCCTGGCTGCCGCCCAAGGTCCCGAGAGCGCCCTGGCGCTCAACTCACTCGACGCCCGCGAGCTGGTCGCCGGACTCTTCGAGCGCTGGGAGCGGGCCCTCGAGCAGCGGATCCAGGCGGAGCAGCGGCTGCGCTTCGAGGCCGAGCTGGAGCGGCGCATGCGCCAGGTCCGGGACCTGCGCCAGGAGCTGGAGAACACCAGGAAGGCGACCGCCGCCCAGCTCGCCGAGCGCGAGCAGGAGGTGATGGCGCTGCGCAACAAGCTGCGCGACCAGGACCAGGCCCCCCGCGGGCGCGGCCTCTTCCGGCGCTAGCCCCGGAACCGGCCCCGGCCTGAGCAGGGGGAGGCCCCGGCGGAGACTCACCCCTTGAGCCGCGACAGCCCGGTCGAGGAGATCCGCTCGCGCGTCAACCTGGTGGACGTGGTGGGCCAGTACGTCAAGCTCACCCGGGCGGGACGGGAATGGCGGGGCCTCTGCCCCTTCCACACTGAGCACACCCCCTCCTTCTACGTCAACCCCGGCAAGCAGCTCTGGAACTGCCACGGCTGCAACAAGGGCGGCGACCTCTTCGCCTTCATCGAGGAGATCGAGCACACCGACTTCCGCGGTGCCCTGGAGGAGCTGGCCCCGCGGGCGGGAGTGGAGCTGCAGCCGGAGCGCGAGGCGCGGCCGGCGGAGGCGGCGAGAAGGCGGCGGCTGGAGGCGATCCTGCAGCTCAACCAACTCGCCTCCCGTTTCTACCACCACGTCCTCAAGGAGACCGCGGCGGGCCAGGCCGGGCGGCGCTTCCTGGAGGCCCGGGGCGTGACCGCGCAGGATATCGAGGACTTCCAGCTGGGCTACGCCCCCGAGGGCCAGAGCAGCCAGGACAACCTGGTGCGGTTTCTGCTGCGCCGCGGCGGCGCCGCGGAGCAGATCCAGGCCTCCGGCCTCGGCCGCAGCTCCCGAGGCGGGCTGGGCGACTTCTTCCACCACCGGGTGGTGGTGCCCATCCGCGACGAGCGGGGCCGGCCGGTGGGCTTCGGCGGCCGCGCCCTGGGCAACGACGGACCGAAGTACCTCAACACCAGGAGCACCCCCGCCTTCGACAAGTCGCGGGTACTCTTCGGGCTCGACCTCGCCCGCGAGCCGATCTCGCGGCAGAGGCGGGCGGTGCTGGTCGAGGGGTACTTCGACGTGATCGGCGCCCACCGGGCCGGGGTGGCGACCGCGGTCGCGGCCTCGGGCACGGCGCTGACCGAGGAGCAGGTGCGCCTCTTGCACCGCTTCGCCGAGGAGCTGATCCTCTGCTTCGACGCCGACGCCGCCGGGAGCCGCGCCGCCCGGGCGGCGGTCGGTCTGGTCAGCTCGGCCGGAATGTCCTGCCGGCTGCTCTCCCTGCCCGAGGGCCAGGACCCTGACGACCTCGCCCGCTCCGACCCCGCCTCGCTGCAGCGGCTGGTGGACGAGGCTCCCCCGGCCTGGGAGGTGCTAGTGGACCAGGCCCTGGGCGAGGCCGGCCCGGGAGCGGGAGGTGCGGCCCAGCAGGCGCTGCGGCGGGTGATGCCCGTCCTCGGCCGCATTCCCGAATCCAGCATCCGCGAGCTCTACGCGGAGCGGGTGGGGCGCCGGCTGGGGATCTCCGCGGAGCGGATCCTGAGCGACGTCGAGGGCCGCGGCGGCAAGGCTCGCACGAGCGGTCCGGGGCCGGGTTTGGCCGAGCCGCCAGCGGGGCAGAGTGCACTGGGCACGTCTGCCCATTTGCTGGGAATGCTCCAGCGGCGGCCCGCCCTGCTCAAGGAGGCCCGAGATCGGTTCCAGCTTCGGCGCGATGACTTCGGCGATCCTCTCCACGGGCGGCTTTTCGCGGCCATGGTCGAGACGGACCCGGAACCGCTTCATGCCGAGCGGCTCGAACCCGAGCTGGGCGAATTGCTCCGCCAGCTGCCGGCTGATGACTTCCCCGAGCTGGCGGCGGACCCCTCGGGACTGCGGGCCCAGCGCGCCCTGGGAGACTACGTGAGGAAGATGCGCATCGAGCTGGAGGAAGGCCGGATCGCCGACTTGCGCCGGCGGCTGACAGGCCCCGCGCACCACCGCCAGGGCGACAATCCCCAACTGGTCCAGGAGATGGAGCGGGCCCAGCGGCGGGTAGACCGCCTGCGCCGGGGTGAGGAGACCTGATGGTGGTCAAGGCGGTCAAGGCGCCGGTGGCCCCGCCCGCCCCCCACCGGACCGAAGACCTGGTGCGGCTGGCGGAGCAGCTCATCCTCAAGGGCAAGGAGCAGGGCTTCCTCACCCCCAACGAGATCCTCGATCCCTTTCCCGAGCTGGACGCCGACCCCGACCAGATGGAGCGGCTCTTCGCGCTCTTCCGGGAGATGGGGATCGCCGTCAGCGACAGCGACAAGGACTTCGACTCCGAGGAGTCGGACGAGGACATCCTGGCCCCCGAGGCCGACGCCGTCTCCCTGGACGACCCGGTGCGGATGTACCTCAAGGAGATCGGGCGGGTATCGCTGCTCAAGGCCGAGGACGAGGTCTACCTCGCCAAGCTGATCGAGCAGGGGGACGAGGACGCCAAGCACCGGCTCACCGAGGCCAACCTGCGCCTCGTCGTCTCGATCGCCAAGAAGTACATCGGCCGGGGCATGTCCTTCCTGGACCTGATCCAAGAAGGCAACATGGGCCTGATCCGAGCGGTGGAGAAGTTCGACTACCAGAAGGGCTTCAAATTCTCCACCTACGCCACCTGGTGGATCCGCCAGGCGATCACCAGGGCCATCGCCGACCAGGCCCGCACCATCCGCATCCCGGTGCACATGGTCGAGACCATCAACAAGCTGGTGCGGATCTCCAGGCGCCTGCTCCAGGAACTGGGCCGGGAGCCGTCGGACCCCGAGAT
>JBOHUK010000226.1:0-2217 GCA_050734395.1 Candidatus Dormibacteria bacterium
TTCTCCAACACCACGGCGTCCACCACGTATCGCTCCAGACCCATAGCCCCACCCTCCCTTGAGGGTGTCCACTATGTCCTGCGACATCCGTCCACTATGTGGTGAACTACAACACTCCCGCCCCAGCACCGGCTTGATCTCCACTGGCCCGGTGCTGTGTGAATCGCAGGGCCGCCCAGCCGGGCAGCTGAACGGTTAGAATCCCCGACTCCTGACCCACTAAGGCTGGTGAAGGCGTCACCGCGGAGGACGACTGTGAACCAGTTCGACGACGTCTGCTCCTTTCGAGCCGATGAGCAAGAGGCGCCGGGGCTTTCCGTCCGAGAGCCGGGTTAAGCGCGGGCCGCGCTATGTCCACGGTGAGAAGGAACTTCTAGAGCAGCTAGGGCGCAATGACCCCTGCCCCTGCGGGTCCGGGCGCCGCTTTCAAGCGCTGCTGCCTGAGCAGCGGGCGCTTTTGACGGCGTCTATCGCCAGCACTATCTGCGCGAGTGACAGTGGTGATGCTTTGGCCTGCCCAAAGAGTCGTCCTGGGTTCCGGAGGGGCCAGCCTTCAGCGGCAGCGTGACGTGACCGGCCGACGGCGCCCCAGCGCTGCCGGTGTTCGGCTCCGCCCCGGCGCTAGGTGGAAGCTGGGTCCCGGTCTGGCGCTCCCGATCGGACGTCGGCGATGTAGGCGGTGGACTCAGTCTCGCCTCGCGCCCGCCGGGGCGGCGGCAGTGCTTGAAGTGCGATCGAGGAGCTTCTCCGGGGCCGGGCCGGGCGCGGACGCGAGGCGACCAACACGCCCAGCACGGAGAGCGAGCTCTCGTGAGCACGGTGCTCGATCTGGCGCAGGAACCGCGCCGCAAGGGGTGAGATCGTCTCCGCCCAGAGCTGGAACCCCTGGTTGAGAAGTGCGAGCCGCGGGACCCGGGGCAACCAGCGATCAAGGGCGGCCTGCACCCCGACGGGGAGTGGATGCTGGACCAGGTCTGCCAACCAGCGGTCAGCCAGACTGTCCGCGGTTTCGGGAACCGAGGCGGGATCGGCCACCAGAGCCACGATTTCCAAGGCCAGCCCGCGGATCCGCTCGAACAGCTGCCCATAGCCGTCGGCGGCCGCGATCTGCTCCAGGAGGTCGCTAACCTGGGTCGGCAGCAGCAGGCGACCGAAGATGGAGGGTACGGGCAGATCCCACCCGCCGCCCAGGATTCCCGAGTAAACCTGGGCGGCCTTGGGTGAGAGGGGGCGGCTCAGGCGGCCGAAGATCCCCAGGCTCGAGCCGCTCGGGGCGTTGGCCGTGACCAGCAGCGCCGCCACCTCTTCGGAGCTGGTCTGAGGCGCGGCCAGGACCTGGTCGAGCGCCTCCAGTAGCCGCGAGAGCCGCGCCTGCTCCAATTCGAGAGTGCGCCGGTGGCGTTGCAGGGCTTCTCGGAGTCCCGAGCCGCTGCCCGGTGAGGCCAGGTAGTCGCGGACCTCGCTCAGGCCCACTCCCAGACTTCGGAGCAGGTCGATCTGAAGCAGGCGGACCAGGTCGTCGGCATCGAAGTAGCGATAGCCTGCATGGCCCTGGTGGGGACGGATCAGGCCTCGGGCCTGGTAGTGGCGGATGCGCCCCGGCGAGACCCCGGTCAGGCTGGCGGCCTCACCGATCTTGAGGTTGCCGCTCCAGGCCGACGCGGGGGCGACCACCATTCAAGCGTAGCGACCAAGACTTGAGGCGCGACCGACCCCACCCAGCCACTTGGGACCCGGCGCTAGGGCCCCGCGCTCGGGTCTGCCGATGGGCAATCCCGAGCGCCGCTCAACCCTCCAAGGCACCGTCCTGATCTGCGCTTGACCTTGCAACCGTATCAAGGTTTAGAGTCCTAAACGAATCTCCCCCGCCAGCGGAGGCCAGCATGTCGATTCCCCTGCGGCAGAAGGTCAAGGTCGGCACCTACCTGATGTCTCAGCGCCTGCGCCGGGTCGAGAAGTTCCCCCTGGTGCTGCAGCTGGAGCCCCTGTACCAGTGCAACCTGGAGTGCGCCGGGTGCGGCAAGATCCAACATCCCGACGACATCCTGCGCCGCCGCCTGAGCGTGCAGCAGTGCATCGACGCGATCGATGAGTGCGGCGCCCCGGTCGTCTCCATCGCCGGGGGCGAGCCCCTGGTCCACAAGGAGATCGACCAGATCGTTCAGGCGCTGCTGGACCGCAAGAAGTTCGTCTACCTCTGCACCAACGCCATCCTCA
>JBOHUK010000227.1:0-5648 GCA_050734395.1 Candidatus Dormibacteria bacterium
AGGCCGTCCTGGACGTCGTAGAGGGCGTCCATCCACTCGGCGATGGTCACCTCCTCCGGCCGCCGGCGCCCCAGGGGATGGCCTTCCCGCAGCAGAAACCGGCGGCACTGGTGGCGCAGGCTCAGCGGAACCACCAGTTCCTCGGCGATGTTGAGCTGCTCCAGCTCATTGAGCAACCGGTCCACGTGGAGGATCTTGTTGCGCCGTGCGTTGCGCTCCCGACGCTCGACATGGTCCGCCTCATATAGCTTGGAGATCTCGTGGGAGGTTTCAGCGATGGTGGGCAAGGCAATTCCCCGTGAGTGCTCGTGGTCCAGCGCCGGGTCCGGGCGCCAACTGCTCGTTTCCAGGCCCATCCTAGGTCGGGGCCGAGGTAGCGTCAAGATCCCCACCACTCTCGCGTGAAGTCAGGCCGGGGCTCGCTCGGTGGAGCGCCGGCCCCTCCCGGCCCACCTCCCCGGCGGCGATGGTCACCGTCCCCCAATGGGTCGCCAGCAGCAACTCGCCGCACCGGTTGACGCCCCGGAGCCGGCCCCGCACCCGGCCTTGCGGGGTCTGCGCGCTGACCTCCTCGCCCAACCAGGCGGCACGTTCCATCCAGGCATCCCGCGCCGCCGGGAAGCCCTGTTCCAGCCACCTCCCGTAGTGCCAGTCCAAACGGCGCAGCAGAGCGGCCGCCAGCCGCCCCGCGGGGACGGGCGTCCCCTCGAGATCACAGGCCGTGGCCCGCAGGAGCAAGTCGGGAGGCAGCTCCAGCCCCTGCCAGCTCAGGTTGCAGCCGATGCCCAGGACCACGGCCGCACCGCCGGCCAGGTTCGGGACCTCCGCCAGGACCCCGGCCAGCTTTTGCTCACCCACCAGGCAGTCGTTGGGCCATTTGAGCTGCACCGTCGGCCCGCCGACTTCGGCGAGCGCCTCCGCGAGCGCCACCCCGGCCAGCAGGCTCAGGCTCCCCCACTCCTCGCGGCCACGCGAGGGCCGCAAAAGCACGGAGAGCAGCAGGGCGCTCCCCCTGGGCGCCAGCCAAGCCCGACCCTCCCGGCCGCGGCCCCGCGACTGCTCCTCGGCCAGGACCACTCGCCCCTCCGGCTCCCCACCCCGGGCCAGTTCCAGGACCAGGTCCTGGGTGGAGGGAACGCTGCCCTCCAGGCGGACCTGAAAGGGCATCCGGCAACCCCCCAGCTCGGCCTCCAGGGACGCGGCGGTGCGGCCGGGGCTCACCTCGCTCCCGATCTCGGAAGGGCGGCAATCACTCTCGTATACTGCCGCTCCGTGGAGAACTGGGAGCGGGTTGAGCTCTTCAGCTCCTTCCTAAAACTGAGCGGCGACATCGAAGTGGTCGCCCCCCTCCGGCTCACCGACGTGGTCAACCGGATGACCGAGTACCTGGAGGTCCAGCACCTCACGCTTGAGCCCCTGGCCAGCACCTACCCGGTGATCAGCACGGTCGAGGACTCGGCGATGGTCGCCAAGCGCTCGCTGCTGATGCTCGCCCCGCTCGGCGACTCGCCCGCCGACCAGGGCGGCAGGCGGGCTCTGCTGGAGACCAAGGTGGCCCGTCAGGTAGCGCTTACCATCGACACCTTCTCCCTGGTCTGCGAGGTCTTCCTCGAGCCCCGGCTCAGCCTGCGCGAGACGCTGGAGCGCAGCGTGGACGACTTCCTGCCGGTTCGCAACCTCAACGCCGTCTGGCTGCCGGCCCTGACCCACGAGCGGGTGACCATCCAGCGCTCCTTCGCCCTCATCCACCCGCTGCACATCCTCAGCTTCTCCGAGCGCGGAGAAGCCGTCAAGTGAGCCCGCCCGGGCCGGCCCGGGCTGAGGCGTCGCCGGCGGTCGAGGTGGAGGCTCAGGATGCCGCCACCGTGGCGCTGCTGCGGGACCGCCAGCGCCCGAGGCGGGTCGAGGTGCTGCTGCTGCGGCGCCCGGGCGCGGCCACCTTCGCCGCCGGCGCCGAGGTGTTCCCCGGCGGAGGCGTCGAGCCCGCCGATCGCGACCCCGAGTGGCAGGAGCTGGTCCGCGCCCCGGAGGCCCGGCCCGACCTGGTCGCCTTCAAGGTGGCCGCCATCCGCGAGTGCTTCGAGGAGACCGGCGTGCTGCTGGCTCGCATGATCGAGCCCCGCCCGCCCTCAACCCGCGGGACGGCGGCCCCCCCTGGGCTGAGGCGCCGGCTGCTCCGCGACGGGCCAGGGAGCTTCCGCTCGGGGCTGCTGCGGGCGGGTCTGCGACCCGCTTTCGAGGACCTGGTGTTCTGCGCCCACTGGGTGACGCCACTGGGCGTGCCGCGCCGCTTCGACGCCCGCTTCTTCCTGGCGAAGTTGCCCCCAGGTGGCGGGGTCCGCCCGCATCGGGGAGAGGTGCCCGCCTGGCGCTGGGCGGAGCCGGGCGCGGCGCTGGTGGAGGCCTCGTCGGGCGAGCGCCAGATCCTCCCCCCGACGAGGAGCGTGCTGGCCGAGATCGTGCTAGGTGGGTCGACTGGGGCTGCTCTGGAGCAGGCCTGCCGGAGTCGGGTCCGCCGGGTGCTGCCACGTCTGCACGAGATCAACTCCACTCGCTACCCGGGCCTGGACCTGGCTGGCATCGCCCGTGCGCACGGTGCCTGAGCGCCCCCCCTCCCGGGTGGAGCGGGTGCGCGCGCCCAATGCGGGCCCCCTCACCGGGCCCGGCACCAACACCTGGATGTACGGCGAGGGCGCCGAGGTGGTGGTGATCGATCCTGGCCCCAGGGACTCGGGGCACCTGGAGCGCGTGGCCCGCCGGGCGCAGGCCCGGGGGCCGGTGCTGGCGGTCGCGGTGACGCACCACCACCCGGACCACCTGGAGGGGGCGGCCGAGCTCGGGGTGATGGTGGGGGCGCCCCTCGCCCGTTTCCACGAGGTGGCGGCGGGCGACGACCTGGGCCTGCACCACGGCGACCGCCTCCTGGCGGGCTCCGGACAGCTGGTGGCGCTGTACACCCCGGGGCACGCGTCGGACCACCTCTGCTTCTGGGACCCGGAGAAGCGGCTGCTGTTCACCGGCGACCACGTGCTCCAGGGCACGACCAGTGTGGTGGCGCCGCCCGACGGCGACATGGCCCGCTACCTCGAATCGCTGGAGCACCTCGGCCAGCTGGCTCCGCGCTGGCTACTGCCCGGCCACGGCGAACCGATCGAGGATGGCCAGACCGCCATCACCGCGCTGCTGGCCCACCGCCGCGACCGGGAGCAGCAGATCCTGGCCCACCTCCGGGAGGCGCCGCGGAGCGCCGCCGAGCTGGTCCCGGAGCTCTACTCCGACTACCCGAAGGAGGTCTGGCGCCAGGCTGAGCAAACCGTCCTCGCCCACCTGCTCAAGCTCGAGCAGGAGGGGCGGGCGCGACGGGTGGGCAGGGCCAAGCAGCCGCGGTTCTCCGCCCGGCGGGCGGAGCGAACAAGGGCTAGGCGCGGAGGAGGAAGGGCAGGCGGGCCAGGGTCCGAGTCATGACCCCGGAAGGCCCGCGGGGCACGACCTTGTCCATCAGCGCCTCCTCTTGGTAGGCGGTGCCAGCGATGTCGAGGTGGACCCAGGGCAGGGAGCCCGTGAACTCACGGAGGAAGATGCCGCCGGCGATCGAGCTGAAGCCCGTGGTGGCCGACGTGTTGCGGATGTCGGCGATCTCGCAGGCCAGCGCCTCGTCGTGCTCGGGGAGGAGGGGCAGCTCCCAGACCCGCTCGCCCGCCAGGCGGCCCGCCTGGCGGACCGCCGCCAGCAGCTCCGGACTGGTGCCCATCGCCCCGCTCACCACGTTGCCAAGGGCGACCAGCACTCCTCCGGTAAGGGTGGCGGCGTCCACGAGGTGCGTGGCGCCCTGCTGCGCCGCGTAGCAGAGACCGTCGGCCAGGACGAGGCGCCCCTCGGCGTCGGTGTTGTTGATCTCGATGCTGCGACCGTTCATGGCGGTGACCACATCCCCAGGCTTGATCGCCCCACCCCCGGGCATGTTCTCGGTGAGAGGGGTGATCCCGAGCACCTCGATGGGCGCCCCCAAGCGCGCGATCAGACCCATCGCCTGGATCACTGCCGCCGCCCCGCTCATGTCGCCCTTCATGTGCCACATGCCCGGGTTGGGCTTGAGCGAGATGCCCCCGGTGTCGAAGGTGATGCCCTTGCCAACCAGCCCCAGCACCGGGCCGGAGGCTCCCGCGGGCCGGTGGCGCAGGCACACCAGCTTGGGGGGCTCGTGCGACCCTCGCGCCACCGCCAGCAGCGAGCCCATGCCCAGGCGCTCCATGTCGGCCCGCTCCAGGACCGAGAACCCGAGTCCGGTCTCGGCGGCCAGCGCCTGCGCATGCTCGGCCAGCGCCGTAGGGGTTAGGTGGTTGCTCGGCTCCCACTGCAGCCTCCTGGTGCCGTTGGTGGCCTCCGCCAGAACCGCCCCCTCGGCCAGCGCCGAGCGCACCTCCTCCCCCATCCCCAGGCCCCAGAGCAGCAGCGTCTGCACCTCTCCCTGGTTGCCCGCAGCCTTGTGCTGCCCCAGCTCGTAGTTGCCCAGCCCGACCCCCTCGGCGACCGCGCGGGCCAGCACCGCGGGCTCGGCATGGCTAGGGTCGCTCGACTTGAACGCCTCCACCAGCTCGGGCTCGACCAGCACCGCCAGGCGGTCGCAATAGCGACGGGCGGTGCGCACCAGGAACTGCAGGGCGTTGCGCAGCCGGTAACCATCGAGGTATTCGGGGCGGCCGAGGGCGAGCAGGATCACCCGGGGGGAGCGGAGTCGGTCGGAGGTGGTCAGCGCGGTGCGCTCGGGGAACTTGCCGGTTGCCTCGCCCTGGTCGCGCACCCATGCCAGCCGCCCATCCAGCAGCCCATCCAGCTGAGCCGCGGCGCTCCCCAGCTCCCGGCCCTGCAAGTAGGGGACGACCACCGCGTCGACGTCAAGCTGGGCAAGTGGTTCTTGGGTTGGTTCGGCTAGCACGTGGCGGTCCTCCTGGTTTGCGAGCTGGGGTGGGGCGGCGGCCGCCTGTCCCTGGCGCCAGCCCTAGTGATGCGGGTCGAAGCGCACCGAACTGAGCTCGGGGATCCAGTCTCGCAGCGCCGCCTCCAGCTGCTGGCGGATGCTGGGGGTGAGCACCACCACATAGTTGGAGCTGGGATGGGCTTGCACCACCACCTCACCGGGGCGGGGCTGGGTGACCAGCAGGCTGTCGCTGGCCGGCCCAGAGTTGACCAGACCACGGACGCGCGCGGTCAGCTCCAAGTCGGTCACGCGCAAATTGTGGCAGCGCGAGATGCGGGGTCGCAGCCAGCCCGGGCGCGGGGCGCGTACCAGCGCTCGCAGCTGGAGGCGCGCGCTCGGGGGTTCGGCTTCCCCGAGGTGGGGGTCACCGATCTCAGCCCCTTCACCCAGGCCGCGGACCGCGCCCGCCAGGCGTTGGCCGCCGGGCGGATGGACGGCATGGCCTGGTACCACGAGGGCCGCGTGGAGCAGGCCCGGGACCTGCGCCGGCGCTTTCCCTGGGGCAGGAGCCTGGTGGCGCTGGCCCACCCCTACGCACCGGCGCCTGGGGCCGCCCCCCGGGGCCGCCGGGCCCGCGGCCGGATCGCCGCCTACGCCCTGGGCGAGGACTACCACCGGGCAATCGATCGATCGCTGCGCCTGCTGGTGTCGGAGCTGGCGGGGCTCTGGC
>JBOHUK010000228.1:0-2593 GCA_050734395.1 Candidatus Dormibacteria bacterium
CCTACCGGCTGAGCGACCCCCAGAGCCTCAAGGACGCTCAGCTCCTCGCCCAAGAGCTGGGCCTCGAGCTGCTGGTGCGCGACATCAGCCCGCAGATCGACGCCTACTTCGCCGAGCTCCCCGCCGCCGACGCCACCCGGCGGGGCAACAAAATGGCCCGAGAGCGGATGAGTGTCCTCTACGACCTCTCCAGCGGCTCGGGACTGCTGGTTCTGGGCACCAGCAACAAGTCCGAGATCCTGCTCGGCTACAGCACCCTCTGGGGCGACAGCGCCCACGCCCTCAACCCGCTGGGCGACCTTTACAAGACCCAGGTCTACCAGCTGGGCGAGCACCTGGGCTTGCCGGAGCCCATCCTGCGCAAGCCGCCGTCGGCCGACCTCTACGCGGGGCAGACCGACGAGGCGGAATTGGGCTTCAGCTACCAGCTGGCGGACCAGGTGCTCTTCGCCTTGGTGGACCAGCGGCGGACGCCAGAGGAGGTGGTCGAGCTCGGCTTCGCCGGGGAGCTGGTGGAGCGCATCTGGGCGCGGGTCCGCGCCTCGCAGTTCAAGCGGCGCCCGCCGCTAATAGCCAAGGTCTCGGCGCGGAGCGTGGAGCAGGACTTCCGCTATCCCCGGGACTGGGGTCACTGAGAGCCGTGTCCGGCACCCTGTTCGTGGTCGCGACCCCAATTGGCAACCTGGCCGACCTCACGCCGAGGGCGGCTGAGGTGCTGGGGCGGGTGGAGCTGGTGGTGGCCGAGGACACGCGCCGCACCGCACGCCTGCTGCGGCACCTAGGCGCCCGGCCCGCCCTGCTGTCGCTGCCCGCGGCCCGCGAGCTGGAGCGGGTGCCCGAGGTGCTCCGCCGCCTGGAGGGGGGGGACGTGGCCCTGGTCAGCGATGCCGGCACTCCGGCCATCAGCGACCCCGGCCGGCGCCTGGTGGCCGCCGCCCGTGCCGCTGGCCACGCCGTCTCGCCACTGCCCGGACCCGCGGCGCTGGCGGCGGCCGTGTCCGCCAGCGGGCTGCGCTGTGACCGCTTTCTGTTCCTGGGCTTCCTGCCCCGGAGCCGTTCCCGCGCCCTGCGCCTGCTCGCCCATGGGCACCAGTGGGCGCTGGTCTTCCACGAGTCGCCCCACCGCCTCAGCGCCACCCTGGGCTGGGTGGCGGAGGAGCTGGGGGAGCGCCCGGTGGCGGTGGCCCGCGAGCTCAGCAAGCTCCACGAGGAGTGGCTGCTAGGGCCGGCGGGCGAGCTGGCGGAGCGGCTTCGCGGGCAGGCGGTGCGCGGCGAGTGCACCGTGGTGGTGGAGGCGCCAGCGGGTGCGCAGCGTGGCTGAGCCCCCGGCGCTGCTGGTGGATGCCCACTGCCACCTGCAGGAGCTGGAGCGCCGGGGCCTGCCCGCGGCCGAGGCGGTGGCGGCGGCGGCCGCCGCCTCGGTGGCGCAGGTGGTCACCAGCGGCGACGGACCGCAGGACAACCGCCAGGCCCGGGATCTCGCCCACCAACTGCCTGCGGTCTACTTCACCGTGGGCTGGCACCCGGTCAACCCGCATCCCCCCGACCCGGGACAGCGCCAGGAGCTCCTCGAGCTGCTGGCGGAGCCGAACGCAGTCGCCCTCGGCGAGGTGGGGCTCGACTTCCACCTGCGGCCGGGATACCTGGAGACCCCGCCGGACCGGCAGCGCTCCACCCTGGCCGCGCTGCTGGAGCTGGCGGCGCAGGTGGGCAAACCGGTCGTCATCCACCAGCGGCAGGCGGCGCGGGAGTTGCTCGAGGTCCTGGATCAGGCGCCGCCGGTGGCGGTCATGCTCCATTGCTTCAGCGGCGGGCTGGAGATGGCGCGAGCCGCGGCTGAGCGGGGGCTGCTCTGCTCCTTCGCGGGCAACCTCACCTTCAAGTCGTCCCGCGACCTGCAGGAGGCGGCCCGCTGGCTGCCCAGCGAGCTGTTGCTGGTGGAGACGGACGCTCCCTTCCTGGCGCCGGAGCCCCGACGGGGACGTCTCTGTCAGCCTGCCATGGTGCGGCTCACCGCGCAGTGGCTGGCGGCACTGCGCGGTGAGTGCCTGGAGACGATCGCCGCGCTCACCACCGCCAACGCGCAACGATTCTTCGGGCTGCCGGGGGTTTGAGCGCCCTCGACCTGTGCCGGCCTCAGACCGCCCGGGCGGTGGCCCGCCGCTTCGGGCTGAGCCCCAGCCGGGCGCTCAGTCAGAGCTTTCTCGTCGACCCCGGGGTGCGGGATGAGATCGCCGCCCGGGCTCCCGCCGGCGCGCCCGTCCTGGAGATCGGACCCGGGCTGGGCGCTCTCACCCAGGGGCTTCTCGGGCGCGGGCTCGAGGTGGTGGCGGTTGAGATCGACCGCCGCTGCGTCGCGGCGCTGCGGCTGCTGCGCGCGGAACCGCGGCTGCGGGTGGTGGAGGCCGACGCCCTGCTCGTGGAGCCTGCCCGGCTGGGGCTGGCGGTGGGGTTCACGGCGATGGGCAACCGGCCCTACGGGATCACCGGCGCTCTGTTGCCGCGGATTCTGCAATGGCGCCCAGGGCCCGGCCAGTGCCACCGGCTGGGGCAGCGTGAGGTCGCGCAGCGGCTGGCCGCCGCCTCTGGTGGC
>JBOHUK010000229.1:0-1879 GCA_050734395.1 Candidatus Dormibacteria bacterium
CGTCGGCCGCGGGGGCGGCCCGCCGCCTCCTCGGAGATCGGGCGGACCCGGGGCTGCGGGCGGCGGCAGAGCTTCCCGCGTCCCCGATCGTCAACATCCACCTCTTCACCGACCGGCCCTTCCTGCCAGGGCCGGTCGTGGCGGTACCACGCAGCCCGCTGCAGTGGATCTTCGACCGCTCCGCCCTGGGCGATCCACAGCAGGAGCTGCTCGGCGAGCCGGTGTTCCACAGCGCCGTCTCCATCTCGGCGGCCGACCGGCAGGTGGGGGTTCCGGAGGCAGACCTCTTGAAGAGCACCTGGGACCTCTGCCAGCGGCTCTTCCCGGCCGCAGTCCGGGCCCGCCTCCGGCACGGCCGGGTGACCCGGGAGGCCCGAGCCACCTTCGCAGCCGGGCCCGGGACGGCTCAGGCCCGCCCCGAGGCAAAGACGGGCACACCCGGGGTGGTGCTGGCGGGCAACTGGACCGACACCGGTTGGCCCGCCACCATGGAGGGAGCGGTTCGCAGCGCCGCCACCGCCGTGAGCGCTCTCACCACGAATTGACGAGGCGCCCGGTCCCAGGCCACCCCATAACGGGGCGAGCGCCCTGAGGTCAGGCGGTCCCGGAGCTGTTGGGCGCGCTAGGCTCGCGATCTCCACCGAGCGCCGGCGGGGAGTCGGCCAGAAGCGGCGCGATCCGCTGCAGCGCCGCACCCAGCCGGGGCAGACAGCGTCCGGAGAGGAGTCCCAGGCGCAGGAGCTTGGCCGCCGCGCGGGGGTGGCGCGCCAGCAGGACCAACAGGGCCCACCCGTCAACCGTGGCCGAGCCCGCCGGGACCAGCCCTGCCGCGGCGCCCAGCAGCTCACCGGGCGTGTCCAGCACCACTCGCAGCACTGTCACTCGTCCGGGCAACTGGGTGACCCAGGAGCTCGACTCGGTGTCCACCAACTCCACACCCTGGCGGGCCAGGTCGGCCAAACCCGCTGCGGACCCCACCGGCGCCGGACTGGTGCCAAGGTCTGCGGGGCGGGCTTCGGCCAGGGCGGCCATGAGCGGGCGGGGAGGATCGAGCAGCTTTGTCCAGGCTCCGTCAGGGCCCCTGACCCGCCTCCCCAGCGCCAGATCGCCGGTCCCCCAGCCCGGCCGGCAGGCGCCACTGAGACCCGCGACCAGCACCGGCACCCCCGCCGGCACCGCCGCCGCCAGGGACAGGGCTGCCTCCGGTCCCAACCCACTGGTCCAGACCTCGAATGGGGAGCGGGGGCACCACCAGCGCCGGGCGGGGGGCAGGGGGTACGCCCGCCAGTCGCGTCCCCCGGAGCGGCGCAGCGCGCGAGCCTCGGTGGCCAGAGCGCAGGCCACAATCAGGCGGGGTGGGAAGGCGGGTGCGGGCGGCGCGGCCCAGCGGCTGAAGAGCAGCCAGAGGGCCAGGAGCCCCAGGGCCGCGAGCGCGGCAGGTCCGATCCCGAGCCACCATGCCAGGGCCGTCGACTGGGCCATCGCCGCCGCCAACAGCACAGCTGAGATCCACCGTGGCGTCAGCCCCTCCCCACCCCCTTCACCCACCAGGAGACGCACCCAGAGGAGGAGCGCCGCACCCACCACCGCCCACCCGAGGTAGTTGAGCGCCGAGACCCCGTACCAGACGCCGCTCCCGGGCGGGTAGGAGTAGATCGAGCCCAGCCACCAGTGGGCGCCACGGAGGGCGACCGGGTCGACAACCACGTCGAGCGCCACCACGCAGAGGTCAGCGAGCACGATCCGGCGCCAACCCCGCGCTCCGAGCCATCCGGTCAGCGAGAAGGCGCAGAAGGCGAGCCAGGTGAAGCTGAGGGTGTCGAAGACCGGGACCCCGAGCACCCGCCAGTCCTGCTGCAGACCGGCACCTCGGTAGTGG
>JBOHUK010000230.1:0-3199 GCA_050734395.1 Candidatus Dormibacteria bacterium
AGGTGGGCGCCTGCCAGATCAGGTGGCAGCCCCATCGCCAAGAGCACGTGGGAGGGAGCCAAGGAGCCGCTGGCGCAGGCCGAGCCGGCCGACCCGTAGACCCCGGCCCGGTCCAGGCGCAGCAGGAGCAGCTCCCCCTCGGCACCGGGGAAGGCGAAGGTGCAGAAGTTCGGGAGCCGCCCGTCGCCGGAAGGCGCGCCGGTGGCCCGGGCCTGGGGCAGCTGGTCCAGGATGAGCCGCCCGAGCTCCTCGGTGAGCGCCCGCTGCCGGGGCACCTCGGCGGGTCGCTCCCGCTCCGCCATCTCCGCCGCGACCGCGAAGCCCACGATCCCGGCGACGTTCTCGGTCCCGGAGCGGCGGGTGCGCTCCTGGCCGCCCCCGGTGATCTCGGCCTCGATGGCCACCCCCTGGCGCACGTAGAGCGCCCCCACCCCTTTGGGGCCATAGACCTTGTGAGCGGAGACGGTGAGCAGATCGACTCCCAGGGCATCGACGTCGATCGCCACCTTGCCCAACGCCTGGGTGGCGTCGCTGTGGAACACGGCCGACGAGCGCGCGTGCACCAGCTCGGCCAGCTCCGCGACCGGCTGGATCGTCCCCACCTCGTTGTTGGCCAGCATCACCGACACCATCCGGGTGTCCGGCCGCAGCGCCTCCTCGAGGCTGCGTGGCTCCACCCGACCTGTCCCATCCACCGGCAGGACGGTCAGGGCCCAGCCCCGCCCCTCGAGATGGCGGGCCGTCTCCAGCACCGCCTCGTGCTCAACCGCGCTCACCACCAGGTGGCCCGGAGCCTGAGCCGCGGCGGCGACCCCCCGGAGGGCCAGGTTGTCCGCCTCGCTCCCGCCGCCGGTGAAGACCACCTCCCGGGGCCGGCAGTGGAGCGCCTCTGCGAGTCGGTCGCGGGCCTCGTCCACCAGCGCCCGGGCGGCCCGGCCTGGGGCGTGCACGCTGGACGGGTTGGCGAAGGTGCCGAGGAGAGCGGGGGCCATCGCCTCCAGCACTTCGGGGCGCATCGGGGTGGTGGCCGCGTGGTCCAGGTAGACCCCGGGTTGCTCGCCCCCGGGGGGCGGCGCCTCAGTCGTCGTCGGGATGGCGGAGCAGGGCGGTGAGCGGACCCCGGTGCCGGCTCAGAGCCTTGTGGACGGCGAGGAGCTCCTGGTTGCTGATCGGGTCCAGCACCTCCTCGCCGACGTCCGAGACCACCTCCTCGCCGACGTCCGAGACCACCTCCTCGTCGACCGCGGTGGCCGCCGCCAGCTCCAGCACCACCAGCAGCACCAGCTCGCAGTTGCGACAGGTCACCTCCACGGTGTAGCGCGGTCCCTGGCGGTCCAGCTGGCGCAAGCGGCAGTCGGCCAACGAGCGCCGGCACTTGGGACAGCGGAAGGCTCCCGCGTGGGGCCTCAGGAAGGCGACGATGTCCTTGTCGTTCTCGGCCACGACCCCGAGTATACCCAGGGGATTCGTATTCGCCGGAGCGTGACTCTCAGGCCGCCAGCCGGTCCAGGACCCCCTGGGTGAACTCCTCGGTGCGGGCGTGGCCTCCCAGGTCGGCGGTGCGCACCCCCTGGAAGACGGCGTTCATGGTCGCCTCCCTTACCCGCTGCCCGAAGCGCACCAGCTCCTCCTCGCCGGTGTGCTCCAGGAGCGACCCCACCGCCAGGATCATGGCCATGGGGTTGGCGATGTGGCGCCCCTCCAGGGCCGGCGCGGTGCCGTGGGGAGCCTCGGCCATCACCAGCGCGGGGCGGTCCTGGCCAGCGAAGCCGATCAGCAGCGACTCGCTGCCGGCGAGGCTGCCATAGAGGGCCAGCACCAGGTCCGAGAGGATGTCCCCGTCACGGTTGAGGGCCGGGATCACCAACGGGTCGTCACGCCGCAGCACCAAGGCGAAGGTGGCGTCGATCAGCTGCGGCTCGTAGGCGACCTCCGGGTGGCGCTGGCTGGCCCGGTCCATCTCCTCTTTGAGCATCCCCTCGTAGACCGGGGAGACCGTGTACTTGGGGCCCCCGAAGACGGTCGCCTGCTGGCGTTCGGCGCACATGAAGGCGTACTCCGCCACCCGCCGGCAGTGCTCGCGGCTGATCCGGGTGGTGCGCCAGGCCTCCTCGGCCTCGCCCCGCCCATCCCGCCACTCCCGGGCGCCGTAGGCGTCGTCCACCGCCATCCGCACCACCGTGATTGGGGCGTGCACGCCGCCCAGGGGCGCCACCCCGGGAATGCGCCGGCCGGTGCGCACGATCACGTCCCCATCCACCTCGGCCCGGAGGATGGCATTGGGGCTGCCAACGTCGCCCGTGCCCTCCGGGGTGACGGTGGCGGCCTTGAGCCCCAGCCCATGCTCCCGCAGGGCCTGCGCGGCGTCGTGGACCACCTGGTTCTGGCTCGCCCGGCGGGCGGCCAGGCTCAGGTCGATGTGGACCAGGTCCACCCTGCCCGCGAGCGCTGGCGTCTCCAGCACGCGCAGCGCCTCCAGCAGCAGCTCCTCGCCCGTCTGGTCGCCGTGGAGAACGGCGATGGTGGGACGACCCAAGGCCTAGGCGCTGTCCAGGCGGCGGTAACTCTCGGCATACGCCATGCCGTGCGGCTCGCCGACCTGCGCCAATCGCTTGCGCACCATGGCGGAGAAGTCCTGGCCCGGTGGCTGCTGGCTGCGGTGCTGAGCCAGCGCCTCCAGCTTGCGCTCCAGTGTCTGGCTGACGTCGACGAAGTAGTTGGGGTCGGCGGTGCCGGTGATCAGGAGCTCGCGCACGGTGTGCGGCCCCAACCCCTCCTGAAGCAGCTCGGGGAAGGCGAAGCGGTTGCGGCTGTAGGGGTAGACCGCCTCCAGAGTGGCCTGCCCGGCGGCCAGGTGGTCCGGATGGTTGCCCCGCAGGTTCTCGTAGTGACGGACAGCGTTCTGGCAGACCAGCCGGTCTGGGCGGTGCCGCCGGATCAAGCGCACCAGCTTCAAGCGCAGCTCGTCGGTAGGCCGCAGGCCCCCATCGGGGTAGCCGAGGAAGATCACCTCCTCCACCCCTAGGACCGTGGCCGCCGCACGCTGCTCCCGCTGGCGTCGCTCCACAAGGCCATCCGTGCCTTGGTCGGGATCACCGGCTCCGGCGGCGCCATCCGTGCAGATCACGTAGGTGACCGCGACCCCTTGGTCGGTCCACAGTGCGACGGTGCCGGCGCACCCGAACTCGGCGTCGTCAGG
>JBOHUK010000231.1:0-12650 GCA_050734395.1 Candidatus Dormibacteria bacterium
GGTGGCGCTGGACCTGGACCCGGTCTTACTACGAATTGCCGCCGGGGCGCTGGCCGGGGAACCGCGAGCGGAATTGGTGGAGGCCGACCTGCGCCGGAGCGACTGGGCTGAGCGCCTCCCCGAAGGCAATTTCGATGCTGTCGTCACCGCGACCGCCCTGCACTGGCTCAGCCCTGAGCGGTTGGTCGATGTCTACCGTTCCCTGGCTTCCCTGGTGCGCCCGGGCGGGGTCTTTGCCAATTCGGACGGGATCCCGCTCGGCGCGGGCGGCGAGCTGAGTCGCCTGGCCGGCGCGCTGGAGGCGCCCCCCCTAGGTGAGGGGCTCAGCTGGGAGGAGTGGTGGCGGGCGGTGGGCGAGGACCTCGAGCTCGGCCCGCTGATGGCGGAGCGGGAGCGGCGCTTCGGCTTCGGCCTCCACCCCGCTGAGTTCAACCCCGAGGCTGGCTGGCATCAGGAGCAGCTGCTCGGGGCGGGATTCGCCCAGGCCGGGATCCCCTGGCGGCGCGGCAACGCCGCGGTCCTGGTGGCGGTGCGCTGAGCGCTCCCGCCGCGCTTGCTCCCGGGTACCGGCGGCTGGGGCGGAGTTTCTTCGCCCGCCCCAGCCCGGTGGTCGCCCGCGAGCTGTTGGGGTGCTGGCTGGTGCGGTCGCGGCCGGGTGGGCCGCTCCGTGCCCAGTTGATCGAGACCGAAGCCTACCTTGGTGCCGACGACCCCGCTTCGCACGCCTACCGCGGCCTCACCAAGCGCAACTCGGTGATGTTCGGGAAGCCGGGCGTGGCCTACGTGTACTTCGTCTACGGCATGCACTACTGCCTGAACGTGGTCACCGGGCGAGCTGGCGATCCCCAGGCGGTGTTGCTGCGGGCGGCACGGGTGCCGGCCGACCCTCCCCAGGAGTGGGGCGGGCCGGGACTCCTGGCCCGGGGGTTTGGTCTTGACCTCACCGAGAACGGATTGGACCTGTGCGCCGGGACGGGCACCGACCTCTGGCTGGAGGGGGGATCCCCGGATGCGGGACTCGAGGTGGTGGTCGGCAGGAGGATAGGGGTGCGGGACCTGAGCCCAATGCGCTTCCAGCTGCTGCCCGGGGCCAAAAAGAAGCGAGCCCACTAAGGGGCTCGCCAATGTACGGTGCTCTGCACCACGTCCGGCGGATAAGCCGGAACGACTTGTCGGGTCGATCGCGCCCCGACCGAGCCCTTCGACTCCAGAGCCGGGCGCGGCGCCCGACCCAGGCTCGGGGGGCCTAGCTCTCGGCCCGAGTGTGCCTCAGGTAGCTCCAGACGGTTCGCATCGTAGATACCTCCGTCGGGCTTGGACCTACCCGTCCACGTTAGCACCGGTCCTTAGCGGCGTGTCAAGACCCAGATGGGCCGCTGGGTGGTCCACTTCAAACGCAGTGCACGAGGTGGCCGCCATCGGCCTGTAACAGCTGCATTCACTTCGGCGGGAGTGGGCCGATCGAGAATCCGTCGCAGTGTTTCCCGAACTCGCCAGACGCCTCCCGCGGCCTGCACCGGCGCCCCTTTGCATCGGGGTCGCCTGTGGCAGCTCGGAGTCCCCGGTGGACGAGGTCCAGTCCCGGGCTGACGCGGCCATGTACGAAGCCAGCGCATGGGGGGACACTGCTTCCATCTGAGCCCGGGCGACCTGAGCTCGGGCGACCGCCCCGGGCTCACCCTGGTTGAGGGCGCCTGATCGGGGGCTCCGTGCGGTAGGCTCGCGGCCGTGCCCTCTGCGGAACAACTCCTGCGTGGCGTGGTCCACTGCCAGGACCGCGAGCACCTGGAGTCCCGGCTGGGACAGGGCGAGCGGCTGCGGATCAAGTTCGGCATCGACCCCTCCGCGCCTGACCTGCACCTGGGGCACACCGTCCCCCTGCGGCTGCTGCAGCGCTGGCAGCGGGCGGGCCAGCTCCCAGTCCTGGTGGTGGGCGACGTCACCGCCCA
Organism: Candidatus Dormibacteria bacterium; assembly: GCA_050734395.1. Taxonomy (GTDB): domain Bacteria; phylum Chloroflexota; class Dormibacteria; order Aeolococcales; family Bog-877; genus Bog-877. The sequence goes on from JBOHUK010000231.1 coordinate 1,950, forward strand.
GATCGGGGACCCGAGCGGCCGCTCCGAGACCCGGCCCCAGCTCTCCGCCGCCCAGGTGGAGGCCAATGCCCAGACCTATCTGGACCAGCTGTTCAGGGTCCTGGACCGCGGGCAGGAGGTGGAGGTGCGCCGCCAGAGCGAGTGGTTCTCCGAGCTGGATTTGGCGGCGATCCTGCGCCTAACCGCCACCGCCACGGTCTCGCAGCTGCTGCAGCGCGCCGACTTCGAGCAGCGGCTGCGGGCGCACCGGCCGATCGCCTTCCACGAGCTGCTCTACCCCCTGCTCCAGGGGTACGACTCGGTGGCGGTTCAGGCCGACGTGGAACTGGGCGGCACCGATCAGCTCTTCAACCTGCTGCTCGGGCGCGCGGTGCAGGAGGCCTACGGGACCCCGCCCCAGGACGTGGTGACGGTGCCGCTGCTGGAGGGGTTGGACGGCGTGCGCAAGATGAGCAAGTCGCTGGGCAACGCCGTCGGGGTAAGCGACGAGGCGGCCAGCCAGTTCGGCCAGCTGATGTCACTGCCCGACGCGCTGATCGTCCGCTATCGGGAGCTGCTCACAGATGCCGACCCGGCCGAGCTGGCGGCGCTGGCCCGCGGCCTCGAGCAGGGGTCGGTCCACCCTCGGGACGCCAAGGCGGACATGGCGGAGGCGGTGATCAGGCAGCTCCAGGGGGCGGACGAGGCGGCCCGGGCGCGCCAGGAGTTCTTCGCCGTGCACCGGGACGGCCAGCTGCCGACCCAGGTGGCGGAGGTGACGCTGAGCCGGGCGGAGCGGTGGGACGCCCGTGACCTGCTGGTGGAGGCGGGACTGGCCAGCTCCCGCTCCGAGGCGGGCCGGCTGATCCGCGGGGGGGCGGTGGAGCTGGACGGGGAGCGCCTGGGGGGCTGGCGTGAGCCCGTAGGCTTCCGCAGCGGGGCGGTCCTGCGCGTGGGGCCGCGCCGGGCGGTCCGGCTCAACGGGGGCTGAGCACCAAACCTCCCCGGCGCCAGGCCAGTGCTTTCGGGGGACTGCTAGGCTAGGTTTAGAGAGCCGGGTTAAACTGCACGGCCAGGGAATGGATGTTCGGCCGCCGGATCCACTGGCTGCGGCCGGCCGGTGCGGAGGTTAGGTGGTGTCTGGGCACTCCAAGTGGGCCGGAATCAAGCACAAGAAGGCGCTGGTCGACGCCCGCAAGGGGCAGACCTTCACCAAGGTCGCCAACGAGGTCACGGTGGCCGTCAGGGAAGGGGGCGGCGACCCGACGAGTAACTTCCGCCTGCGACTGGCGGTGCAGAAGGCGCGCGAAGTCAACATGCCCGCCGACAACATCGACCGGGCGATCAAGCGCGGCACCGGCGAGCTCCAGGGCGACGCCATCGAGGAGATCCGCTACGAGGGCTTCGGCCCGGGCGGCGTGGCGATCCTGGTGGACGTTCTGAGCGACAACCGCAACCGCACCGTGGCGGCGATCCGCAACCTCTTCACCCGCTCGGGCGGGAGCCTGGGCGAGTCCAACTCGGTCGCCTGGATGTTCACCCGAACCGGCCTCATCCGGGTGGATCCGGGGAAGGCCGATCCCGAGGAGCTGGCCCTGGCTGCGATCGAACAGGGCGCCGACGACGTCCGGGTCGAGGAGGGTGGCCTTGAGGTGCTGGTGGCGGCGGAGCGGCTGGAGACGGTGCGGGCCGCCCTCGGTGAGGCGGGGCTGAAGGTCGCCAGCGCCGAGGTCACCATGGAGCCCACCAACACCGTCGAGGTCGACGAAAAGAACGCCCCCGCGGTGGTGCGGCTGCTGGAGGCGCTCGAAGAGCAGGACGACGTCCGCGAGGTGCACTGCAACGCCGTACTCCCCGACGACGTCCTGGCCGAGGTCTGAGCGCCCAGCTCGGACCAGTGAGAGGGCGGGCTGAGTTTGCTGGTACTGGGGCTTGATCCCGGGTTGGCCCGGAGCGGCTGGGCCCTGCTCGAGGCTCCCGGCGGCACCCCGCGGCTGCGCTCCGCGGGGTGCTGGACGACCCTCCCCGAGGATTCCCTGAGCACCCGTTTGCTGGTGCTCTGGGACAGCTTCGCGGAGCTGGTCGCGCGCGAGCAACCGCAGGTGGTGGCGGTCGAGCGCCTGTTCTTCAAGCGCAACGTGTCGACGGCGATGGCGGTTAGCCATGCCCGCGGTGTCCTGTTGTGTGCCGGCGCCCGGGCGGGCCTGGAGCTGCACGAGTACACCCCGGGGCAGATCAAACAGGCGGTGACGGGCAATGGCGCCGCCGGCAAGGAGCAGTTGGCCCGGGTGGTGCGCCTGCTGCTGGGCACGGAGCTGCCGCCGGGCCCTGACGACGTCAGCGACGCCTGCGCCGTCGCGATCTGCCACCAGCAGGCGCGGGGGATGGGACGGGCGCTCTCGCTGGCGGGCGCCCGGTGATCGCCGCCCTGCGGGGGACACCGCTGCGGGTGGAGGAGGAGTGGGCGGTGCTGGATGTCGGCGGGGTCGGGTACCAGGTCTATATCCATCCCCGCACCGCCCACTGGCTGGCTGGCGCCTCGGGCGAGGTGACGGTGCAGGTGCACACGGTGGTCCGGGAGGACGCCATCTCGCTCTACGGCTTCGCCGCCGTCGAGGAGCTGGCCTGCTTCCGGCAGCTGCTCTCGGTGGAGCGGATCGGGCCCAAGGCGGCGCTGGCGATCCTGGCCCGTTCCGACTGGCGCGCCCTGATCTCAGCGATCGTGGCCGGGGACCACAGCCTGCTGGCGGCGGTGCCCGGGATTGGGGCCAAGACCGCCCAGCGGATCGTGCTCGAGCTCAAGGGCCGGGTGGACACCCTGCTGGCCCCGGACGCGCCCCGGGCGCAGGACTCCGCCGCTTCCCTGGGCGATCGGGCGGTGGAGGCGCTGGTGGCCCTGGGATTCCCAGTCGCGGAGGCGCGCAAGGTGGTGGCGGGAGAGCTGATGGCCGCTCCCGCGGGCGCGCGGCGGACGATCGAGGACGTGGTGGGTGCGGCGCTGCGGCGGCTTGACCAGAGCGGGCAGGGAGCAACCACGTGAGTGACCCGGAGCGGGTGCTGGCACCGGTTGCCGGTGCCGACGAGCCGGACGTCGACCGTCAGCTGCGGCCGCGCCGGCTCGACGAGTTCGTCGGCCAGGACCAGCTCCGGGAGCAGCTGGGGATCTTGATCGACGCCGCCCGCTCCCGGGGCGAACCCATCGAGCACCTGCTGTTCTCCGGCCCCCCTGGTTTGGGCAAGACCACCCTCGCGAACATCGTCGCCGCCGAGACCGGGGTGGGACTGCGAGTCACCAGCGGCCCAGCTATCGAGTTCCAGGGGGCGCTGGCCAGCCTGCTCACCGGGCTGGGCGAGGGGGACGTGCTCTTCATCGACGAGGTGCACCGCCTGCAGCGGGCCGTGGAGGAGAGCCTCTACCCGGCGATGGAGGAGTTTCGCTTCGACTTCGTCAGCGGCAAGGGGGTGGGCGCCCAGGCGCTGCGCCTGCCGCTGCAGCGATTCACGGTGATTGGGGCAACCACCATGGTGGGGACGATCTCGGCTCCGCTCCGAGATCGCTTCGGCGCCAGTTTCCGCCTGGACTTCTACAGCCCCGAGGAGCTCGGCCGGATCGTGCGCCGCTCGGCGGGGCTGCTCGGGGTGGAGATCGCCGACGCGGCGGCGGATTTGATCGCCGCCCGCTCAAGGGGCACGCCCCGGGTGGCCAACCGGCTGCTGCGGCGCCTGCGCGACTACGCCCAGGTCCGGGGCGATGGGGTGGTCGCCCCGGAGGTGGCGGAGGAGGCGCTGCGGCTGCTGGAGGTCGACGCGCTGGGGCTGGACTCGTCCGACCGGAGGTTGCTGCGCCTGATCTGCGAGCAGTTCGGCGGCGGCCCGGTGGGCCTGGGCACCCTGGGGGCGGCGCTTGCCGAGCAGCCCCACACCATTGAGGAGGTGCTCGAACCCTACCTGCTCCAGCTGGGGATGCTCGCTCGGACCTCGCGGGGCCGGGTGGCGACCGGTGGGGCCTACCGTCACCTGGGCCTGGTGCCGCCGGCGGGCACGCCTGGAGCCGAGTCCCCGGCGGAGCTCTTTGACCGGGCCTGACCTGGTCGCGACCCCCACCGCGGACTTCGACTACCCGCTGCCCCCTGAGGCCATCGCCCAGCAGCCGCTCGCGGACCGGTCCTCCAGCCGGATGCTGGTGCTCGGAGAACAAGCCCCGCCGCGGGAGCGCTCGGTTTCCGATCTGCCCGAGGTCCTGGCCGCCGGCGACTGCTTGGTGGTGAACGACACCCGGGTGCGACGCTCGCGGTTGCGGGGCCGCCTCGGCGAGGGCAGCGCGGAGGTCCTTCTGCTGGGCCAGGACGCGCCCGGACGGCAGCTGGCGCTGGTCCGGCCGGCCCGGCGGCTCCAGCCCGGCACGACCGTGACCGGAGAGGGCTGGCGGGCCAAGGTGCTGGCGCTCTGGCCGGGTCATCCGGGGGGGCGCGTGGTCGCGCTCGAGGCGGAGCCGGGGGTGGACCTAGAGCTGGTCGGGGAGCCGCCGCTGCCGCCCTACATCCACCGCGCGCTGCCGGACCCGGAGCGCTACCAGACCGTCTACGCCCAGGGCCGCCCGGTCTCTGCCGCCGCTCCTACGGCGGGGCTGCACGTGACCCAGTCACTGCTGACGGACCTGGCCCGAGTGGGTGTGGGGCTCGCCCGGGTGCAGCTGGAGGTGGGCCTGGCCACCTTCGCGCCGATCCGCGCCCAAACCGTGGAGGCGCACCGCATGCATGAGGAGCGGATCTCGATCTCGACGGCAGCGGCGGCCGCGATCCGCCTCTGCCGCGAGCGCGGCGGCCGGGTGGTGGCGGTGGGCACGACCGTGGTGCGCTGCCTGGAGTCGCTGCCCGATGGCCAGGGTGGGGTGCGGGCGGGCAGCTGCGAGACCGGCCTCTACCTGCGCCCGGGCTGTGGCTTCTCGGTGGTGGATGGACTGCTGACCAACTTCCACCAGCCTCGCTCCTCCTTGCTGGTGCTGGTCTGCGCCTTCTTCGGCCGCGACCGGGCGCTAGGCGCCTACCGAGAGGCGCTGGAGCGCGGCTACCGCTTCCTCAGCTTCGGGGACTGCATGTTCGGCTGGCGGCTGGGTTGATGTCGCCGGCAGCGCGCTTCACGGTGCTCGCCCGCGACGGGCGGGCCCGCCGGGGGGTGCTGCGCACCGCGCACGGCGAGGTCCAGACCCCGGCCTTCATGCCCGTGGGCACCCGGGCCAGCGTCAGGGCCTGCCACCCGGAGGAGGTGCGGGCGGCGGGGGCGGAGATTCTGCTCTGCAACTTCTACCACCTGAGCCTGCGCCCGGGGGTCGAGCTGGTGGAGCGGCTGGGAGGCCTGCACCGCTTCATGGCGTGGCTGGGCCCGATCCTCACCGACAGTGGCGGCTACCAGTTGGTGAGCCTGTCAGACCTGGTCCAGGTGGAGGACGCCGGGGTCACCTTCCGCTCGCCCGTCGACGGCCGCACGCTGCGGCTCACCCCCGAGGAGGTGGTGGCGGATCAGGCCCGGCTCGACAGCGACGTGATCATGGTCCTCGATCACCCGGTTGCCTACGGGGTGGCGCCCGAGGTGGCCGAGGAGGCGACCCGCCGCACCCTGGCCTGGGCCGAGCGCTGCCGCCAGGTGGAGGTGGGCGACAGGCTTCTCTTTGGCATCGTGCAGGGGGGATTTGAGCCAGCGACGCGGGAGCGCGCCGCCCAGGCCGTCGCGTCCCTGGCTTTCGATGGCCTGGCCCTGGGGGGGCTGGTGCTGGGCGAGCCGGGGCCGGTCCGCCGGCGGGCGATCGAGGCCTGCCTGCCCGCCCTGCCAGAGTCACTGCCCCGCTACCTGATGGGCCTGGGGAGCGATCTCGAGCTGCTCGAGGCGGTGGCCCAGGGGCTCGACCTCTTCGACTGCGTGCTGCCGACCCGGCTGGCCCGCACCGGCACGGCCCTGATCTCCGCAGGGCGACTCTCGCTGCGGGCGGCGCGCTGGCGGGAGGATCCCCGGCCGCTGGAGGAGGGGTGCCCCTGCCCCGCCTGCTCGCAGTTCAGCCGCGCCTACCTGCGCCACCTACACCTGGCGGGCGAGATCCTGGCCCACCGGCTCCTGAGCCTGCACAACCTGCAGCACCTGGGGTCGCTGATGGCGGAGGTCCGGGCGGCAATCGCCCTGGGCCATCTGGCGGATCTGATCGTTCGGCGGCGAAGTGACCTGCTCGGAGCCGGTCCCGGGGCGGCCCTAGAATCAGGGCGCCCGTGAGCTCTCCCTTCGGCTGTGCCGAGTAGCCGGACATGATCCGCATCACCCGTTGGTGGCTGGCCCTGGTGGTCGTGCTGGTGGTGGGCGCCCTGGTCATCGACGGCTACAGCCAGATCTACAACGTGCTGGTGCGCCACCGGGCGCCCGACGCCGCCTTGCCCCACGGCAAGCAGCCCACCCTGGCCGGGACCCCGATCTACATCCACCGCGGGCTGGACCTGCAGGGCGGCACCTCGCTCACCATCCAGATCTGCCAGGGCCGGGACAACCCCTCCGGGTGCACCTCGGGGCTGCCCAAGGGCCGGACCATGGCCGAGGCCCAGGCCGACACCCTGACCATCCTCGAGCGCCGGGTCAACGGGCTCGGCGTTTCCGGTTCCCAGGTCCAGACCCAGGGCACGGACCAGATCCTGGTGCAGCTCCCGGGCGTCAACCTGCTCCAGGCAGAGGCCGCCCTGGGCAAGACCTCGGAGCTGCACTTCGCGGTCCCGGTGAGGGGCGCCCCCAGCGTCAACGGCTCCGCGGGGGCTTGCACCACCAAGACCTGCATCGACCAGGAGCAGCTGGTGCCGGCGGGTTGCTGGCCCCCCTCGCATCCCAAGTCCAGCTGCCAGTTCGACAACCCGCTCTACTACCCGGTGGCGGTCAACACCAGCGGAGGCAGTGAGCGCTACCACTGGAAGATCGTCAACGACCTGACCGCCTCCGACGTGAGTTCTGCCGCTGTCGGCCAGGCTCCGGGGGGCGGCTACGCCGTCAACATCAACTTCAACAGCGCGGGTGCCAGCGTCTGGAGCCGGCTGACCACCAAGGCTTGCACCCTCAACCCGGGCTGCAGCCCCAGCGGCAATGGCGGCACCACCAGCTCGGCGCCGCCCACCTCGCAGCTGGCCATCTTCCTCGACGGCACCGTGCTGACCGCGCCCTCGGTGGCCAGCCCCAGCAGCAACCAGACCCAGATCACCGGCAACTTCACCTTTCAGAGCGCCACCCAGCTGGTCAACGACATCAACGCCGGGTCACTGCCGGCGCCGATCACGGTTGTGCAGTCGACCTCGGTCTCGGCCAGCCTGGGCAAGCAGTCGGTGCAGCAGAGCCTGACCGCCGGCGGCTTCGGGCTGCTGCTGGTCGTGCTCTTCATGCTGCTCTACTACCGCTTCCCAGGCTTTTTGGCCAGCATCGCGTTGCTCTGCTATGCGGCCCTGGTGCTGGCCGTGTTCAAGCTGATCCCGGTGGTGCTGACCCTGCCGGGGTTGGCTGGTTTCATCCTCTCGGTGGGGATGGCCGTCGACGCCAACGTCCTGATCTTCGAACGCATGAAGGAGGAGGTGCGGCAGGGACGGCAGCTGGAGCTGGCGACCGAGTACGGGTTCCGGCGCGCCTGGCCGGCGATCCGCGACTCGAACATCTCGACCATGATCACCTGCACCGTCCTCTACTTCTTCGGCAGCTCCGATGTGAAGGGCTTCGCCTTGACGCTCTTCATCGGGGTTGCCACCAGCATGTTCTCCTCGATCGTCATCACCCACTCGCTGCTGCATTACGTGCAGCGCTGGTTTGCCTTCGCCCGCCGGCCCGGTCTCTACGCCCGGGTGGTGCCTGCTGACCGGCTGGCCAGCGCCTTTCGGCCCGGCGGGCGCTTCGACGTGGTGAGCCACCGCAACAAGTACTTCGCCGCCTCGTTGGCGATCATCCTGCCCGGGATCCTCGCCATCCTGATCGCCGGGTTCAACCTGGGCATCGACTTCACCGGCGGCGACAGCATCACCGTCAGCCCGCTCCGGCACACGACCGCCCCGCAGGTCCAGCGGGTGGCCCTGGCCGCTGACCCCAAAGCTCGGGCCACGGTGCAGGCGGAGTCCGGCAACAGCTTTGTCATCACCACCTTGCCGATCGTGCCCAGCCAGGCGGCCAACATCGTGCGCGCGGTCGACCGCCACTTCGAGCTGCCCAAGGACAAGGCCGGCAACCCCGTGCCCAAGAGCGAGACCACGGTGGGACCGACGATCGCCAGCAGCCTGGTCGTGTCCGCGGTCTTCCTCGTGATCATCGCGGCGGTCCTGATCGCCTGCTATCTGGGCTTCCGCTTCTCGCGTACTCAGATCTCGGCGCGGCGCTTCGCCCTCTGTGCCATGGCCGCCCTGCTGCACGACGTCTTCGTGCTCGCCGGGGTCTGGGCGATCCTGGGCCACTTCTCGCTGCTGGGCCAGGTCGACACCCTGTTCGTGACTGCGGTCCTGACCATGGTCGGCTTCTCGGTCCATGACACGATCGTGGTCTTCGACCGGATCCGGGAGAACCTGCGGGTCCAGGGGTCGCGGATGACATTCGAACAGGTGGTCAACCTGTCCATCGCCCAGACCCTCTCGCGGTCCTTGAACACCTCGCTGACGGTGATCTTCGTGCTGCTCACCCTGTTCCTCTTCGGCGGCTCCTCGATCCAGGGCTTCGTTTTGGCGCTGCTGGTCGGGATCGCCTCCGGCACCTACAGCTCGATCTTCAACGCCAGCACGCTGCTCACCGCCTGGCGCCAGCTCGATCGCCGCGCCGCTCGTCGGGGGAGGGCGCCGGCGGGGGCGCGCACCGCGATCGCCCGCCACTGAGACAAGGCAGCCTCGCGGGTTAGAATCGGCCCTCGGGGAGGCAGCCGAGAGCGCCCTCAGCTGAATTGGCCGCAACTGCCAGGCCGCAGGCGCCGAGGCTCGGTGAGGTGATCGGAGTGTCGGCCGAGGACGACGTCCGCCAGCTGGTCGAGCCGGCCCTGCGCCAGCTTGGCCTGGAGCTGCTCCAGGTGGTCTGGCATCCCGCCCCCGGGCACCCCACCCTGCGCCTGACCGTCGACCGCCCGGGGGGCGTGACCGTCGACGAGTGCGGCCGGGCCAGCGAGGCGGCCTCGGCGCTGCTCGACCGGCTCGCGGAGCGGTTCCCCGACTCCTATTCTCTGGAGGTCTCGTCGCCAGGAGCGGAGCGCCCGCTGCGCTCCGACGCCGACTTCAGAGCGGCCCTGGGGCGGCGGGTCCGGGTGGTGTTTCGCCAGGGCGAGGCCGAGACCCGCGTGGAGGGGCGGCTGACCGCGGTCTCAGAGTCCGAGCTTGAGCTCGAGCACCGCCCCCAGCGGGGACGCTCCGCCCGGGTTCTGCGAGTGGAGCGCGGGCAGCTGCGGGCGGCGCAGGTGGTCGTCGACCTGTGAGCCCCCGGGCGGCCCTCTCCCGACCCGCCGCGCCCGCCAGCGCGGACCAGCTCCTGGACATGCTCCGCTCCATGCGCGACGACCTGGGCGTGCCCACCCAGATCGTGGTCAGCGCCATCGAGGCGGCGGTGCCGGCGGCCTGGGCCGAGCTGGAACCGTCCGGGTTGCCGCTTCACGTCCGGCTCGACACCGAGCAGGGACGGCTGCTGCTGGAGCTGGTCCAGGAGGTGGTCCCGGGCCCGGCCGTGAGCAAGCGCCAGATCAGCCTCGAGGACGCGCGCCGGCTGGACCCCGACGCCCAGGCGGGGGAGTGGCTGCGCCGGCCCGCCCGGCTCACCCCGGCGGTGGCGGCGCGGGCCGCTCGCCTGGCCAAGAGCCGTCTCAAGCTAGCGCTGAAACAGGCCCGCCGCGATCACCTGCTGGAGGAGGCGAGGGTGGGACGGGGGCAGCTGGTGGACACCCTGGTGGAGCGGGTTGATCGCGGCACCGCCTACCTGCGGGCGGGTGACCTGCAGGCCTACCTACCTCCGCTGGAGCAGATCCCCGGCGAGCCGCTCACCCGGGGCCGCCACCTGAAGGTGGTGCTGCTGGACCCCCAGCCAGAGGCGGGCGAGGAGCTGGTCCAGGTGCGCTGCTCGCGGGCCAACGGCCTCCTGCTCCGCCGCCTGCTGGAGTCCGAGATCCCGGAGGTGGCCGAGGGCACGGTGGTGGTCCGGGCGGTGGCCCGGGAGCCGGGAGAGCGGAGCAAGGTGGCGGTGGAGTCGCTGCGGGCTGGGATCGACGCCAAGGGGGCCTGCATCGGCCCCCGCGGGGTCCGGATCCGAACGGTGGTGGCCGCCCTCAACGGCGAACGGGTGGACGTGCTGGAGTGGTCCGCCGACCCAGCCGAGCTGGTGGCCCGGGCGCTGGCCCCGGCCGAGGTGGAGGGGGTCGAGCTGGATGCGACGGAGCGGCGGGCGCTGGTCAGGGTGCCCAGCCGCCAGCTCTCGCTGGCGATCGGCAAGGAGGGGCAGAACGCCCGGCTGGCCGCTCGGCTGAGCAATTGGCGGATCGACATCCGGGCGGCGGAGGAGGCACGGTAGCCGCCCGATCTCAGCTGCAGTCGCCACCGGAGGTCTGCCGCACCTGCGTCGGCTGCCGCGCCCGCCGCCCTCAGGCCGAGCTGCTCCGCTTCAGCCAGGGGTCGGCGGCGGTGGAGGTGGCGGGGCCATCGAGCCCGCGCCGCGGGCGCGGGGCCTACCTGTGTGCCAAGATGAGCTGCTGGGAGCGGG
>JBOHUK010000232.1:0-1456 GCA_050734395.1 Candidatus Dormibacteria bacterium
AGGTAGATGGCGCCGAAGGGCAGAACCAGGCCGGTGCCCAAAGAGGAGATGGCCACGCCCAGCAGTACCGTCCACACCGGGCCGGGCAGCTCCGGCCAGAGCCTTGCCAGGTATCCCTTGCCAACTCCCTGACCGGGAGCCAGATCGGTGTCGGCGGGCGGTTCCAGCGAGGCGGGCCCTCCATGGCGGGACGTGGGCCCACCGACAACACGGCAGGATGGGGGCTGGTGGCGAGGCCAAGAGTAGCCGCCCAGCGTTCATCGAGTTCCCGGGCTGCCGAGAATCAGGAGGAGGCCGGTCGGGGATCGGACCGTCAGGGTCGATGCAGGCTTGGGCCCTTCAGGCGACTCATGACGCTGCTATATGAGCCGCCACTCAAGCGGTCCCGAATCGGGCTGACGTCGCTCACAGCCCGACCCAAGACTGAAGCCACCGCGGCCGACCGCCGCACCTCCTCGTCGGAGCCCATCAGCTGCGCCATAGAGACCAAATGGTCGCGCTTGCGGTTGGGCTGACTCGCTGATAGCGGCTGCCGCGTGGAGCAACCTCGACCGCCGTACAGGGCCAGTCGCCGACGCCGGTCATAGCTCAGCCCCAAGTCGGTTGGGAAGATGGTCGCGAAAGCCTGGCCTACATGGGCCCGCCTGCGCCGCCGCGGGCTGCCAGAGCCAGGCCGGCTGAGCGACCGTCAAGTCCGTCGGCGGCTTGGCCGCGCCTTGGGCAACTGCACCCGCCCCGGCCTGAGGTCCGCTTCGGACCTCCCCCGGAGCCGACGTCGGGCTAACACACCTGCCGAGGGCCGGCGGCCTGATGGATCTACCGCTCAGTTCCCCTGCCCTCTACACCACTTCGTGGCACTTGACGCGGCAGGCATCCCGCCGACCCCTCTGCTTGGAACTCCAGATTGCCCAGGTGACTGCCTAGCGACACCACGTCCCGCACGTGTGCGGATCCTTGAGTTGGGCACACCTAGACTTCGCAGATGAGATGCCCTTCCGCTATCTCGAGCTGGTCAACGAGATCACCGCTCCCCTGCCGCCCATGCCGGTGGCGCGGCTGGGGGAGCCGCCGCTGACCCAGCCCGGCCGACCCCTTGCCCAGGCGACGGTGTCCATCCTTTCCAGCGCGGGGGTGCATCTGGTCGGGGACCCCAAGTTCGCTCCGGTCGACGATCTGAGCTTCCGCCTCGTGCCCGCGGACGTGGCGCCAGACCAACTGGCGGTCTCCCACCCGAGTCCGATCCGCCGCCCCGGGCAGACCGACATCAACGTCGTCCATCCCTATCAGCGGCTGGCGGAACTCGTTGACCAGGGCCTGGTCGGAGCGACGACCCCTTACCACGTCAGCATGCTGGGGGCGATCAAGTCGCTGGTGCCGCTGGTCACCGAAACTGGCCCCGCGGTGGCGGCTGCGCTTCGCGAGGTGGGCGCAGACACGGTGCTGGTGGTGCCACTCT
>JBOHUK010000233.1:0-2147 GCA_050734395.1 Candidatus Dormibacteria bacterium
CCGGGGGCGGGCTCGGGGACTTTCGCGACTGGGAGCGGGCGCGCACCCGCCAGATCTCACCGGATCTGTGGGAGCGGCTGGAGGGCCATGTCGCCGAGATCCTGAACACCCTGGGCCTGGACCTGGAGACGCCGGCCACGCAGGACACGCCGCGGCGCTTTTTGCGCGCGATGTACGACGCCACCCTGGGCTATGAGGGCGATCCCAAGCTGCTCACCGTCTTCCCCACCGAGTGCCGGGGCGGCTCCGACTGCGCCATCAGCCAGATCGTCGAGGGTCCGATCCCATTCTTCGCGCTCTGCGAGCACCACGCCCTTCCCTTCCACGGGATCGCGCACGTGGGGTACATCGCCCACGAGCACATCATCGGCCTCTCCAAGCTCACCCGCCTGGTGCGGCTGTACGGCCGTCGCTTCACCGTTCAGGAGCGGATGGGCCATCAGGTGGCCGATTGGCTGGTGGACAACCTGCAGCCCCATGGGGTGGCCGTGCACCTGCAGGCGTCGCACCTCTGCACCCAGATGCGTGGGGTGCGCGAGACACAGTCGGCCACCACCGTCTCGTTCTGGCGGGGCGCCTACGAAACTGATCCCAACCTGCGGGAGACGTTCCTCAACGGTGTCACCCGGCTGCTCCCGGGGTGAGCTCCTTGACCGTGGTCTGCGGCGCCGCCGGCGCCCTGGGCCGGGCGGTGGTGGCGGAGCTGGCCGCGCGGGGCGCGGAGGTGGTGGCGGTGGACAGGACCGTGCCCCTGCCCGACGAGGCGAGGGCGGCCTGGGGATCGGCCGGGGTCCACGAGCTGGCCGGCGACCTCGCCGACGAGCAGTCGGTGGAGCGCCTCTGGCGCGAGGTGGAGCGGCTGGGAGAGGCCTGCGGTCTGGTCAACCTGGTCGGAGGCTTTCAGGCCGGCTCGCTGGTGGAGAGCGAGGAGGAGACGTACTCGGCAATGGTCGAGCTCAACCTCACCACCACCTGGCACTCCTGCCGGGCCGGCGCCCCCCGGCTGGCACGCTCTGGCGGCGGCGCCATCGTCAACGTGGCGGCCCGGCCAGCCCGTTCGGGCGGCCAGGGCAGCGCCGCCTACGCCGTCGCCAAGGCCGGGGTGCTGCGCCTCACCGAGGTGCTGGCGGTCGAACTGTCGCCCAGCCGGGTGCGGGTCAACGCCGTCCTGCCGGCGGTGATCGACACCGCCCCCAACCGCGAGGCCATGCCCGCCAAGGTGATGGAGCGGGCGGTGCCGCCGGCGGCCATCGCCGCCGTGATCGGCTTCCTGCTCTCTGACGCCGCCTGGCCCATCTCCGGGGCCGGCATCCCGGTTTATGGCTGGGCCTGAGACGCGGGGGCTCCCCGCCGGCGGCGCCGCCCTGCCCGGTTTGGCCTAGCCCGCGTGGCCGCCCCCGCCCCCGCCGACCGGCTGGTCATCTTCGGGATCAGCGGCGACCTGGCCCGCAAGATGACCTTCCAGGCCCTCTACCGGCTCGAGGAGCGGGGGCGGCTGGAGTGCCCGGTGATCGGGGTGGCCCTGGACCGCTGGTCGGATGCCCAGTTGCGCCAGCACGCCAAGCAGGCGCTGCAGGCACTGGGGGAGAAGACCAGCAATTCGGTTCTGGACCGGTTCCTGGGCCGCCTCAGCTACCTGGGCGGCGACTTCGACGAGCCTAAGACCTACGCCACTCTCAAGGAGCGGCTAGGGGACGCCCGCCACCCCCTCTTCTACCTGGAAATCCCGCCCGCCTTGTTCGCCACCGTGGTCGGCAGGTTGGATCGGGCCCGGCTGCTGGAGGGGGCGCGGGTGGTGGTGGAGAAGCCCTTCGGCCACGACCTCGCCTCGGCGCGGCTGCTCGACTCGCAGCTGCACCGCCACCTGCAGGAGGAGCAGATCCTGCGGATCGACCACTTCCTGGGGAAGGAACCGGTGATGGACATCCAGTTCCTGCGCTTCGCCAACGACATCCTGGAGCCGGTCTGGAACCGCGACCACGTCGCGGCGGTGCAGATCACCCTGGCCGAGGACTTCGGAGTGGAGGACCGGGGCAGCTTCTACGACGCCGTCGGGGCGCTGCGCGACGTGGTCCAGAACCACCTCCTGCAGGTGCTGGCGCTGGTGGCCATGGAGCCGCCCGCCGGCTCGGACGCCGACTCCTTGC
>JBOHUK010000234.1:0-1717 GCA_050734395.1 Candidatus Dormibacteria bacterium
CCTGGTGGGTCATCCCACGAGATCGTCCGCCCTTATTCGAGATCAAATCAAGAGCTGGGGCGGGAGGATTCGAACCTCCGAGTGGGGGATCCAAAGTCCCCTGCCTTACCACTTGGCGACGCCCCAAAGAGCCAGGCGTTGGCCGCCGCCGGTGAGCCTACGGCATCAACGCCCCAGGTTCCGGAGCGCCACCCCGATCGCCTCGCTCAAGGTTGGGAACGGGTGAACGACGTCCTTGAGCACGTCGATCGGAACCGCGGCGCGGACGGCCAGCGCCAGCTCGCCGATCAGCTCATCAGCCGCCGGGCCGGCTACCCACGCTCCCACCAGCACCCCCGATCCGGCCTCGGCCCGCAAGAGCAGCTGGCCCTCCACCAAGCGCTCGAGCTCGCCCCGGGCGGTCTCGGCCAAGGCTGCCCGACCGATCAGCGTGCGCAACCCCTGCCGGCTGGCCTGCTCCTCGGTCAGGCCCACCGCCGCGACGGGTGGGTCGAGGTAGACCGCCCGGGGAATGGCCCGGTAGTCGGCGCGGCGGTCCTCGCCCCGCAGGTTGGCGGCGACCACCCGACCCTGGTAGTTGGCGGTGTGGGTGAAGGCCGGGGCCCCGCTGGCATCCCCTATCACCCAGAGGTGCTCCTCCCCCCTTATGCGGCAGCGATCGTCCGCCACCACGCGCTCCGCCTCGAACCCGGGGCGCCAGGCCTCGAGGCCCAGCCCTGTTAGGGCCGGCTCGCGTCCCGCCGCCACCACCACCCGGTCGACGTCGACCCGCTCCGTGGCCCGGCCGCGTCCCGCCACCAGCAGCCGGGCCCGGCCTCGGGGCAGGCTCGCGATCTGGCTAACCCGGACGCCCGCGAGGAGCCGGACACCGTCGCGGGCCAGCGTCCTCGCAACCGCCAACCCGAGCTCCTGGTCCTCGGAGGCCAGCAACCGGCCCTCGGGCTCGACCAGAGTCACCCGACTCCCAAAGCGCGCCAGGATCTGGGCCAGCTCACAGCCCACCGGCCCGCCACCGAGGATCGCCACCCGCGCCGGCAGCTCGTCCCGGCTCAGGACCTCATCGCTGGTCCAGGGCTCGATCGTGCCCAGGCCGGGAATCGGCGGGAGCTTAGCCCGCGACCCCGTCGCCAGCACCACGTCCCGGGCAGCGAACTCGCGCCTCCCCACCCGCACCCTCCCGGGCCCGACGATCTGCCCGCGCCCCCGGACGGTGCGCACCCCGAGCCTCTCCAGCTGGCGCCGGTGAGCATGGTCGCTGCGGCCCTCGGCGACGCGGTCGCGCCGTCGGCAGGCAAGGCGGTACGCCTCAAAGTCGCGGCGCTGCAGCGGGCCGCGGCGCCGGTGCAGCTCAGTCGCCGCGAGCAGCATCGCCTTGCTGGGCATGCAGGCCAGGAACGGGCAGATACCCCCAAAGCGCTGCTGCTCCACCATCACCACCGGGCGGCGCCCCACCCCCTCGTGACAGAGCGCCTCGGCTGCGGACCCGCCACCCAGCACCAGCACCTCGCAGTCTTCCATGGCCCGAATCTAGGCCGGGACGGGGCGCCCGCAGGGTGATGGTGTTCGGAACGCCTCCCTCGTCAGCCCAGGGAGTCGCGGAAGCGGTCGATCGCGACCAGCAACCCGTCGGGATGGGTCAGCGGCAGGCGGTGGTCGCCAAAGGGGAGCAGCGCCATGCTCACCCGCGGGTGAGCACAGCTCAACTCGGCCAGCCAGG
>JBOHUK010000235.1:0-1245 GCA_050734395.1 Candidatus Dormibacteria bacterium
TCGCCGATCCCGAGGGGTCCAGCTCACCGCGCCCCGTCGCCTGGCCTCAAGCCCAAGGATCTCCTGGGCCTGCCCTGGATGCTGGCCTTCGCGCTCCGGGCGGACGGCTGGTATCTCCGCTCCGACATCATCTGGGCCAAGCCCAACCCCATGCCCGAGTCGGTACGGGACCGGCCCACCTCGGCCCATGAGCACCTGTTCCTGCTGAGCAAGCGGGAGCGGTACTACTACGACGCCGAGGCCATCCGCGAGCCGGCGGCCATCGGGGACCACCCGCGCAACGTGCGCGAGGTGATCCCCAGCGCGGTGCCCGGGGCCGCCCACCACACCGGCATCCGCCATCAGATCCCGCGCCCGCCAAAGCACCCGGCGGGATGGGCAAGCGACGGCGCTCACACAGGACTCTCGGGGCGATATACCCCGAAGGAGGCGCTGATCGCCGAGCTGGCCGACAGCGCCCATCGCCGACGGACGGTGGGTAGCAACGGGCGGACCGCCCAACCCTATGAACTCCTGCCGAGGTACTCACCTGGCCACTACCGCAACAAGCGGAACGTGTGGGTGGTGGCCACGCAGCCCTATCCCGAGGCGCACTTCGCCACCTTCCCGGGGCGGCTGGTGGAGCCGTGCGTCCTGGCCGGCTGCCCCGAGCGAGGAGTGGTGCTGGATCCCTTCGCGGGCAGCGGCACGACCCTGGCGGTCGCCAAGCGGCTGAACCGGGATAGCATCGGGATCGAACTCAACCCAGCCTACCTGCCGCTGATCGCCCGGAGGTGCGAGGCGGAGATGGCGCAGCCGGAGTTGCCCTTGGAACTCTCCAGGGCAGAGAATCGAACTCCGTGAGGGAAGCGAGCCTGCTGGAGCCGGCCAAGCCCGCCGCCGCGCCGCGCCCGGCCCGGACTCCGCCGACCCTCCGCCCCTACCAGCTGGAGGCGGTGGCAGCGGTGGAGCAGCTCACCAAGTACCAGCCCCAGGTGGCCACCATCATCGAGGCCGCCACCGGCATCGGCAAGACGGTGATCGCCTCCACCGTGCTCCAGCACCGGGGACCCAAGGGGCTGATCCTGGTCCACCGCGACGAGCTGGTCCGGCAGACGGTCTCGACCCTCGAGCGGGTGATGACCGACTGCTTCCCGGGGGTGGTCCAGGCCGAGGACGACGAGTGGGACGCCGACTGGGTGGTGGCCTCGGTGCAGTCGCTCCGCGAGAAGCGCCTCCGGCGCTGGCACCCGGGCCACTTCCAGA
>JBOHUK010000236.1:0-5479 GCA_050734395.1 Candidatus Dormibacteria bacterium
CCGCGGTGGTGAGCCTCCTGCGCCGCCTGGCCTCCGGCTGCGGCTGCTGCCTGATGCTGCCGCTCTTGGCGGTGGCCATCGGGTTCGGCTACTTCGCCCTGGGGCCGATCGCCACCCATTGGGTCACAACCCACTCCCACCTCATCCTCCACGACGCCCACCAGGTCGCCTCGGGGATCCACCAGCTGGCCACGGGCCACTAGTGGGCCAGCTGCCCGCCGTGCCGACCACCTGCCCCCGCTGCGGGGCCGGGATCGAGGGGCACCACCTGGCCACCGCCCCCGGCCCGGGGGAGTGCGCCTACTACGCCGAGACCTACTACGGCTGGAGGCCGCCCCGCCCGCAGCGGGGGCTCCAGCTCTGGCTCCGGCGCCGCTTCCCGTGGTGGTGGCGGTGGTAGTGAGCCGGTGAATACGTCGAGGTGGGCGGGGTGGGGGCCGACCGGGCCCGGGGGGACGGGCGGTGCGAGGTGGTAGGGTGGCGGAAGATCGACTGACACGCCTCGCCGCCCCAGCCCACGCCCACCCCACCCCCGCCCCGACCGGCCGGCCCGCCCCACGCCTCCCCCGCCCGTACCGACTTGCCTCCCCCTGCCGCCCCCCGCCGGCCCGACTACCCGCCCCTCACCTTTCCCGACCGTGCCGACGGGCCACTCCGAGCCACGCCATGCCGACCAGTCCAGCCCGCCACCGACTTGCCAGGCCTCCCCCACTCCCCGCCCTCGCCGCGCGCCCAGTCCAGGCCAGGCCGTCCCGACAACCCAGTCCACGCCGTTCCCCTGCCGACTTCCCCAGCCCATCCGACCCTGGCCGGCTAAACTCCGACCGCACCGAGTTCCGGGGGGCCGACCCGCTAGGCTGGGCGCCCGCGGCGCGCGGGGGGCGGGATAAGGCTAGGACCCCGGCCGAAGCCTCCCGGGTAGCTGGCCGCCCCGTCATGGGGGGCGGACCCCGCCCGACCCCGCGCCGCTACCCGCGCCGCTACCCGCGCCGCCGCGCCCGGGGGCGCGGAGTTGCCCGGGCCGATTCTCTGCGGGCATGGGGGCGCGCTCGCGGCCAGCGCCAGCGCGCGCGACCGGCCCGCTGCGATTCTCTAGTATAGATAATCGATCTCAACGCGAATTGTTTTCGTCTTGAAAAAAAAAGTCGCGTTTGCCTTTGTGTGGGTGCGCGCCGATTCTCCGGGAGCATGGTCGGCCCGTGGCAGCTAAGCGGGCGGGCAATTGTGCCCTATGGGTTGACAACTAGCGGGGCGCGTGTTATATAGGTAGGTGCAGCGCGGCCGTGGGGCCGCCCAACATCTAGCGGAGGTCCAGCACCAAATGGGCATGGTCTATCACCTGACTGACAACGGCTACGTTCTCTGCCCGCATCACCTGGCCGCGTGGCAGGCGGGTGGCAACACGGTCGGGGCCACGGCGGCCAGCCCCTACGCGGTGGCGGTCGCGCTCCTCGGCGAGGATGGCGCTCGGGCGCTGGCGGCCAAGGGTACGGCCGCGTTCGATGCCGAGATCCGCTGCGCCGACTGCGCCGATGCGGCCGAGGCCGACCGCTACCACTTCGGGAGCATCCGCGAGTGCGCCGAGTGCAACGGCTGAACCCGACCGCTCCCGCGACCGCCACGGCGGCAGTCTGCGCAGCCTGCTCGGCCGTGGCGGTCTGCGAAGTGATGGCCGATGGCGCGTGGCTGGTGCGCTGCCTGAACTGCGGCACAGTTCAGCCCGGCTTGCCCAGCTTCCCGCCGCCGCCCATCGAGCCCGAGGCCGTCACGCCCGGGCTGGATCTCTAGTCGTGCCGGTAGTCGACCTCGAGGATTGGCAGCGGGCGCAACTGGGGCCGCTCGGCCCGCGCCACGCCCCCGGCCACCGCGCCCGCACCTTGCTAGCCGCGCCCCGCACCTTGCGGGCCGAGGGCGGGGCCGCCGTCAATGCATGGGAGCTGGCCGCCGCCGGGGCCGCCCATGGCACCGCCTACCGGCTGCCCGATGGCGGCTGGCATTGGCTGGGCATGGTCGACGATGGGACGGCGGCCACGGTTCTAACCATCGGCCCGACCGGCCAACGCTCGGCGGAGCGATACGGGTCCGCCGCCGATCCCGAGATCAGCCAAGCCGATGATTACTTCGCTGAGCGGTCGGAGATCGAGCTTGCTTGCCCGACCCCGGACGCGTTCGGGAATCTGCTTCGGACCGGCCGACTGCCCGAACCCGAACCCGAACTCCAACTCGCGCCCGAGCTCCCGGCGCTCGCGATCATGCCCGAGCCCGAGCCCGAGCCGACGGGCTGGCATGAGCCCGAGCGGGCGCTCCCATGGGTGGCCGCCGTGGCCGCGCCCCGGCCCGCGCCCCGGCCCGCGCCGGTAGCGCCCGTCCCCGTGGCCGAGGCCGCCCCGCAGCTGGGCCGCCGCACCCTCCGCGAATGGGTGCGCGACCAAGTGCGCGCCCTGGTCGGCCCGTGGCTGGCCGAGGTCCCACCCCAGATCGAACTCCCCCGAATGATCCGACTCGACAACGGCGGGCCGGAGCCCGCCACCACCTAAACGGAGGTCACAAACCCAATGGCGACAACCAAGGCGGAGGCGACCAAAAAGGCGGCCGCGCGGACCCGTGGCTATAGCGAAAACTGGCTTGCCAGCCTCGCCGAGTGCCACAGTCCCGACAACCGAGAGTCGGCGGGGACGGTGTTCCTGCGGCATGTAGCGGAGGCGGTGGCGGAGCAGATTGACGACGGGCAGGACCTGGCCGCCGACGATCTCAGCGACACCATCTCGGAGATCGCCGACGGGGCTCCGGATGTCTACACGCACCAACGCTGGCTGGAGTTCGTCGATCTCTGCGCCTACGAGGAGGACATCTCCGAATTAGCGGGTGCCGAGGCCGACCTCACCAAGTTGGCAGGTTACGCGCTCTATCAGATCGCGGACCGGCTTGCCCGGGCGCTGTTTGAGGAGGCGCGAGTTGAGATCGCGGACGCTGACGATGGCTGAACTCACCCTCGGGATCTGCCTACTCTGGGCGATCCTGCTGCAACTGGCGGACCAACCCACACACGGAGGTAAGGCTTGAGCACTTGGGGTAACTAGACCGAACCGGCACCGGGCCCAACGGGGTCGCCACCCGGGCCCGGTGCCAACCCTTCCCCAGACACAAAGAGGCCGCGCCCGGTGCCAACCCATTTTCCCCGGACGCGGACCGCCGAACCACCGAACCAAGGAGAACCAAATGATACCGGAGAACCCACAGGCCACCATGGCGGCCCGGCATTGGGCCGAGGCCTGCACCGACGAGACCCTCAGCCTCTACGAGCTGGCCCTGGCGGTCCGCGACACCGCCCAGTGCACCTTCAACCAGGCGGCGATGGCGGTGATGGCCGAGTGCGAGCCCCGGCTCCCCCACGGCTGGCGCCGCCGAGGCACACTCTCGGGCATGGTGGCGGGCTACCGCCTGGACTGCGCCGCCCACGGGCTGGGCCGGGACGAGATCGACCGGCTGGTGCTGGAGCGATACGGCCAGGATCTGGAGTACCTGGCCCTGGCCGGAGCGGGCTGGTGAAGCTGACCGTGACCGCCTTCGCGGTGGGGCTCATGGTGCTGGTGGCGGCAGCCGTCCTAGGCAACGCCCTGCAGCCGCTCAAGGGGGCGGTCTGCATCCTGGCCCTGGGCGGCGTCTGCCTGCTGGCGGGGCGCGCCTGATGGCCGCCCGGCGCTACCCGGCGGCCAAGGATCCGGCCACGGGCAAGTTCTGCGGCCCCTGGATCTGGCGGGATCAGCGCGGCGAGCGCCCGATCTACTGGGTGGATCCGCTCACCGCCTGGGAGGACGAGCGCGCCGGGCCACCGGGCCGACTGCGGCGCCTGCTGGCCCGCATCCTGGGCCTGGGCGAGGCGGACTGAGCCATGCAGGAGATCCGCGAGATCAAGCCAACCGAGTGGGAGGCGATCAAGGAGCTGAGTGTGGCCACCCCCGACCTGGCCCTGGTCAAGGATCGGCTCCTGGCGGCGCTGGGCGGGCCGCAGCCGCCCGCGGGCACCCCGGCCCGCCCGGAAGCCCCCGGGCTGCGCCCGGGCACCGTCAAGGAGGTCCTGGAGGCGGTCAAGCTGGGGGTGCTGACCCGGGCCGAGGCCCGGCGGTACTTTGCCATGCCCCCGGCGCCGCCGACCTCGGGCTGGCGCACCTGGCGGCTGGGCTCCCAGCGCGGCGGGGGCCGGTGAGCGGCCCCCCCGCCGACGCGATCAGCCTGGTGGCGGCCGGGGCCCGGCTGGGGATCAACCCCCGCACCCTGCGCCACCACCTGGACGCGGCCGGCCACCCCTGCCAGCTGGGCCTGGGCCGGGGTGGGCAGTCGGCCCGGCGCGCCTACCTGACGGTCAGCCTGGAGGAGGCGGAGCGGATCGTCGACGAGCGCCGCCAGGCCCACCTCGGGGTGGACGACGACCTGCCCGGGCTCTCGGCGCGGCGGGTGGCGGAGCTGCTGGGCGTGAGCCGGGTGACGCCCTACCACCTGCACTCGGCGGGCTACCTGCCCGCCGACTACAGCGTGGACGCGCCCGGGCGGCGGCGGCTGCGCTGGTCCCTGCCCGCCGTGCGCCGCTACGCCGAGCGCCAGGGGCGGGCACTTGCGGAAGCGCCGCCGTCGCGCCATACTACCGTCAATGAGTAGGGCAAAACGGCCCTGGCCCGACTTCGCCGCCGCCAACCGCAAGCTGGAGGAGGCGGCCAGCCAGCCGGGGGCGGTGTTCGGGTGGAGCTGCCCCTGCGGGGCGGAGTTCCAAGCGCCCACCGGGCCCACCGGCCCGGCCGAGGTGCGCTCCCTGTCCGTGCTGCACATGGAGACGGCCCACCCCGGCTTCATGGAGGAGATCCAAGACCTGATCTGGCGCGGGGTGGCGCCCGAGTTCGGGGCGATCTTCGTGGAGAACTGGCACCGCTCGGTGCGGCAGCCGTGAGCCTGGCCACCGCCCCCAAGTCGATGAACCTGGTCTCCCCCCGCGAGGCGGGGGAGCTGCTGGGGCTACCCTCGAGGATGATCTACTACTACCTGCGGCTCTGCCCCGACCTCCCCCTGGAGCGGCTGGGGCGGCGCCAGCTGGGCATCCGCTTGGAGGACCTGCCCCGCATCCGCCAGGTGGTGCAGGAGTGCCGCCGCCGCCGGGAGGCCGAGGCCGAGGCCCGGACCGAGGGTGGCCGCTGGCTGCTGGCCGGCGCGGCGGCGGAGCGGCTCCAGATCAGCCGGCGCAGCCTGTACCGCAAGACCCGGGCGGGCGAGATCAAGGGTGAGCGCCTGGAGCGCCCGGGAGCCCGGCCTCAGTGGCGCTGGGATCCGGCGGACCTCAGCCCGCCCGCCAAGAAGCGGCCGGGGCCGCGGAAGTCCACCTAGCGAGGAGGGCGACATGAACGAAGCCCACACGGAGGTCACCCGGTTCCCTTGGTACACGGTGCCCTTGGTTAGGGAGCGGTGCGGGGACTGCCGCAAGTGGTCCCCC
>JBOHUK010000237.1:0-2487 GCA_050734395.1 Candidatus Dormibacteria bacterium
TCCCTGAGCCGGCCGGACCTGATCAGTCTCTGGAAGGAGGAGCTGGCGCGTCTGTCTGCCTGACCTGATCATTTCCTTGCGCACCGGTGATGGCGCCGGATGTCTTCGAGCTGCGGAACTTGGCGAGTGGCAGCGGACCGACGGCGGGTGGCAGGACACCTCCGGAGATGAATGTCCCCAACAGGTTGCCGGCCACGATCGGGACGAGCAGCGAGGAGGGTTCCTCCTCGGAGTGGTGCACCGTCACCAGGGCCGCCGAGCTGCGCTGCAGGTGCCCATAGCCGGCTCCCCGCACGGCGTCCGGGGGCGCCTCGTCGTCCGCAACCTTCAGGCGCAGGCCCAGCCGTTCGCCCGCGTGCAGGCGCCGCGCTCCCGGGACCAGGGGGATCTTCAGCCGCATCGTCTCGCCGGGGACGACCGGCTGCGGCTCGCGCAGCCGGGGCTCAGGCTTCCAAGGCGGGGAGGGTTCTTCGCCCCGGCGCAGGGTCGCGCGCAGCCAGCCGCGCGTCAGCTCCTCCTCCACCCCGTCCCGGTCTTGGGCGAAGACCGAGGCCATCACCAGCGCCTCGCTGTCGGTGGTGCTGAGGCGCAGGTCCAGCGCCAGCGGTCCCATCACCTCCGTCTCCTCGACGAGCGCGGGAGTGCGGAAGACCGCTTCCCCGTGCGCGAAGGGTGAGTCCTCGAACGTGGTCATGGCGTCCCAGGGCCAGGGGTCGTGCTCGGAAAGCAGGCCCCGCTGGTGCAGGAAGAAGGTTGTGAAGCGGGTCTGCGGGAGCGGCCAGGACGAGCTCTCCCGCCAGGTGCCCGCCCCGGGCACGAAGAGGTGCACCGGACTCTCGCGCAGCATGCCGGTGTCGTTGCCCAGCAGCCAGTGGTCGAACCAGCGCAGGGCGTCCAGGTGCATCTGGTAGAAGGGCCGGTCCAGGTAGAGGGACGGCCCGATCACAAGCCGCTTTGGCCCCTGCCAGCGCTGGAAGCTGCGAAAGGCTCCCTCCAGGTGCAGCCCGAAGAGAGCCCAGCAGGCGCCGAGATAGGCGGGCACGGTGGTGTTGGAGTAGTCGACCCGGCGCTCCTCGTAGAACGGTCCGTCGTGAGGCTGGATGACGACGTCGGCGACAAAGGCATCCGGCCCCTCGGGGTGGCGCAGCGCCGCCACCAGCCCCGGGACCTCCGCGATCTCGGGGTCGGCCAGCGCCTGCTCCAGGGCCTCCCGGTAGGCCTTCTCCCCGTGGCGCTCCAAGTACCAACTCCGGTAGCGGACCGCGTCGAACTTGTCCTTCCACTGCAAGAGGAATCGGTGGGAGAGGATGCCCCCCTGGTAGTACATGTCGCGGTAGAAATCGGTGAGCCCGAAGGGGGCGAAGATCGCCCGGAGCGAAGGCGGCGCGAGCATCGCCGCCCGGACCTGGATGGAGGCGAAATAGGAGATCCCGAACATCCCCACCTGGCCGCTGCACCAGTCCCGGGCGGCCATCCACTCGATGGCCTCGGCCACGTCCTCGACCTCCTGGGGTCCCATGGCCGTGAAGTAGCCCCCCGAGGCGCCGGTGCCGCGCACGTTGAAGATCCCGTGGGCGTAGCCGCGGCGGGCGAAGAACCAGGGGTCGCCGCCTTCGATCCAGCCCCGCTGGTAGCTGAAGCCCTCGGGCATGATCTGGGCCAGCTGGTACTCCTGGTTGTAGGGGTGAAAGCTGAGCAAAAGCGGCACCCGCTCCTCGCAGTCGGGCCGGAAGAGGGTGCCCACCAGCTCGGTGCCGTCCCGCAGCGGGATGGCGAAGGGGTCCTCCCTCAGGACCCGGTGGCGCCTTGGTGAAGTGCTCCAGTCCACTCCGATCATCGGCTCTCCTCCTGCCTGTGGAACTCTCAGGGGCGGATCTGGGCGACCGGCACCTCGATCAGGGTCGGTCCCGCCTGGGTCAGCGCCGCCTCGACCGCCTCCGCCACCTGCTCCGCCCGCTCCGCCCGCAGCCCCTGGGCCCCGTAGGCCCGGGCGGCGAGCACGTGGTCGATGCCGTGGAGCTCGGTCCCGGGATGGGTGCGGGGATCCTGGTCCAGCTGGAGCAGGTTCTCGATCGCCCGCTTCACCGCCAGGTAGCCGCGGTTGTCCAGCACCACCGCCACCACCGGGGCCTGCTGCTGCACCGCGGACCAGAGCGCCTGGATCGAGAAGTGCAGGCTGCCGTCCCCAACCAGTACCACGACCGGCCGCTCCGGGCTCGCCAGCTTGGCCCCCACCGCCGCCGGGAGCCCCCAGCCCAGCGAGCCGCCGCTGCTGCGCCAGATGGCCCCCCCTTGGGGAACCCCGAGGTGGCGGAAGATGGTCCGCGAGGCCCGCACCCCCTCCTCCACCACGATCGTCCCCTCGGGGAGGACCCGGGCCAGTCGCTGGGCCAGCTCCGCGACCGCCAGCGGCAGGGCGCCGGCCACCGACTCCAGCTCCGCCGCCACCGACTCCAGCCGCCGGGCCCGCAGCTCCCGGAGCTCCGC
>JBOHUK010000238.1:0-1372 GCA_050734395.1 Candidatus Dormibacteria bacterium
CCGCGCGGCTCTACATGTACAACCACATTTACTTCCACCGCACCGTGCGCCGGATCGACCTGCACCTGCGGCCAGTCTTTGCCCGCACCTGTCGGCGGCTGCTGCCGCAGGGCAATCCCCTCGACGAGCTGGACCGCTATCTGCTGCTCACCGACTGGTCACTCCTGTCGGAGGTCGAGCGCATGCAGCAGCACCCGGCCGACGACGAGGAGCGCGAGTTGGGGAGCCACTGGGAGGCCGTCACGACGCGCCGCTTGCCCTGGCGGCTCGCCTACGAGGCCTACCGCGAGACGGACAACCCTGAGGTCGCCCGGTCCCGGCCTGCTGCGGAAATTGAGGCGGCCATCCGGGCCGAGCTGCCGGCGCATTGGTCGGCGGTGGGCATGGAGGTCGATCTGGCGAGCACCGACCCCCGCCCCGACGACCCGACCGGAGACCGGGGTCTGATGGGCCTATTTGACCCGATCTCAGGCAAAGTGGAGCAGGCGGCAGCAGCGCAGCTCATGGCCCGGCTCCTGCCCCGACGGACCGTCTGGCTGCGCGTCTACACCGACAGCGGTGAGGCCAGGGGGGCGATCCGGGGAGCCGCCGCCCGGGCGCTCGAGGGACTTTCCTAGCCCTCGACTCAGCGCCGCAGGCGCTGGCGCAGGAAACGGCGCAGCATCGCCACGCCGATGGCCAGTACCAGGACCAGGGTGAGGACCGCCACCGCCAACTGCATCGAGGTGGGCCTCATCCGGCCGCCCGCCCGCCCGGCTGGCCAGCTGTGAGCCACTCGGCCCCAGGGTCGCGCAGAGGACCGAGAAGCGATGAGGCTCCCGTTCACAACCGCGCGGCTGGGCAGCAACAACTGCTCCCTCAACGATTGGGTCGGCGCCGCTCCCCGCCCAGTCCCCACCACGACTCTCACCACACCTCCGAACAGCGAGATGATGACGGCCGCGGACCGCATCATGTTGCGGCCCGATGGCGGCTCACGCCGACCGCCCCGCCACCTCGATCTCCTGGGACCGCTCATGGGCGGAGACCAGGTGGGGTTGACGCCGCCGATCAGGGCGGCGATCACGGCCAGGGGCAGCAATGCGTCGCAGCTGCACGCTCCCAGGGGACGGCCCGATCGCACGCGCCAACTACCCGGAGACCTTCTCCTGCTCCGTCCGAGCCAAGGCCCAGGCGACCGCCGCCTCGGCCTCGGTGAATCGCTGCAGGCCCAGGTGGACCTCATCCTCACCGGCGGGAGAGAGGAGCTGCCAGGTCGCCAGCCCGGCGACCGGCCTTCCCAGTCGCAGGGCGAGGGCAATCTCGGTCAGGGTGCCCAGCGCTCCCCCAACGGCGATCACCGCCTGGGCGGCCCTGACCAAGAGCAGGTTGC
>JBOHUK010000239.1:0-4950 GCA_050734395.1 Candidatus Dormibacteria bacterium
TGGTCGAGGAGGTGCGCCAGATCCTCTGCCCGGAGAAACTCACCACCCAGGAGTGGCTGGACATTGTCGGCACCGCCCACCGCGTGGGAATCCGGACCACCTCCACCATCATGTACGGCCACATCGAGACCCCATGGCACCGCCTGCGTCACCTGGAGGTGATCCGCAACCTGCAGCGCGAGACCGGGGGAATCACCGAGTTCGTGCTGCTGCCCTTCCAGGTGCACAACAACACGCTCGGGAAGTACTTCGGCATCCTCGAGCCGCTCACGCTTGAAGAGTCGCTGCGCTTCACCGCCTACTGCAGGCTCTATTTCGGCAGTGACATCCCCAACATCCAGACGAGCTGGGTGAAGCTCGGACCTGAAGGAGTGGCCCGGTCGCTGGCCTTTGGTGCCAACGACTTCGGTGGCACCCTGATGGAGGAGTCCATCACCCGCATGAGCGGCGCCGACCACGGGCAGAACCTGGAGCCGGAGCAGATCGAGGCCGCTATCCGCTCCGTCGGGCGTGTGCCCTGGGAGCGCGACACCCTCTACCGGCCGGTCAGCTCGCGTCCTCGCGACGCACGGCCGGTGCTCGCCAGCGCCTACCAGGCCGCGGGCTGAAGGCGGCACCGCCCCAGACGCTGGCGATCAGGCAGGCCAGCTCCACGAGTCGGCTCAACCACTCGTTGGCGCCCTGGGCGGGGATGAGCAGCACGGCCACCACGGCAGGGAACAGGACCCACCGCCAGCGGTAGCGGCTGGCGGCGAGCCGCGCCCGGTAGAACCACCCGAAGGCGCCCCCGAGCAGCACGCAGACTCCGGCCAGGGCCGCGTAGCCGACCAGGTACTGGTTGAGGTGGGGAGCGCCCAAGCCCACTGTGGAGCGCACCGCCAGTGGTGGCAGGTAGTCGGTGCTGTAGAAGGCGATGAGGATCCAGGTCATGGCGTGCAGGCAGAAGGTCGAGACCGCCAGCCCGCGGCGCCGGCGGTCGGCCTTGGCCCGAAGCTCCTCGGGAGAGGGCTCGAGGACGCTTGGCGGGACGGCGCGACGGCTCACCGACCAAGTGTGGCGCCCCAGGCCGGCGCCCGCTCCGGCGCGGCCTACAATCGATCCGGGTGAGCCTTCCCCCAGCCCAGCCGCCTCGACCTTTACCGCCTTGAAGCGCGCCCCCCGCGAGTGGGTCCTGCCCGAGGAGGGGTCCGGGGTGGCGGAGTCGGCCTTCGAGCGCGTGGCGCGCGCCCGGGGCCTGAACGCACAGCTGGTCCAGGGCCAGGCGCGCGAGTTCGCACCCGAGCCCGACCCCTTCCTCCTGAGCGACATGGAGGTGGCGGTCCGGCTCATCGCGACCGCCCTGCGCGAGGGCACCAAGATCGCCATCTACGGGGACTACGACGCCGATGGCGTCACGGCCTCGGCGGTGCTGGTGCGTGCGCTGCGGGCCCGGGGCTTCGAGGCCCTGGCCTACATTCCCCGGCGTCAGGTCGAGGGCTACGGGCTCAACTCCGAGGCGCTCCGCGAGCTGGAGCGGCAGGGGGTGGGGCTGGTGGTTACCGTCGACTGTGGCACGACCGCGGTGGAGGTGGTGCGCGGACGGCCGGAGGGCATGCGGCTGATCGTCACCGACCATCACCTGCCCCAGGCCGGCTCCGCCGGGCAGCAGGGATCGGAGCTCGCCCCCGCCGACGCTCTCATCAATCCTCGGCGGGGGGACGATGGCTACCCGTTCAAGGGCCTGGCCGGGGTGGGGGTCGCCTACAAGCTGGTTGCGGCGCTGGAGGCGCGGGGCGAGCTGCCGGCGGGCACGGCGCAGGCGCAGCTGCCGCTGGTGGCGCTGGGCACCGTGGCCGACATGATGCCGCTGGTCGAAGAGAACCGGGACCTGGTGCGCTTGGGGCTGGGAGCCTGGGCGGAGCACGCGCCGCCCGGTTTGCGAGCGCTGGCCCGAGGCGCAACGCCCAGCAGCGCCGACCTGGCCTTCTCGCTCGGGCCGCGGATCAACGCCGCCGGCCGGATGGAGGACGCCGAGGTCGCCCTGCGCTGCTGCCTGGCCGACGAGCGCCGCGAGGCCGAGGCGGCGGCGGCGCGGCTGGAGACGCTCAACCGCGCCCGCCGGCGGGCACTCATCTCGGCGATGCAGGTCGCTCGTGAGGCGGTGGCAGAGCTCGACGACCGCCAGCCGGCCATCGTGGTCGGGTCTGAGCGGATCGCCCCCGGGGTGGTGGGCCTGGTGGCGGGGCGCCTCAGCGAGGAGTTCGCACGTCCGAGCTTCGTCTACAGCCAGGGTGGGGACGAGTGGCGGGGCTCAGCCCGGGGGGTGCCCGGGCTCAACGTGGTGGAGGCGCTGGGCGCGTGTGCCCACCTGCTCCTGCGCTACGGCGGCCACGCGGGCGCCGGTGGCTTCAGCCTGAGCCCAGATCCGCAGCTCGCCGCCCAGCTCCCGGAGGCGGTCGCCCGGTCGGTGACGGACCAGATCGGCGAGCGGGCGCCACTGCGCACCTTTGCCGTGGACGCCCGGGTGGCGCTGGCCGAGTGCGGCCCGGAGTTGGCGGAGCAGCTCCAGTCCCTGCAGCCCTGCGGGGTCGGCAACCCGCCGGTGTTGCTCTGCGCCAGCGACTGCGCGGTGATTGGGACCCAGCCGCTGGGCCAGGACCGGGCACACCTCAAGGTGCAACTTGAGGACTCGGGGGGCCGGGCGGAGGCGATCACCTTCAACCGTCCCCATCTGCGCCGCCACCTGCCCCCGGGCCGGCGGGTGGACGCCCTATTCGAGCTGGAGCTGGACTGCTGGCGGGAACGTCGCCGCGCCCGGCTCCTCCTGCGCGACCTGCGCCCGGCCCGGGCCTGAGCTCCGGCGCGGCCATACTGTCCTGGCGGCTGGCTCCGCCACGGTGCGGGTGACGTCTCAGAGGAGGAGATGATTCGTGGCCCAGGAGATGGTCGACTTTCGCAGTAACGGCGACGGCGCCAGCGGCTACCTCAGCACCCCGGAGCCAGGCCCCGGCCCGGGGGTCGTCGTCATCCAGGAGTGGTGGGGTCTGAACCAGCAGATCAAACGCACCGCCGACCGGCTGGCGCAGGCGGGCTTCAGCGCCCTGGTACCGGACCTGTACCACGGCCACGTGGTCGGTCTCAAGGAGCCCGACGAGGCGGGCAAGGCGCTCATGGCCTTGGACGGGCCGCGGGCCGTCCGCGACATGCGCGGGGCCGTTGACTACCTGCTCAACTCCGGGCGGGCGCGTGGCCGCCGGGTGGGGTGCGTCGGCTTCTGCATGGGCGGGGCGTTGGCGGTGCTGCTGGCAGCCAACCACGAGGCCGTGCTGGCCACGGTTGACTACTACGGCGGGCCGTTGGCCTTCTCCGACCCCGACTTCAGCCGGATCCGTGGGCCGGTGCTGGGCCACTTCGGGGAGGACGATCACCACGCCACGGTGGAGGTGGGTGCCGAGCTGGGCCGCAAGCTCGAGGAGGTGGGGGTCGGCTACGAGATGCACACCTATCCCGGCGCCGACCACGCCTTTACCAACGAGGACCGTCCCGAGGCGTACCGACCCGAGGCGGCCCGACTCGCCTGGGAGCGCACGGTCGCCTTCCTGCATCGCGAACTGGACGGCTGAGCCCGCCCCGAGCCGGCGGCGATGACCTCGGCCAGGTCGAGGTGGCTGCCGGCCCTGCTCGGACTCTGCTCGGCCGGACTCGCCCTGGCGGCCATGCTGCTGCTGCGGCTGGCGACCGGCCTGCCCGCCCTCAACGAGGTGGTGGGCGACGCCCTGGTGCTGATGCTGCCGGGGCGGGTATTCGGCACCCTCATCGACGCCCTGCAGGAGCGCGGGCGGCCCCTGCTCCTTCTCGGGGTGTCCGTGGCCCTGCTGGTGCTGGGGGCGCTTTTGGGGATGTCCATGAACGCCTGGGCAACGCCCCGGCACCGCCCGGCGCCGGCCGCTGCGGCTCCTCGTCGCGGCCGCGCCCTCTGGCGCTGGCTCCTTCCCGCTCTCGGCCTCTGGGTGCTCACCCTGCCGCTCATCGCGATCGGCCAGGGTGGCGTCTTGGTCAGCGCCACCTGGAGCACGCTGCTGGACTGGCTCGTCCTTGCCGGGGCCCTCGAGGTGCTGCTCGGCCTGACCGACTGGGGAGGGGTGGAGCCGGGCGTCCGGGACGCCAGCGCCCTGGGGCTGCGGACGCGGCGGCGCTTCCTAGCGGCTGCCGGTGGCACGCTGGGCGCGATCGCGGTGGGTTACCTGGGCTGGGACGTGATCACCTCGGCCGCGCCGCCACCCACCGCCAGTCCCGCCTCGGGGGCCGGGGGCCGGCTCCCGTCCGAGGTGACACCGGTCTCGGACTTCTACGTGGTCTCGAAGGACCTCTTCGGGCCGCCCCGGGTGGACCCCGCCGCCTGGCGCCTCCAGGTGCACGGAGAGCATCCCTTTGCACTCAGCTACTCCGGCCTGCTGGCCGAGCCTCACCGCGAGCAGGAGCAGACCCTGGAGTGCATCTCCAACCCGGTTGGGGGCACCCTGATCAGCAACGGCATCTGGCGCGGGGTGCGTCTCTCCCGGCTACTGGATCGCGCCGGGGTGCCGGCCGGAACCACCGAGGTTGTCTTCTCCTGCGCTGACGGCTACACCGAGAGCCTGCCCCTGCCCCAGGCGCTGGCTCCGACCACGCTGTTGGCGGACCATCTCAACGATCGGCCGCTCACCGCCAACCACGGCTTCCCCGCCCGGATCCTGGTGGTGGACCACTATGGGATGAAGAACCCCAAGTGGCTGACCTCGATCCGCCCCAGCTCCAGCCCCTACTACGGCTTCTGGGAGCAGCAGGGCTGGGACGCGGGCGCCTACCCACAGATCTTCTCCCGCTTCGACTTCCCCGCCGCCAACACGGCGCTCCAGGCCAACCGCCGCTATCTGCTCACCGGGGTGGCCTTCGCCGGCACCCGGGGGATCTCCTCGGTCGAGGTTAGCC
>JBOHUK010000240.1:0-24443 GCA_050734395.1 Candidatus Dormibacteria bacterium
TCGATGTGGCCGTACATGATGGTGGAGGTGGTCCGGATTCCCACGCGGTGGGCGGTGCCGACAATGTCCAGCCACTCCTGGGTGGTGAGTTTCTCCGGGCAGAGGATCTGGCGCACCTCCTCGACCAAGATCTCGGCGGCGGTGCCCGGTATGGTGCCGAGTCCCGCGTCCTTGAGCTGGCGGAGCACGTCCTCCACCGAGCGGTGCGCCTCCGAGGCGATGTAGCGGATCTCCTCGGGTGACAGCGCGTGCAAGTGCAGGGTGGGCCAGCGCTCCTTGATCTCGGTGAACAGCTGGAAATAGAAGTCGAGGTTCAGCTCCGGGGTGAGGCCCGACTGCATACAAATCTCAGTGGCGCCACGCTGCACCGCCTCATCGATCTTGGCGAACACCGTGTCGTGATCGTGGAAATAGGCACCCTTGACGTGCAAGGAACCCCGACGGAACCCGCAGAATTTGCAAGTCCCGACACAGACGTTGCTGATGTTGACGTTGCGGTTGACGACGTAGCTGACGCCATCTCCCACGAGCTGCCGGCGCAGGCTGTCGGCCGCGGCCTGCAGGTCCGCCAGTGACTCCTGGTAGACGGGCAGTCGCTCCTGCAGCAGGTATCCCAGGCTCTGCGCCTTCTCGCGCAGCTCGGGCTCTGTCGGCCAGTCGTAGGCGGGGCTCACCGAGTCGCCGTCGAGCGAGATTCCTCCCAGGTCCGAGGCGCCCGCCCGGACCAGCTCGGGCCATTCCTGGAAGTTGAGGTTCGGCGGCACCTGCACCGCCACGTCCTCGGGGAGCAGCTCCCTCGCCATGGCGACCGCCTGACGCAGGGTCTCCGGCGAGCAGGCGGGATGGTCTGCCATCGGGGTGTTGGGCTTGGGGATGAAGTTCTGGACGATCACCTCCTGGAGGTGATGGTGGCGCCCGTGGCTCTGCGCTAGCAGTTGCAGCGCCAGTCGGCGGTCCTGCTCCCCCTCCCCGATGCCGACCAGGATCCCCGAGGTGAACGCGATCCGCAGCTCTCCGGCCCAGTCGATGTGCTGCAGGCGCTCGCGGTAGCGTTTGCCTGATCCCCGGGCATGGGCGCGGATGCGATCGGTACCCGTCTCCAGCATCAGGCCCATGGAGGCGTTCCAGGGCTTGAGCCGGAGCAGGCTGGAACGGCTCAGCAGCCCGACGTTGGTGTGGGGCAGTAGCCCGCGGGCCATCGCCCGGCGGCAGATCTCCTCGACCAGGTCGACGTAGGCGTCCTCACTTTCGAGCTGGAGGTCGGGAAGCCGCCACGGCTGCTCCCCGGACATCACCAGCACCTCCCGGCAGCCGAGGCGGTGCGCTTGGTCCAGCTGGCGATCCACCTCCGCCAGGGTGATCAGCGCGCCCTGGTCCTGGCGGTACTCGCAGTAACCGCAGCGGCGGGCGCAGCGGTAGGTGACGTCGACCGTGTAGCTGCGACTGAAGGTCAGGTACCGGGAGTGGTAGTCGGGCCGGTGGCGGGTGGCGATCCCGACCGCCGGGGGCATGATCGCCTCGTAGGCCATGGAGCGATTATGGCGCCCGGCCCCTGGGGGACCGGGTCAGATGCGAAGTGGGACCGCCGTGCCCGAGGGGCTGCTCCCGAACTTCTCGGCGTACGCGTCCAGCGCCAGCAGCAGCTGCTGCTGGAAGGCGAGCCGCTCCACCAGGTCCGACTGCGAGGCGGTGGCCTCATCGCCCGCCAGGTGGCGCTGGATCCACGGAGGGACGGACGCCAGCAGGTGGGAGGTGCCTCCCACCAGGATCACGGTCTCCGGTCGCGAGTCCTCGACCCGCAGGGAGACGCGGAGCAGGATTCCGGTGCGGTTGGCCAGCGCCCAGACCCGCTCCCAGTGGCCGGGGTCCTGGCGCAGGCGGTCCGGCCTGGTGTAGCGGATGGCCGGGTCATTGATGATGCTCATGTCGGCGTCGCCCCAGCGCACCAGGCGCTCCACCACCGGCTGGTCGAGGTCACGGGAAACCCAGAGCACGAGTGAGGCGGCGCGGCTGTCCAGATCGGGAGGCATGACGTCGGTGCCGCGCTCGCGGGCCAGGAGCATCACCTCCACGGTGCTGGCGTGGCGCAGGCAGTAGGCGCGGTTGCCTACCACCCGCAGGTGGTCCTTGCAGGCGACCCAGGCGCAGTCGACGGCGCGGCGGTCGCGGTAGAGGCAGCGGTAGGCGGCCTGCTCCTGGCAACCGTGGTGGTCGCAGCCGCCGCCCTCGGCCTCGCCGTAGCGGGGCTCGGGCGCAACGACCTCTAGGGTCCTGGCGGGCTTGGCCATGTCTGTGCAACTCCCTGGCGCCACTGAGATGAGGCTGCGGCGGCTCGCCTCTGGGCTGCACCGCTCCACCTTGGCGCTCTCAAATTTGCGCCGACCATAGCAGAGCAAATCGAAGTCGGCAACGCCGCAGACGCCAGCTTCAGCACTTGTGACAGATTCGTCAGCGCCAAAGCGCTCAGCCGAGCTGCGGGTAGGCGACCAGGGTGAGGAAGTCGGGGAGTTCGGGCTCGAGCGCCACCTGGTTGAAGAGCTCGGCCGCCTCCCCATAGCCTTCGCCGAGCTGGGCCAGAACCTCCTGCTCCACCTCGACCACCCGCTGCCGGTCCACCCGCCCGTGGTGCAGCCACTGCCAGATCTGGGAGCGCGAGATCTCCGCCGTGGCGGCGTCCTCCATCAGGTTGTTGATGGCGGCGGCTCCCACCCCCCTGAGCCAGGAGGCGATGTACTGGACCCCGACCGAGACATTGAGCCGCACTCCGTCCTCGCTGATGCCGCCCGGGGTGGCGGCGACGTCCAGCAGCTGCGCCGCGGAAACCCGAACCTCATCACGTATCCGCTCCAGCTGGTTGGGCCGCTCGCCGAGCACGGCATCGAAGACCTCCTTGGCCACTGGCACCAGATCCGGATGGGCCACCCAGGTGCCGTCGAAGCCGTCGCCCGCCTCGCGGAGCTTGTCCTCGCGCACCCGATCGATGGCCAGGCGGTTGAGCTCCTGATCCCGGCGGGTGGGGATGAAGGCCGCCATGCCCCCGATGGCGTGGGCGCCGCGCCGGTGGCAGGTCTGGACCAAGAGCTCGGTGTAGGCGCGCATGAAGGGGACGGTCATGGCCACCAGCGGGCGGTCGGGGAGCACGAACTCCTCATGCTGGCGGAACTTCTTGATGATCGAGAACATGTAGTCCCAGCGCCCGGCGTTGAGCCCGCAGCAGCGCTGCCGCAGCTCGTAGAGGATCTCCTCCATCTCGAAGGCGGCCAGCACCGTCTCGATCAGCACGGTCACCCGGATGGCGCCCTCGTTCAGGCCGAGCTCCTCCTCGGCCAGCCGGCAGGCCCGGTCCCAGAGCCGCGCCTCAAGGTGCCCTTCGAGCTTGGGCAGGTAGAGATAGGGACCGCTGCCGCGGTCAACCAGGCCCCGGGCGCAGTGGAAGACGAAGAGCCCGAAGTCGAAGAGGCTCGCGGAGATCGGCCGACCGTCGACCAGCAGGTGGCGCTCGGGGAGGTGCCAGCCCCGGGGCCGCACCACCAGGGTGGCGATGTCCTGGTTGAGCCGATAGCTCTTGCCCTGTGACTCCAGGCTGATGGTCCTGGCCACGGCGTCGATCAGGTTGGACTGGCCCTCGACGCAGTTGGCCCAGGTGGGCGAGTTAGCGTCCTCGAAGTCGGCCATGAAGACGCTCGCCCCCGAGTTCAGGGCGTTGATCATCATCTTGCGCTCGACCGGGCCCGTGATCTCGACGCGGCGGTCCAGCAGGTCCGCGGGCGCCGCGACCACCCGCCAGCTCAGATCGCGGCGCACCTCGGCGGTGGCGCCAAGGAAGTCAGGCAGCTCGCCCTGGTCCAGGCGGGCCTGGCGCAGCTGGCGCTCGGCCAGCAACCGGTCCCGCTCGGGGCCCAGCTCGCGCTGCAGCCGGACGAGGAAACTGAGGGCACCCTCGGTCAGGACCCGGTCTTGGGCCTCGCCCGAGCCCGATAGGACCTCGGCCCCGAGGGCTGGCGGCTCAGCCGCGCTCATCCCGCCCGCGGGCTCTCGAACTGATCTTCCTCGGTGGACCCCTGCAGCGCCAGGGTCGCGCTGGCCCCGGCGGTGACGATCTCCAGGACGGCATCGAAGTAGCCCGCCCCGACCTCGGTCTGGTGGCGGGTGGAGGTGTAGCCCTGCTGCTCCAGCTCGAACTCGCGCTGCTGGAGGCGGACGTAGGCGCTCATCCCCTCGCGGGCATAGCCCCGGGCCAGCTCGAACATCGAGCTGTTGGCCACGTGGAAGCCCGCCAGTGTCACGAACTGGAACTTGTAGCCCAACTCGCTGAGGCGCCGCTGGAACGCGCCCACCTCGGCGTCGCTGAGGTGCAGCTTCCAGTTGAAGGAGGGCGAGCAGTTGTAGGCGAGGATCTTGCCCGGGTACTGGGCATGGATGGCCTCGGCGAACTGGGCCGCCTCCTCGATGTCGGGGGTGGAGGTCTCGAACCAGATGGCGTCGCACAAAGGCGCGAAGGCCAGCCCCCGGGCGATCACCGGCTCGATGCCCTGTCGCACCCTGAAGAACCCCTCCGAGGTCCGCTCCCCGGTCAGGAACTCCTGGTCGCGGGGGTCGATGTCGGAGGTGAGCAGGGTCGCGCTGAGGGCGTCGGTGCGAGCCACCAGCAACGTGGGTACGTCGAGGACGTCGGCGGCCAGTCGGGCGGCCATCAGCGTGCGCTCGAACTGACTGGTGGGCACCAGGACCTTGCCGCCCAGGTGGCCGCACTTCTTCTCCGAGGCCAGCTGGTCCTCGAAGTGAACCCCGGCCACGCCCGCCTCGATCATCGACTTCATCACCTCGAAGGCGTGAAGCGGGCCGCCGAAACCAGCCTCGGCGTCCGCCACGATCGGGACCACCCAGTCGCCGCCGGGGTGCCCCTCGGCCCAGGCGATCTGGTCGGCGCGGAGCATGGCCTTGTTCAGCCGCCTGGCCAGGGTGGGCGCGCTGTTGGCGGGGTACAAGCTCTGGTCCGGATAGGTCTCCAGGGAGAGGTTGGCGTCCGCCGCCACCTGCCAGCCGGAGAGGTAGATCGCCCGCAGTCCACCCTTGACCATCTGCACCGCCTGCTGGCCGGTGAGGGCCCCCAGAGCGGCCACGTAGCCGGGGCCGCTCAGCATCTCGAAGAGACGCTGGGCCCCGCGCCGGGCCAGGGTGTGCTCGATGGGAATCGAGCCGCGCAGGCGGACCACGGCGTCAGGCGAGTAGCTACGCACCACCCCCTGCCAGCGGTCTGCATGCCAGGCGCGTTCCAGGTCAGCTGCCTGACGCTCAGGTCGGATGGGCCGGTGGCCGTTGCGGGTAGCGGCGGTCGGCGTCATGTCCTCGCCCTCCTGACAGCCGGGCACTGCCGTGGATAACGCGCGAGGGCCGTGGAGATATCGCCGAGGCGGATACGGGCAGGGCCCACAGCAGAAGCGGATGAAACCCGCCTCCAGGGCTCGCCCGGCCGCATCCTGGGTGACGCCGACCCCGCTGCCATCGGCCGATCCTAGGGTGCACCTCGCACGTTGTCAAGGAGCCAGCGAAGGACTGCACAGCGAGGCGGTCGAATGTGCGGCTGGGAGTGAAAGCGCCGGCGCGTGGCGTCGTGTCCACTCACGGGGACGGGGTTGCGCAGCCGGTTTCCTGAGGAAACAGACGGCGATCGCGGGGGCAGATTCTTCAACGGAGCTCGCCAGACGACGCTATCCGCTCCCAGACTCTCCCTGCCGTTTGCGCAGAATCTCCAATGCGCGGTCGGCGTGCAGTGCCATCCGGGTCTCGCTGTGCACCACCGCGAGCAACAAACCGTCCTGGCCGATGACGAAGGTCGAGCGCTTCACCGGTATGGGGCCGAAGCGCCGCCGCACCCCAAACCGCTGGGCGACCTCACGCGACGGGTCGGAGAGGAGCGGCATGCCCAGGTCGTAGCGCTGGTCGAACTGGTGCTGGCGCTCGACCGGGTCGGCGCTGATACCGACGGCCTGCGCCCCAACTTCTCCGAACTCGCCAAGCAGATCTCTGAAGTGGCAGCTCTCGGCAGTGCAGCCCTTGGTCAGAGCTGCGGGGTAAAAGAAGAGCACCACCGGGCCCTGGCGCAGGAGTTCTGAGAGGCTCCGGGGAACGCCGGCCTGATCAGCAAGCGTGAAGTCGGCCACCCGGTCTCCGGCACGCATCCAGTCACCCTACTGCAGAGGCAAGGTGAGCTCGAGCTCCCCTGGCAGGAGCTCGGTCGGGCGCGTACCCTGCAGGGACGGCTCGCTCAGCCGCCAGGCGGTCGGCTGGCGAGTTACTGAGGAGCGGGTGGGGTGCGCGGCCGGCGAGCGGCGGGGGCGGATTGGAGGCGCGTCCCGCACTGGGCGCAGAAGACAGCCGAGGGTGCGCTTACCCGGCCGCAGGTGGGGCAGGCTAAGCCAGCCGCGGGCGGGGCGCCTGGGTGTGGCGCAGGACCAGCGGGCGCGGTCCGCTGCCAGATGCCCCAGTGCACCAGGCCGACCAAGCCGATCACCAGCGCCAGGAACAGGGCGATCCATATAAACAGGCCGCCGTAGAGCCAGCCCGTCCCGGGAGCCGGGCTCATCCAGGTCAGGTTGGCGGCGACATCGATCACGCCAAAGATCAGCACCAGCAGGCACAGCCCCGCGCTCAGCAGGCTGCGATAGGGCTCGACCACCCCGAGGCGGACCCGGGCCACCCGAAGCGCCTCCCAGAGGGCCAGGAGTCCCGCCAGGACGCCCGCCACCGTGCCCGCGCCGCCCCAACCATTGCTCTGTCCAAAGGAGCAGGCAGAGTTGTAGGGACAGACGACAAAGGCGTGAAACCCCCGAAACCAGGGGAGGAACAGGTCGACAAATAGGAGCAGGGCGGCCAGCGCCAGCAGGCCTCCCTGTTCCGCCGCTCCCTCCAGGCGTGGGCGGCTCAAGTTGGTGCTCATCGTGCGCTACTCCAGTTGGCCCCCGGCAGCGGGCACCATACACGACTCAGCCGGGAGTGACGCCGCCGGGGCGCTCAGTGCCGGAAGTGGCGACGCCCGGTGGCGACCAGGGCCATGCCCGCACGGTCGGCGGCGGCCAGGACCTCCTGGTCCCGGACCGAGCCGCCGGGGTGGATGGCGGCGGTGACCCTGGCGACGGCCGCCACCTCCAGGCCGTCGGCCATCGGGAAGAAGGCATCTGAGGCGAGCACGCTGCCCTCTGCCCGCCCGCCCGCGCGGCTGACCGCCAGCTCCACCGCCTCCACCCGCGACATCTGCCCGGCGCCGATTCCCACCGCCATGCCCTCGCGGCAGAGGACGATGGCGTTGGACTTGACGGCGCGCACCACTGCCCAGGCCAGGTGCAGTTGGCTCCACTCCCCGGGGGTCGGGGGCCGGGCCGAGACCACCTGGAACCCGCTTGTCGGATCCGGCTCCGTGTCGGGGAGCTGGGCCAGGACGCCGCCGTCGATGCTTCGCAACTGGACCCCGGTCCCGGGACCGGCCCCGTCCAGCTCCAGCACGCGCAACCGCTCGCGCTGGGCCAGCCGCTCCTTGGCCTCCTCGGTTAGGCCTGGGGCCAGCACCAGCTCCAGAAAGTGGTGGGCAAGCGACTCGGCGGTGGCCAGGTCCAACTCGCGGTTGACCGCCACCACCCCACCGTAGGCGGACCGCGGGTCGCAGTCGTAGGCGAGCTGGAAGGTGGTGCTCAGATCGCGGCCCTGCGCCACCCCGCAGGGGTTGCTGTGCTTGACGATCACCACCGCCGGCTCCGACAGCCGTCGGGCCAGGCCCCAGCCGGCGTCGGCGTCCAGCCAGTTGGTGTAGGAGAGGGGAGGCCCGGAGAGCAGGCGCGCCTGCGCCAGCCCCCCCGCCTCCCCCGGCGACCGGTAGAGGGCGCCGGGCTGATGAGGGTTCTCCCCGTAGCGCAGCGGCGCCGCCAGCTCCCCGGCCCAGCCCAGCCGCCGGGGCCAGCCGTCGGCGGAGATTGCCGCCGTCCCCCGCAGGTGGGCCCCGATCAGAGCGTCGTAGGTGGAGACGGCGAGGAACGCCTCAGCCGCCAAGCGGCGCAGCAGGTCGTCCTCTAGGCCCGCGCCCCCCAGTTGGTTCAGCACCTCGACGTACTGGTCGGGGCTCGAGATGGCGGCCACATGGCTGTGATTCTTGGCGGCGGCCCGGAGCAGGGTCGGGCCGCCGATGTCGATCGCCTCGACCAGCTCCTCCTCCTGCGGCGAGCGGGCCAGAACCTCGGCAAAGGGATAGAGGTTGACCGCCACCAGGTCGATGGGCGGGATTCCCAGCCGCTCCAGGGTCGCCATGTCCCCCTGGCGCTGCCGGCGCGCCAGCAGCCCGGCATGGATCGCCGGGTGGAGGGTCTTGACCCGGCCGTCCAGCAGCTCCTCGGCCCCGGTCACCTCTGACACGGGGGTCACCGGCAGCCCCTCCTGGCGCAGTGCCCGCTCGGTGCCACCGGTGGCGATCAGCTGCACCCCCTGCGCCGACAGCCCGGCGGCGAAGTCGGCCAGCCCGCGCTTGTCGTACACGGCCAGCAGGGCGCGGCGCGGCCTCAGCGGCATGGCTCGCTCACCAGGACCTGGCGGCCCTGGATCCGCAGCCGCCCCGCCGCCAGGAGGGCGATCGCCTCCGGGAGCAGGCGCCACTCCTCACGGTGGATGCGCTCGAGCAGGGTCGCCTGGGTGTCCCCCGCCAAGACCGGGACCGCCGCCTGCAGCACGATCGGCCCGCCGTCGACGAAGCGCTCGTCGACCAGGTGCACGGTGCAGCCGGTGACCTTCACCCCGTGCTCCAGCGCCTGGGCCACGGCGTCCATGGTCCCGGAGAACGCGGGCAGCAGGCTGTTGTGCAGGTTGAGGATCCGTCCTGGGAAGGCTTCCAGCATCGGGGAGCGCAGGATGCGGTCATAGCCCGCCAGGGCGACCAGCGTTGTGCCCTGCTGCAGCAGCCAGCCGGCCATCTCCCGGTCGCGGTCCTCGGTGGAGGCCGTCCCGGCGCGCACAGGGAAAGCGCGTGCCGGCACCGCGGCCTGTCGGGCCATCTCCAAAGCTGGGCAGCCCGGGCGGTTGCTGGCCACCGCCACCACCTGCGCCGGATAGTCGGGGGCGGAGGCGGCGTCGAGCACGGCCCGCAGGTTGGTGCCCGCCCCCGAGACCAGCACCGCCAGCCCGCTGCGGGCCGACGCCCCCACCGTCAGCTGAGTCGCACCCGGTCCGGCCCGCGGCGGGGAACCACCTCCCCGATCTCAAATAGTTCCATATCCGGGTCGGAAAGGGCGGCCCTCGCGGTCTCGGCTGGAACCACCGCCACCATCCCAACGCCCATGTTGAAGGTGCCCCAGAGCTCGTCTTCGGGGATCTCACCCAGCCGGGCCAGGGCGGTGATCAAGGCGGGGATCGTCCAGCTGTCGCGGTCCACCTCGGCGCAGAGCTCCCCGGGGAGGGCGCGCGGCAGGTTCTCGACCAGCCCGCCGCCGGTGATGTGGGCCAGGGCATGGACCGGACCCAGGGCGCGCAGCGCCCGCACCGGCGCCAGGTAGCTGGCGTGGATCTCCAGCAGCAGCTCTCCAACCGGCCGCTGCGTGCCCGGGAGCACCTCGTCATAGCCGAGATCACGCTCCGTGAGCAGCTGGCGGACCAAGGAGAAGCCGTTGGTGTGCAGGCCGGTCGAGGCAAACCCCAGCAGGCGGTCTCCGGCCTCCACGCGCCGCGGCCCGAGCACCTCCGCCTCCGACGCGCAACCCACCAGGAAGCCGGCCAAGTCGTAGTCCCCCAGCCCGTAGACCCCGGGCATCTCGGCGGTCTCCCCGCCGACCAGGGAGCAGCCGGCGTCCAGGCAGGCCTGGCTCATGCCCTCGGCCAGCTCCTCCAGCACCGCCGGCTCGATCCGGCCCGCCGCGAAGTAGTCAAGGAAGAAGAGCGGCTCCGCCCCGGTGGTGAGCACGTCATTGACGCAGTGGTTGACCAGGTCCGAGCCGATGCCCCGGTGCCGCCCCATCGCCACCGCCACCTTGGTCTTGGTCCCGACCGAGTCGGTGGAGCTGACCAGGACCGCGTCCCGGGGGAGATCGGGTCCGAGTCGCCAGACCGCGGCGAAAGGCCCCACCCCGGCCAGCACCTGGGGAGACTGGGTGCGGGCCGCCAGCCGGGACACGCGCGCGATGGCCTCGGCGGCTCGGCCGCGGTCCACCCCCGCCTGTGCGTAGCTCCCCGTCTCAGCCTTCAAGTGCCAGCTTGTCCATCTCCAGCTGCTGGGGCACCTGCACCGGATAGGCCCCATCCAGGCAGGCGAAGCAGAAGCCGGAGTCACGCTCCCCGGCGCGCAGGGCCAGGCGCAGGCCGTCCAGGCTCAGGTAGGCGAGT
Source organism: Candidatus Dormibacteria bacterium (assembly GCA_050734395.1). Classification (GTDB taxonomy): domain Bacteria; phylum Chloroflexota; class Dormibacteria; order Aeolococcales; family Bog-877; genus Bog-877. The sequence goes on from JBOHUK010000240.1 coordinate 10,357, forward strand.
GAGTCCGCACCGATCAGCGCCCCCACCTCCTCGGAGCTGCGCCCGGCGGCGATCAGCTCGCTGCGGCTGGAGATGTCGATCCCCATGAAGCAGGGGAAGCGGATCGGGGGCGAGGCCACGCGCATGTGCACCTGGGCGGCGCCGCCCCGGCGCAGCGCCTCGACGATCCGCCGCGATGTGGACCCCCGCACGATCGAGTCGTCAACCAGCACCACCCGCTTGCCCTCGAGGACGTGGGGCATGGGATTGAACTTGAGGCGCAGGTGCGCGTCCCGCAGCCCGGGCTCGGGCTCGATGAAGGTGCGGGAGACGTAGCGCGACTTCATCATCCCCTCGGCGAAGGGAAGGCGGCTCTCCTCGGCGAACCCGATCGCCGCCGGGGTGCCGGAGTCGGGCAGGGGGATCACCAGGTCGGCGTCCGCCGGGGACTCCTGGGCGAGGCGCACCCCCATCGCCCGCCGCGCCTCGTACAGGCTCAGGCCCTGGAGCACGGAGTCGGGGCGGGCGAAGTAGATGTACTCGAAGGAGCACATGGCGGGGCGCCGGTCCCGGCCGAACCTCACCGAGCGCATCCCCGCGCGGTCGATGCTCACGATCTCGCCGGGGCTCACCTCCCGCACCAGCCGGGCGCCCACGACATCCAGGGCGCAGGTCTCGCTGGCGATGACGTAGCCGTCGCCCCCGGGGGCCTGTAGCGGACCGAGGCGGCCGATGCACAGAGGTCGGATACCCAACTCGTCGCGGGCCGCCACCAGGCTGTCCCGGGTGAGGAAGCCCAGTGAGTAGGCGCCCTGCGCGCGGGGCAGCGCCCGCTGCAGAACCACCTCGAGGTGCTCGCCCGGGGTGCGCGCCAAGAGGCTGGCCAGCACCTCGCTGTCGCTGGAACTCTCGAACTGGACGCCCTCCTCGACCAGGCCCGCGTGCAGCGCATGGGCGTTGGTGAGGTTTCCGTTGTGGGCCAGGGCCACCGGCCCCAGTTGGCCGTGGTTGAAGGTGAAGGGCTGGGCGTTGCTGAGCCGCGAGGATCCGGTCGTGGAGTAGCGGGTGTGCCCCAGCCCGACCCCGCCGGGAAGCCGCTCCAGGGCGTCCCCGGCAAACGCCTGCCCGACCAACCCCATGTCGCGGTGCAGGTGCAGGCGCTCCCCGTCCGAGGTGCAGATCCCGGCGGACTCCTGGCCGCGGTGCTGGAGGGCGTGCAGCCCCAGGTAGCAGAGTTGCGCCACCTCCTGGCCCGGGGCGAATACGCCAAAGACGCCGCAGGCCTCGCGGGGCTTGTCCAGCCCCGGGCGGACTTCGCCTGCGGCCGCGATCTGGCGGGCGGGGGACCAGGCCGGGTCGGTCACCACCGCCCAGGATACCGGGGCGCCGTGCCGGCGCCCGGCGGGGCCACTCACGGCTCGGTTTGCCCCATGAGGGACGGAATGGCGCCCCGGTGGGCCGCACCGGCCTCCTCCAGGGGCAGCTCCGCCAGCCCCTCGACGATGATCCGGTCGCCACCGACCTCCCCCAGCCTGGTCGCTGGCAGCTGCCGCCCTTGGAAGTGGGCGAGCGTCTGCGGGACGAGCTCGGACCGGCAGCTGACGAGATACCGCCCCTGGCTCTCGCCGAAGAGAGCGGCCGCCGCCCCGCTGGGCGGCCCGTCCGCCGTCCCCGTGGCCGGTTGTGGCAACCTCACCCGGGCGCCCAAGCCGCCCGCCAGGCAGCTGAGCGCCAGGGCCACCGCCAGCCCTCCCAGCGAGCAGTCGTGCACCGAGGCCAGCAGCCCGCCCCGGATCCCCTCGCGGACGGCCTCGGCCAGGCGCCTCTCCAGCTCCAGGTCCAGAAGCGGAGCCTCTCCCTCCAGCTCCCCATGCGCCAGCCGCTGGTATTCGGAGCCGGCGAGCTCGGCACCCATGGGCCCGAGGAGCAGGACCGTGTCCCCGGGTTGGCAGAAGCCCGGGCCGGGCAGCTGGGCAACGTCCTCCACCAGCCCCACCGCCCCAACCACCGGGCTCGGGGGTATGGCTCGGCCCTCGAAGTCGTTGTAGAGGCTGACGTTGCCGCTGACGACCGGCAGTCCCAGGCCCCGTGCGGCCTCGGCCAGAGCTCGCACCGACTCCTCGAGCTGCCACATCACCTCGGGGCGGTCGGGGCTGCCGAAATTGAGACAGTTGGTGAGCGCCAGCGGCAGCGCGCCCAAGCAGGCCAGGTTGCGCACCGCCTCGGCCACCGCGATGGCGGTGCCGCGGGCGGGGTCGAGGGCGGCGCTGCGGTGGGCGCCGTCCACGGCAATCGCCAGCCCCCGACTGGTGGGGCGCAGGCGCAGCACCGCGGCATCGGCTCCCGGCACGACCACGGTGTCGTCACCCACCTGATGGTCGTACTGCCGCCAGATCCAGCGCTTCTCGGCGCAGTTGGGCGAGCCCAGAAGCCGCACCCACGCCTCCTCCAGGCTCCAGGGAGGCTGGCGGCTGAGGGGATCGGAGGTCGGCCTCCGGGGCGGCGGCAGGGCGCGTGGCCGGCGCTCGGGGCAGCCGCCCACCAGCACCTGCAGCGGCAGCTCGGCCAGCGGCACCCCCGCCGACGTTACGCGCAGCTCGGGCTCGGCGAGCACCCGCCCGATCTCACTGCAGGCGAGTCCCCAGCGGCGCAGGCGGGCCTGCAGCCTGCCCTCGGCCCCGGAGCGCACCACCAGCACCATGCGCTCCTGGGACTCGCTGAGCATCACCTCGTCCGGACGCATCCCCCGCTCCCGCAGTGGCACCCGCTCCAGGTCCAGCTCCATCCCCACCCCACCCCTCCAGGCCATCTCGGCGCAGCTGCTGGTGAGCCCGGCGGCGCCGCAGTCCTGCAGGCCCACCAGGTCCGGATCTCCGGCCAGCTCCAAGCAGGCCTCCAGCAGGCACTTCTCCAAGAAGGGATTGCCCACCTGGACCGCGGGGCGGCGCTCCTCCTGGTTCGAGTCCAACTCGGCAGAGGCGAAGGCGGCCCCATGGATGCCGTCGCGACCGGTCTCGGCCCCCACCAGCAGGACGGGATTGCCCACACCCGCGGCCACGGCCCGGGTGAGCCGGCCCTCCTCGACCAGCCCGACGCACATGGCGTTGACCAGGCAGTTGTCCCGGTAGCCCTCGTCGAAGTAGGTCTCGCCCCCGACGGTGGGCACCCCCACGCAGTTGCCATAGCCGCCGACGCCCTCGACCACCCGCGCGAAGCGGTGGCGCTGACCGGCCTCGTCCAGGTCGCCGAAGCGCAGGGCATCGAGCACCGCGACCGGGCGGGCCCCCATGGCGAAGACGTCGCGCAGGATGCCGCCCACCCCGGTCGCGGCCCCCTGGACCGGCTCCACGGCGCTGGGGTGGTTGTGGGACTCGATCTTGAAGCAGCAGAGCAGCCCTTCTCCCAGGTCCACCACCCCGGCGTTCTCCCCCGGGCCTTGCACCACCCGCGAGCCCTCGCTGGGAAGCTGGCGCAGGAGTCGCTTGGAGGTCTTGTAGGAGCAGTGCTCAGACCAGAGCCCGACCAGCATCGCCAGCTCGAGCGCGTTCGGGCTGCGGCCCAGCTGGCGCTCCGCCGAGCTCAGCTCGTCGGGGCTGAGGCCCGGCACTCAGTCTCCCGAGCCCAGCGAGCGGAAGAGCTGCAACCCGTCTGCAGAACCCAGCAGCACCTCGCAAGCGCGCTCGGGGTGGGGCATCATCCCCAGCACGTTGCCGCCCTGGTTGAGCACCCCGGCGATGTCCTCCAGCGACCCGTTGGGGTTGGCGGCGGCCGAGCGCGAGCCGTCCGGCTGGCAGTAGCGCAGGGCGACCCGCCCGCCGGCGTTGAGCTGGTCCAGGGTCTCCCGGTCCGCGTAGTAGCGACCCTCGCCGTGGGAGATCGGGATGCGCAGCACCTGCTCCTTGGCGCAGCCCCTCAGGAAGGGGCCGGAATTCGACTCCACCCGCAACCAGGTGGGCTGGCAGCGAAACTGCAGGCTCGAGTTGCGCAGCAGCGCCCCGGGCAGCAGCCCCGCCTCGCAGAGGATCTGGAAGCCATTGCAGATGCCGAACACCGCCCCGCCGGACCGGGCGTGCTCCAAGACCGCGGCCATCAGCGGGGCGAAGCGCGCCACTGCGCCCGCGCGCAGGTAGTCGCCGTAGGAGAAGCCGCCGGGCAGGATCACCGCATCTACCCCCTTGAGGTCGCGGTCGGCGTGCCACAGCTGCACCCCCTCCAGGCCGGCCAGATCCAGGGCGTGCAGGCAGTCCCGATCGCTCCAGGTGCCGGGGAACGTGGCGACGCCGACCCGCAGGCTCAAGTGGGGGCGGTTGCCTCCTGCAGCTGGAAGCGGTAGTCCTCGATCACTCCGTTGCAGAGCAGGCGGCGGCACATCTCATCGACCCGGGCGCGGGCCACGTCCGCCGCCTCCGCCTCCAGCTCCAGGCGGATCACCTTGCCCACCCGGCTCTGCCGCACCTCGGAGTACCCGAGAGCGTGCAGGCCCTCGGTCACGACCAGGCCCTGGGGGTCGTTGACCACCGGCTTGAGGCTGACCAGCACCTCGGCTACAAATCGGAGCCGGTGATCCGTCGGCAGGCCTCCAGATAGCGTCGCCTGGTCTCCGCGACCAGCTCCACGGGCAACTCGGGCGCCGGGGGCTGGCGGTCCCAGCCACTGCTCAGCAGATGATCGCGGACCAGCTGTTTGTCGAATCCGGTGGCGGCTGCCTCGCCGGGCACCCCCGCTTCCCAGAACCGCGAGGAGTCGGGGGTGAGCACCTCATCGATGAGGGCCAGCCTGCCGTCGATGAACCCGAACTCGAACTTGGTGTCGACCAGCGTGAACCCGGCCGCGGCGCACTGGCGGTGCGCGGTGGCGAAGATCTCCAGGCTGCGCCGCTCCAACTCCGCCGCCAGCGACCCACCCACCAGTTCCGCAAGCTCGGCCCGGGTGATGTTCTGGTCGTGGCCCGACTCCGCCTTGGTCGCCGGGGTGAAGCGGGGCGGGTCCAGCTCTGAGCCGAAGTGCAACCCCTCTGCCAGGGCCTCCCCGGCCAGGGTCCCATGCTCCGAGTACTCCTGCCAGCCGCTCCCGGCCAGCCGGCCGCGGACCACGCACTCGACGTCGACGCGCTCGGCGCGGCGGACCCACATCGAGCGCCCAGCCAGGGTCTGGCGCAGCGACTCGGGCAGGGCGCCGACGTCGTCGGGCAGCAGGTGGTTGGGGATGAGTGCGGCGGTGCTGGCGAACCAGAAGCGCGACATGGCGGTGAGCACCCGGCCCCGGTCGGGGATCAGGGTCGGCAGGATCACGTCGAAGGCGGAGAGGCGGTCTGTGGACACCATCAGCAGCCGGTCGCCCAGGTCGAAGGTGTCCCGGACCTTGCCGCGGCGGAAGAGGGGGACGCCGGGCAGCTCCACCTGCCGAACCCCGGCCGCCGCGATCAGCCGGTCACCTCGGCGGGCGCCGGGCTCCGATCGGTGGCCAGGCCGAGGCGTCGGTAGCTCTCCCCGATCCCGGCCAGGGAGGGCTGGAGCTCGAAGCACCCGTCAACCTCTTCCGCCGAGAGCTTCGAGCGGACGTCGGCGGAGGCGCCCGCCAGGTCCTGGAGATTCACCTTGCCGGCCTGCGCCTGGGCGGCCAGGGCCTGAACCAGGCGGTAGGCTTCCTCCCGGGACTGCCCCCGGCCGATCAGCGCCAGCAGCAGGCGCTGGCTCTGGGCCAGACCGGCGCCCTGGTCCAGGTTGCTGGTCATGCGGGCGCGGTCCACCTCCAGACCGTGGAGCACCTGGACCAGGGTGCGCAGCATGTGGCCGAGCGCCATTGTGGCGTCGGGCAGGCAGACCCGCTCCACCGAGGAGTGGGAGATGTCGCGCTCGTGCCAGAGGGCCACATCCTCGAGGGCGGCCAGCGCCCAGCCGCGCAGCAGGCGCGCCAGCCCGCAGACCTGTTCCAGCTTGACCGGGTTGCGCTTGTGGGGCATGGCCGAGGAGCCCTTCTGCTGGGCGCCGAACGGCTCGCGGGCCTCGTTCACCTCGGTGCGCTGGAGGTGGCGCAGGTTGACCGCCAGGCGCTCGCACACCGCCCCCAGCAGCGCCAGGGCGCACATGTAGGCGGCGTGGCGGTCCCGCGCCACCACCTGGGTCGTGATCGGGGCGGGCTCCAGGTCGAGCCGGGCCAGCGCCGCCACCTCGACCTCGGCGGAGACGGTGGCGTGGGTGCCCACCGCGCCCGAGATCTTGCCCACCTCGACCTCCAGCGCCGCCGCCCGCAACCGCGCCGTCGCCCGGCGCACCTCGTCGAGATGGTTGGCCACGACGAAGCCGAAGGTGAGCGGCTCCGCGTGCATGCCATGGGTGCGCCCGATCATGGCGGTGTCCCGGTGACGCAGAGCCAGCTCCTCGAGCTCGCGCTCCACCCGCTCGGCGTCCGCCAGGAGGATTCGGCTGGCTTCGCGCAGCTGCAGGGCGAGCGCGGTGTCGAGCACGTCCTGGCTGGTCAGGCCGAGGTGGAGGTGGCGACCCGCGGGCCCGGCCTCCTCCTGCAGCGCACTGACGAAGGCGGCCAGGTCGTGGCCCTGGGCCTCCTCCAGCTCAGCCACCCGCTGCGGGGAGGGCGGCGGCAGGCGGCGCAGCACCGACATCGCCGCCGCCGACAGCTCACCCTGCTCGAAGCGGGCTTCGCAGACGGCGAGTTCAACCTGCAGCCACAGCTCCAAGCGGCGGCGGTCTGACCAGAGGTCGCGCAACTCCTTCGGCGCGTAGCGGTCGATCACAGCCGCCGGGCTGGCCTGAGCCGCAGTGGGAGCTGGGCCGCACTCACCTCAGCTGAGTATAGGCGGCGCCCCGGGTTGCCCCCGGAGCGCGCCCTTGAGGGCGGTACCGTTGCGCTGGTGGGCGCCGCTGCTCAGGGTTTGATCGTAACCGCGCTCTCACCTCGTTCGTTTCCGAACTCGGTCCAAGGTCCGGACGAATGACGATGGCACGGGATCGGGAGGAGGAGCTGATTGCCCGCGCCAAAGACGAGCCGGAGTGCTTTGGCCAACTGTATGACCGATATTTCCCCCAGATCTACCGCTACGTGGCAGCCCGGGTGCGCAGCCAGGAGCTGGCTGAGGACATCACCAGCGAGGTCTTCCTCAAGGCGATGCGGGCCATCTCCCGCTACCGCCCCAGCGGCCACCCCTTCTCCTCCTGGCTCTACCAGATCGCCATCAACACCATCACCGACCACTACCGCTCCCGCAAGCGCGGCGAGGAGAGCCTCGACGAGGGTCCGGAACTGGCCGCGGCCGGGGTGGCGGTGGACGACGAGGTCGCCGATCGCCTTGGCGTCGGCGAGATCTGGCGGGCGATCGAAGCGCTGCCGGAGCAGCAGCGGGCGGCAATGACCCTCAAGTACGGAGAGGACCTGAAGCTGGCCGAGATCGGTCGGATCCTGGGAAAAAGCGAGGGAGCGGTCAAGCTGCTGATCTTCCGTGGCACCGCCAGCGTGCGCACCCGCCTGGTGCGCCAGCGGGCCCTGGCCGAGGAGGCCCGGGATGGCTAGCTGGCGCCCCTGGCCCTGGCGCCGTGCCCGGCCGTCCGCCGGGGCGGATTCGGAGCTGGGAGAGATCTTCGCGGCAGCGCCAGACCCAGGGCTGCTGCCCTTTGCCGAGCTGCTCTCCCGGCGGCTGCAGGCGGACGCCGGCCCCGACCCCGATCCCGCGTTCCGGGCCCGGCTCCGGGCACAGCTGGTGCCGGAGGCCCGCCCGACCCGCGGGACCCGGGGGCGCCACCCGTGGCGGCTGGGCCTGGGCCTGGGCGGCGGGGTCGCCGTCGCGGCCGGGGTGGCGCTGGTGATCCTGCAGCTGGCGTCGGTGCCCTCGCGGGCCACTCCGGTGAGCGTCTCCACGCCCCTGCGGGGCCAGCGGGCGGTGGCGGTCACCCAGACCATCACCCTCCACTTCAATCAGCCCATGGACGAGGCGGCGGTCGACCAGGGGCTCAAGATCGCCCCGGCGGTGACCTACCAGACCGACTGGACATCGTCCACCACCCTGGTGATCTCGCCCGCGCACGGGCTGGCACCGAACCAGAACTACGTGGTCAGCATCAGCAAGCAGGCGGCCCTCTCCCAGACAGGCTCCACCGCGGCCGCCGCGATCGTCATCCCGTTCGGGACCAGCTCACCGCCCACACCTCCCCAGGGACAGCCGCCTGCGCTCGTCTCCACCACCCCGATCGCAACGGTTCAGGGGACCGCCTCGCTCGCCTACGCATCCGACGGAGCGCTGGTGGTGCTGGCCGGGTCAGGCCTGGAGGCGGTCAGCGCGGGCCTGTCGCCGTCAGCCAGCCCCTCGGCCGGCCCGGCAGTCTCCCAGGGGCTCTACTGGCTCGACCCCTCGGCCCAGTTGGTCGCGACCGGGGTGAGCGCGCCCGCGATCTCGCCAGACAGCCAGAACGTCGCCTTCTGGTCCGCCCAGCCCAACGGGCTGCTCGACCTGGAGGTGGTGCCCAGCTCGGGCGGCACACCCCACACCCTCGCCTCGTCGGCGGAGACTGCCCCGGGGCTGGCCTGGCTCAACTCCTCCGACCTCCTCTACGCCGCCGACGGCCACCTCTGGCAGGTGAGCCTGGACGGCCAGGCCAGCGCCGTCTACTCGGAGGTGCAGCTCGACCCCACCGGCTCTTTCACGCTTGCCCCCGGGGGCGCCAACTTGTTCACCGAGTCGGCGGGCACCCCGACCGTTTACCAGCTGGCCACCAGCACCAGCTCGCCGCTCACCGGGTTGCTGGGCGTGCCAACCTGGGCCGCGTCGGGCTCGCAGCTGGCCTACATCGCGACCAGCGGCTCCAGCCAGGTGCTGGAACTCGCCAGCGCGAGCGGAGGCCAGCCGACGGCCGAGTTCACAGCTCCGGCCGGGGAGACCCTGACGGGTCCGAGCCTGGACCCCAGCGGGCAGTACCTGACCTTCACCGCCAGCACCCTCGGGCAGGCGTCGGAGCTGGAGGTCCTGGACCTCAAGAGCGGCGCCGCCAGCGCCCTCTCCACCCTGAGCGCGCCGAGCGATGCGGTGTGGTCACCTCAGGGCGACCAGGTCTCGGTCCTCAGCGCGACCTCATCCACCAGTGCGACGGTTGAGACTCTGCTCCTCTCCGGCACACCCACCTCCAGCGCCGCGGACCCAGCGGCCGGGGCCGCCCTGGCGACCGCCAGCAGCCTGGCCCAGATCCAGGTGAACGACCCCGGCAATGCCCTCAGCCAGATTCAGCAGCTGCTGGCGGCGGGAGTGAGCCTGCCGCCCGCCTCCCTGCTGCCGGGCCGCTTCGACCGCTTCTTCGTGATCTCCACGACGCCGTCCGCCACCGTGCCCGGCTCGTACATGGTCGACCTCCACCTGGTGCGCGACGCCACCGCCAACCTGCACCCCGCCTTCCTGGACGAGCAGGTGACGGTCCAGGCCAGCCCCTCGCCCGTGGCGATAACCGCCCTCACCCAAGGCCAGCTCACCCCGGTCCCCATCGGGCCGCTGGTGGTGCAGGCGAGCCTGGCTGAGACCGCCGGCGGCGGCGCGACTCTCACCCTCACCTTCAACGCGGACCTGGCCCGCGGCACGATCGGAGACCAGTCGATCTCACTGAGCTCGTCAGGGCAGGCCATTAGTGGCCTGCAGTTCAGCTACTCACCGCTCACCCGCACCGTGACCGTGGCGGTGCCCAGGCTGGCCTCCGGGGCGATCACGCTGACGGTCACGGCCCCGCTGGCCGACGTGGCCGGCACCGTCATGCAGAGCCCCTACCAGCTGGTGTTCCCACCCCCGACCAACCCCTGACGCAGGGGCGGGCGCTTACTGCGCCGCCGCCAGCGCCGCCGCGATCGCGACCACCCGGCGGCGATCCTGGCCGAGGCCGGCCATCACCCGCGCCTGCTCCTCGCCCCAGGCGCGCGCCCGCTCCAGCAGGTGGGGGTGGTTGCCGAGGAACTCGGTGGTGAGGCGGCCCGCCAGGAAGTCGGGGTCGGCGAGCAGGGCCGCGTGGAGGCTGACGTTGGTGGCAATTCCAGCGATCCAGTACTCAAAGAGCGCCCGCCGCGCCCGCGCGGCCGCCTGGGCCCGGTCGGCGCCGTGGGTGATCATCTTGGCGACCATTGGGTCGTAGAAGGGGCTGACCTCGCCGGGTCCGGCCAGCGAGCTGTCGACCCTCACCCCGGGGCCGGCGGGCTCGTGGTAGGCGGTGACCCGCCCGGGCGTGGGGGCGAAGTCGGCGAAGGGGTCCTCGGCATTGATCCGGCACTCGATCGCCCAGCCCTCCCAACGGATCTCCTCCTGGGAGCAGTCCAGGGGCTCGCCCTGGGCCACGCGCAGCTGCGCCAGCACCAGGTCGCGCCCGGTAACCAGCTCCGTCACCGGGTGCTCCACCTGAAGCCGGGTGTTCATCTCCAGGAAGTAGAAGGAGCCGTGGGACTCGATGAACTCGACTGTGCCGGCGTTGACGTAGCCCACGGCCTCAGCGGCCTTGATCGCGGCCCGGCCCATGCGCTCGCGCGTCTTGGCGTCGACCGCGGTGGAGGGGCACTCCTCCAGCAGCTTCTGGTGTCGGCGCTGGATCGAGCACTCGCGCTCACCAAGGTGGATGGTGTGGCCGTGGGCGTCGGCCAGGATCTGGATCTCGATGTGGCGAGGGTCCTCGACCAGCTTCTCCAAGAACACCCGCGGATCCCCGAAGAAGCGCTGCGCTGCGTCGGCGCAGGCGCCCACCGCGCCCTCCAATTCGGCCGGATCCCGGGCGGCGCGCATGCCGATCCCGCCACCCCCGGCCGAGGCCTTGACCAGCACCGGGTAGCCGATCTGCGCCGCCACCTCCCGGGCCTCGGCGGCGCCGCTCAGCGCCTCGCTGCCGGGAACGATGGGAACCCCGGCGCCGCGCATCCGCGCCCGGGCCCGGACCTTGTCGCCCATGGCGTCCATCGCTTCGGGAGGCGGGCCGATGAAGGTGATCCCGGCGTCCTGGCAGGCCTGCGCGAAGCGGGCGTTCTCGGAGAGGAAGCCGTACCCGGGGTGGATCGCCTGCGCCCCGGATTCGCGGGCGGCGCCCACCACCCGCTCGATGTTGAGGTACGACTCGGAGGACAGGGCCGGCCCCACCGCCACCGCCGCGTCGGCGAGCCTGGTGTGCAGGGCGCCCCGGTCCGCCTCCGAGTAGATGGCGACTGACCTCAGCCCGAGGTCCCGGCAGGCCCGGATCACACGCAGGGCGATCTCCCCGCGGTTGGCAATCAGGACCGTATCGAAGCCGCCCACGGAGCCTCCCTCAACCCACCGTGACCAGGACCTCGCCGCGACTCACCACCTGGCCCTCGGCGACCAGGACCGAGCCGACCACCCCCGCCCGGTCGGAGGGGATGTCGTTCTGCATCTTCATCGCCTCCAAGACCACCACCGTCTGCCCGACCGCCACCTGGTCGCCGGGCTTCACCACCACCTTGGCGATCAGGCCCTGCATGGGAGCCTTGACCCCACCCTGGGCACTCGGGGCCGGCCCCGAAGCCGGCGCCGCCGTGGCCAGCGACCCCAGGCCACCCCCGTCCCGCGCCCCGACGCGAACCTCGTAGACCTCCCCCTCGACTTCCACCGTGAACTCGCGCCAGGCGACCTCCGGCTCCGCGGCCGGGACCGGAGCCGGAGGTGGAGGCGGCCCCAGGGGAACCGCGGCGGCGTCGCCAATCGCCTCGCTGAGGTCGCCACCGTCGGGAATGACCGCCTCCGGCTCGGCCTCCGGCTCGGGCGTGGCCTCGTCCTCCAGGCGCTCCACGTGGGCCTCGCCCTCGAGCAGGCGGCGGGTCGGACCCGGGAACAGTAGGTAGTGCAGGGCGGTGACTCCGCCCGCCTCATCCCAGTGGTGGCGGCGCACGGCCCGATCCGCCGCCGGCAGGGCGGGGTCGAGGACATCCGCCGGGCCTACGGTGATCGGGGTCTCTGATCCGATCACCAGCTTGCGAACCTCGGGATCGACCGGGCCGGGGGGAGCGCCGAAGAGACCGAGAAAGTAGTCCTTGGCGTCCTGGCTGACCGTGAGGTAGGGCTCCCCGGAGGCGACGTTGGCCACCGCCTGGGTGACCACGATCTCCGCCACTGGGGTGATCAGCGCCGGGGAGCCCATCGCCGCCCGTACCCGGGGAAGCTCCTCAAGGACGGCGCCCATCTTGTCTGCCGCCCCCTGAGCTTCGCACTCGGTCCGTAGGTGCTCGAGCACCGACGGGGCCAGCTGGGTGCGCAGCGTCCCCGAGTCATGCTGCCAGCCACTGGGGTCGGCGATGGGGCGGTAGAGCGGCATCGCCTCGTCGAGGGCGTCTGCCGCGGCCAGCACCGCCGCCTCATCGACCGTGGGCTGGAAGTCGGTGCCCCGCAGCGCCGCCAGCACGCCCTCGGTGGCGGGCAGCGAGGCCCCTCCCGCCAGCGGCGAGAGGCAGACATCCAGGGCCGCCGCCCCCGCCTCGGCGGCGGTCAGATAGGCGAATGAGGCCTGGCCGGTGATGGTGGCGCAGTGGACGCTCACCGGCAGGCCGGCGGTCTCGATCAACCCGGAGACCAACTGGCGGGCCTGCCCGGCGCCGAGCAAGCCCGCTGGGTCGAAGAGGCACAGCCCGGTGAAGCCCAGGGACGCGAGCTGCTGTCCCAGGGCGATGAAGCCGGCGATGGAGTGGGCCGGGCTCTCGGTGTAGACGATCGCCGCCTCGGCCACGCGCCCCTGCCCGAGCACCGCCTGGACCACCCGGGCCAGGTTGCGGGGATCGTTGAGCGGATCAAAGCAGCGGAAGCGGTCGAGGCCGGCCTCCGCGGTCACAGTCACGAAGCGATCGACGGCGTCGTCGGCGACCGGCCGGAATCCCACCAGCGCCTGGCCGCGGACCAGGCCGAGGAGCGGGAGACGGGTGTGGGCGCGGATGGTGCGCAGCCGCTCCAGCGGATCCTCGCCCAGATGCTCCAGGCCGGACTGGTAGGTGGCCCCGCCGAACACGTCCACCGCCTCGATCCCCGAGCCCTCCAACCGTTCAAGAACCGGGAGCAAGTGCCGGGTGCGGAGCCGGCTCAGGAGCAGCGTCTGCTGGCCATGGCGGAGGCTGCACTCGATGAGGCCGATGGCGGGCATGGCTTGCCAAGGGTAAAGGGATGGCCGGAAGCGGGGCGAGCCCCTTCCGATGAGAAGCTCATCCCCCGGTGGAGCGCTCCCGACTCTGGCAGACGACACAGTGGGTTGCCCAGGGCAGGACCTCCAGCCGCTCCGCCGGGATGGGCTGGCCGCACCCCGCGCACCGGCCATAGGCCCCCCGTCCCACTTGGGCCAGAGCGGCGCGCACCTCAACCTCCAGGCGGCGCAGCTGGCTGGCCGCCTCCAGACGCGCGCTGCGGTCCGCCGCCTCGGCGATGTGATCTCCGGCGCGCTTGCCGTACTGGACCGGCGCGGCGGTCTCAGCCTCCGGGCTCAGGAGGCGGGCCTGCGCATCTTCAAGCTCGCGGAGCTTGCGGTCGAGGGCTAGCCCGGCTCGCTGCAGGTCGGGGGACGAATTGGACTGCTCCACGACGCCGACGATGGTCGCTCCGATCAGGCCGCGATGTCGTGTCGGAAGCGCATCCCTGCGAAGCGGATCATCTTCATCCCCTGGTAGGCGGCCTCGCGGGCGTGCGCCAGGTCGGGTCCGGTGGCCGTGGAGATGAGCACTCGTCCACCCGCCACCTCGACCGCACCTCCGGGCGCGGACCTGGTGCCCATCTGGAAGATCACCGCGCCCTCCGCACCCGCTTCCGCCAATCCCAGGACCGGGCCCCCGGGGTCCACCGGCCCGGGGTAGGGCTCTCGGACCGCCACTACCCCCACCGCCGCCGCCGCCCGCAAGACCGGCGCGGGTGAGTCGAGCGCGCCGGCCGCCGCCTGGAGCAGGATCGGGAGGGGGTCCTCAATCATGGGCAGCAGCACCTCGGTCTCCGGGTCGCCGAAGCGGGCGTTGAATTCCAGCACCTGAACCTGCCCCTCGAGAACCATCGCCCCTACGTAGAGGCAGCCCCGGTAGGGGTGGCCCCGTCGGGCCATAGCCTCCAGAACCGGCAGCACCACCAGATCGTGGACCTGGCGGTTGAGCTCGCGCCAGCC
>JBOHUK010000241.1:0-1492 GCA_050734395.1 Candidatus Dormibacteria bacterium
CGGTCCGAGGGGCCGTCAGGCGCATGGTGGCGGGCCGTCAGGTCTTCCTAACCGAGGCCCGCGGCCACGGACAGATCGCGTTCTCCCGAGACGCCCCGGGACATGTCTTCCCGCTGGAACTACCGCAAGGGGCGGTGATTCTGGTGCGTGAGCACCAGTTCCTGGCAGCCACCGCTTCGATCCGCTACAGCGCCAGTCACCTCAAGGGCCTGAGCAACAACCTGTTCGGAGGCAGCGGCTTCTGGGTGGATCGATTCCAGGCCCATGAGGGAGACGGGGTCGTGTGGTTGCATGGCTACGGGAATGTCCTCGAGAAGGCCTTGGAGCCAAATGAGGAGATCGACGTCGAGCCGGGAGGCTGGGTCTACATGGACCCGTCCGTGCATATGCGGCCCACCGTCTACGGCCTGAGGACTGGAATCTTCGCCGGTGCTGGCGAATTGGTGTTCAATCGCTTCCGCGGCCCTGGGCGCGTCGGCATCCAGACGATGTACATGCATCTACCAGCAACCAACTAGCGAGCGAGCAGCTCCCGGCCTCTAGTTGTACTTCCCAGGTGGATTGCTGACCGGGGCCACCGGGGGGCACGGTCAAGCGCGGCTTAGCGCGCCCAGCCACGGCCGGGGGGCGCTGACCCTGGTCGGCCGCCAACCGCTCCGCCGGGACGCGCCTTCCACCGACGTGGAACGGGATCGTTATCGGCGGGCCCGCGGCTCTGGGGGACGATTGCTTCGCCTCGCAGCATTGGACGAGGCGCGCCAGCGCAGGGAGGAAGGCCCGAGTGCGATCGCCGCGGCGAAGCCGCCTGAGTACCTGGTTGTTCCCTCGGAAAGCCGCCACGAGGTGGGTGCGGGTCGGCCAGGGCATGGTCGAGTACGCTCTCATCCTGGGGCTGATCGCGATCGCGGCGGTGCTGATCCTGCAGGCGGTGGGTTCGCATGCAGGCGGGGTGTTCTCCAACATCAACAACGGGTTCGGCAACGGCCACACCCCAAGCTCACGCCCGACCAGCAAACCCACCAAGACGCCCAAACCCACCAAGACCCCCAAGCCCACCAAGACGCCCAAGCCCACCAAGACGCCCAAGTCGACCTAGCCGAAACCCCCGACGAGGGCTTGGGGATGGTCCGGGGGATCCTGCGGCCTGCCCCAAGGGCAAGGTCAAGCGCGGGCTCGCTAGGCGCTGGACACACCTCGGCCCCTCACGTCAAGGACTCCCAGGAGGGTGCTCAGCAGTCACCGTCCGGGGCGGTGAGGAACCCAGATGCTCAAGTGTCGTCGGGACGGTACTCGCGCTGTCCGGTGCTGGCGTCATACCAGACGCGCATCCGGCGGCCGGTGTCAGGCTCGATGAAGACTTCGCTCGTTGGCTTGGCACCCGCGCTTGGTCCTGCGCCGCGGCTCGCGCCCCGGTACCGGTCCCAGCCGAAGAGGGCGATGATGATGCCGCCCACCACGATCACCAAGACCACGATCAGCACGACCATCGTGG
>JBOHUK010000242.1:0-6536 GCA_050734395.1 Candidatus Dormibacteria bacterium
CGGGAGCCGTCGTAGGCCAGCCGCAGGCAGTAGCGCCGCTCGCTCACTCGACCAGCTCCACGATCACGACCGGGGCCGAGTCCCCCGGACGGGGGCCGCGCCGGATGATCCGGGTGTAGCCCCCGGGGCGATCGGCGTAGCGGGTCACGTACTGGCTGAAGACCTTGGCCGCCACCTCCTTGTCCCCGACCACCCGGGACAGCTGGCGGCGCGCCTGCAGATCGTCGGCCTTGGCCGCGGTCAGCAACCGCTCCACCCAGCGCCGCAGCTCCTTGCCCTTGGCTTCGGTGGTCTCGATGCGCCCGTGCTCGAGCAGGGCCGTCGCCAGGTTGCGGGTCAGCGCCTGGCGATGGGCGGCGGTCCGCCCCAGCTTGCGCCCGGCCTTGAGGTGTCGCAAGGGCTCTCAGCGCTCCCCCGCCTGGAAGAGCTGCTCCACCTCTTCCTCGCTGACAAAGCCGCGCGCGACCAGCTTCTGCTTGATCTCGTCGAGCGACTTGGCACCGAAGTTGCGCAGCGCCAAGAGCTCCTCGACCCGCATGCTCAGCAGCTCGCCGAGCCGGGTGATGTCGTTGGCCTTGAGGCAGTTGAGCGCCCGCACGCTGAGGTCCAGCTCCTCCACCGGCACCTCGGCCAGACGACTGCGGGGGTCGGTGCTCACCTCCGCCCCCTCGGTGCCGGCGCTCAGGCTCTCGCCGAAGGTGGCGAAGAGGTTGAGGTGGCGGATGTAGTACTGCGCCGCCCGGCTGACGGCGTCGACCGGGGCTACGGTGCCATTGGTCCACAGCTCCAAGACCAGCTTCTCCCAGTCGGTGTCCTGGCCCACCCGGGTCTTCTCGACCGTGAAGTTGGCCTTCACGACCGGGGTGAAGATGGCGTCCACCGGGATCACCCCGATCGGCTGCCCCTCGCGCTTGTTGCGCTCGGCGGGCGAGTAGCCCTTGCCCAGCTCGACCGTCAGATCCATGCGCAGCTTGGCCTGGGCCCCGTCCAGGGTGCAGAGGTAGAGGTCGGGGTTGGCGATCTCCACGTCGGCGTTGGCGGTGATGGCGGCGGCCGTCACCCGCCGCCCACCGGAGACGTCGAGGCTCAGGTGCGCCCCCTCGGGGTTGTGGCACACCAGGTGCAGCTGCTTGATGTTGAGCAGGATCTCGCCGACATCCTCCTTGACGTGCTTGATGCTGGAGAACTCGTGCGCCACCCCCTCGATGGAGACCGCGGTCACGGCCGCGCCGGTCAGCGACGAAAGCAGCACCCGGCGCAGCGAATTGCCCAGGGTGGTCCCGTAGCCCGCCTCCAGCGGCTCGATCTCGAAGCGTCCGTGGTCGGTGGCGGTCTCCACCTCATGGACCGTCGGTTGGATGGCTGTCTCTGGCATCAGATGCGCTCTCTCCGTGGTGTTGGGCGCTGGCTTGGGGCTAGCGCGAGTAGTACTCGACGATCAGCTGCTCGTCGACGCTGGTCTCCATCTCCGCCCGCTCCGGGACCCGGGCGATGTCCACCCGGAGCTCGTCGGGGTACACGTTCAGCCACGCGGGAACGTTCTGGCCGCCCCGGGACTCCAGGGAGCGCCGGATCGGGGCCAGCTCGCGGCTGCGCTCCCGCACCGCCACCACCTGGCCGGGGCGGACCTGGAAGGAGGGGATGTTGACGGTACGGCCATCGACCTGGAAGTGGCGGTGCGCCACCAGCTGGCGGGCCTCCCGGCGGGAGGAGGCCAGCCCCGAGCGGTAGACGACGTTGTCCAGGCGCTGCTCCAGCATCCGCAGCATCTCGGTGCCGGTGACCCCCTTGCGGGCGGCCGCCTTCTCGAAATAGTTGCCGAACTGGGTCGACAGCACCCCGTAGATGCGCCGGCCCCGCTGCTTGGCGCGGAGCTGGATGCCGTAGTCGCTGATCCGCCGCCGTCGCGCCAGGCCGTGCTGCCCGGGCGGGGTCGCGTTGCGCTTGGTGAAGGTGCAGCGATCGCCCAGGCACTTGTCCCCCTTGAGGAACAGCTTCACGCCCTCGCGGCGGCAGAGCCGGCAGACGGGCGGATGCGGGTTGGCCACCTGGCTACCTCAGACCCGGCGCCGCTTGGGAGGGCGGCAGCCGTTGTGGGGGATGGGGGTGACGTCGGTGATCGAGCTCACCTCCAGCCCCGCCGCCTGCAGCTGGCGGATCGCCGCCTCACGACCCGCCCCCGGCCCCTTGACCAGCACCTCGATCGACTTGAGGCCGTGCTCCATGGCACGGCGCGCCGCCGCCTCGGCCGTGGTCTGGGCGGCGAAGGGCGTGCTCTTGCGCGAGCCCTTGAACCCCGAGGACCCGGCGCTGCCCCAGGCGATCACGTTGCCCTGGGGGTCGGTCAGGGTGACGATGGTGTTGTTGAAAGTGCTGAACACGTGCGCCTGGCCCACCGCGATGTTCTTGCGCTCGCGGCGCCGGGTCCGCACCACCTTCTTCTTCTTGGCCAACTAAAGCTCCTCGCCCCGGGCGCTGCCGCCCATCACTTGCCCTTCTTCCGCCGCACGCCGACCGTCTTGCGCGGCCCCCGCCGGGCCCGGGCGTTGGTCCTGGTGCGCTGGCCCCGGACCGGCAGGCCCCGGCGGTGGCGCAGCCCGCGGTAGGTTCCGATCTCCATCAGGCGCTTGATGTTCAGCAGCACCTGGCGCCGCAGATCCCCCTCCACGCGGGGAACCTCCTTCGCGATCACATCTCGCAGCCGGACCACCTGGGTCTCGCTCAGGTCGTCGGTGCGGAGGTCCTGGTCCACCTGGGCGATGCGCAACACCTTGTGGCTGGTCGTCATCCCGATCCCGTAGATGTAGGTCAGGCCCACCTCAATGCGCTTGTTGCGCGGTAGGTCAACCCCGGCGATCCTCACCACGGCAGCCGCCTCAGCCCTGGCGCTGCTTGTGCTTGGGGTTGACGCAGATCACGCGCACCGTCCCCGAGCGCCGGATCACCTTGCACTTGTCACACATCCGCCGCACCGACGCCCGCACCTTCAACTGCGACTCCCAGTCACTCGGCTCCTCAGATCAGTCGGGAGAGTATCCGGCCTCGGCCGGGATCGGTGGCCGAAAGCTCGACCAGGACCCGGTCCCCAGGCAGCAGCCGCACGCTCGCCAGGCGGGCCCGCCCCGCCATGTGGGCCACCAACTTGCCTCCGCCCTCCAACTCCACCCGGAAGAGCGAGTTTGGCAAGGGCTCAAGGACTCGGCCCCGGAGGCCGCCGGGGTCGTTCAAGTTGGCGGGCACACGGAACCCGAGCAGGCTTCGCCCGCTGGAGAGTATAGCCGATCTCCCCGGCGAACTCCGGGGCTCACGCCGGCGCCGGCAGCGCGGTCAGGACCTCCGGCCCATCCGCCCCCACCACGATGGTGTGCTCGAAGTAGCAGGAGCGGCGGCCGTCGCCGGTGACCACTGTCCAGCCGTCGGCTTCGAGATTGGTCTGGGGCTCCCCCTCGTTGACGATCGGCTCGATCGCCAGGCAGAGGCCGGGCCGGATCTCGATCCCCCGCCCGGGGTGGCCGTGGTTGGGCACCTCCGGCTCCTCATGCATGTCCCGGCCGATGCCGTGGCCGGTGTAGCCACGCACGATCGAGTAGCCGTGGGCCTCGACGTGCTCCTGGACCGCGTGGCCGATGTCCCCGAGATGGCCCCCGGGCCGGGCCGCGGCCACCCCCAGCTCCAGCGCCCGCCGGGTCACCTGCATCAGCCGCTCGCCCTGGGCATCCACCTGCCCGCAGGGCACGGTGAGCCCCGCGTCCGCCCACCAGCCCTGGTGGATCAGGCCGCAGTCCAGGGAGACCAGGTCCCCGTCGCTCAGGCGGCGGCCGTCGGGGATGCCGTGCACCACCTGGTTGTTGACCGAGATGCACAGGTGCTTGGGGAAGCCCTGGTAGCCCAGGAACCCGGGGAAGCAGCCGCGGCGGCGGATCTCGCGGTTGGCGAGCCGGTCCAGCTCGGTGGTGCGCACCCCGGGGGCCACCGCCTGGCTCAGCAGCTGCAGCACCTCGGCCAGCAACCGCCCCGCCTGGCGCATCAGCGCCACCTCCTGGGGCCGCTTGAGGGTGATCAACCGAGCGCTTCGAGCAGATCCGCCGAGACCTGCTCGGGCGACCGGGTCCCGTCCAGCCGCAGAAGCGGCACCGTGCTCTGGAGGTCCGCCAGCACCGGCTCGGTCTGCTCCTGGTACAGGCGCAGCCGCTCGGCGATGGCGGCTGGGGTGTCGTCCTGGCGGCCCTCCAGCTCGGCGCGCCGGGCGAGGCGGGCGATCAGCTGCTCCTTGGGCACCTCCAACAAGACCAGCACGTCCAAGGGCCGGTCCACCGCGCTCAGCATCTCCTGCAGCGCCCGCGCCTGGGCCACGGTGCGGGGATAGCCGTCGAGCACGAACCCGGAGTCGGCGCCGGGTGAGCGCAGCCGCTGGCGGATCATGGCCACGATCACCTCGTCCGGGACTAGCTTCCCGGCGTCCAGGTAGCCCGAGACCATCTCACCCAGCTCGGTGCCGCGGGCGCGCTCCTGGCGCAGCATCTCGCCGGTCGCGATGTGCTCCAGTCCCAGCTTGGCCTTGAGCATCGCCGCCTGGGTGCCCTTGCCCGCCCCCGCCGGGCCGAAGAGCGCCAGATTGTGGCGGTTGGTCTCGCCCACGAACGCCTCCCCTCAGCGGATGAAGCCGCGGTACGGCCGCATCAGCAGCTGGGTCTCCAACTGCTTCATGGTGTCCAGGGAGACGCCGACCACGATCAGGATGGCCGTGCCCCCCAGATAGAGACCACTGCTGGGCTGCTGGCCGGTGAGCAGGGCGGTGAGGATCGGCAGCACGACCGTGATCAGTCCGAGGAAGATCGCCCCCGCCAGCGTGATCCGGCTCATAACCCTCGCCAGGTACTGGGCGGTGGCCCGCCCGGGCCGGATGCCGGGGATGAAGGTGGCGCTCTTCTTCAGGTTGTCGGCGGCGTCCTCCGGATCGAAGGTGACGGCCGTATAGAAGAAGGTGAAGCCCATGATCAGGGCGAAGTAGACAAGCTCGTAGCCGATGTCAACCCAGATCACCGGCCCGAAGGGATTCCAGTTCTGGTGCAGCCAGGAGGCCAAGGTCCCGATCGCCCCTGCCCCCTTGCCCGCCGCCGGCTGAAAGAAGTTGGCGAAGATAGTCGGGAAGAACATGATCGAGATGGCGAAGATGATCGGGATGACGCCCGCCTGGTTGACCCGCAGCGGCAGGAAGCTGCTGCGCCCCTGGTAGACCTGGCGCCCCACCACCCGCTGCGCCGACTGGATCGGGATCTTGCGGGTCGCCTGCTGCACGAAGATGATCCCCGCCGCCACCAGGATGCCGATCACGGCGAACATGAAGACGGTGAAGGTCTGGGCACTGCCGCCGTTGGTGAAGCTCACCAGGGTCCCGGGGATCTGCGCCATGATCCCGGCCATGATGATGATCGAGACCCCGTTGCCCAGGCCGTACTCGGTGATTAGCTCACCGAACCACATCATGAGGATGGTCCCGGCGGTGAGCACGATCACGATCTCCAGGATCACCGGCCATGAGGTGCTCGGCGACAGCACGGCGTTGCCGTTGTAGGTGTAGCTCTCGAAGAGCCGGGTGTAGCCGAAGGCCTGGAGCATGGCCAGGGCCACCGTCAGATAGCGGGCGTATTGGGTCAGCCGCCGCCGACCCAGTTCCCCCTCCTTCGACAGCTCCTTGACTCGGGTGGAGATCACCGTCATCAACTGCATGATGATCGTGGCGTTGATGTAGGGATTCAGCCCCAGGGCCACGATGGAGATGCCAGGACTGCCCCCGGTGGCGAAGCCGCTGCCGGAGAAGAGGTTGACCAGCCCCAGGAGCCCGTTGCTGGCAAAGAGCTCGCGCAGGGCGGCGCCGTTGACCCCCGGAATCGTGATCGTGGCCAGCACCCGGAAGACGCAGATCAGCCCGATCGTGATCAGGAGCTTGCGGCGCAGCTCGGGGACCCCCATGGCTGCGCGCAGCGCCCCGAACAGGTTCATGCCTCCGGTCCCTGTCCTCCGTCCGGGGCTGGCTCCGCCTCGGCGACCTCGGCTTTCGCGCGCCGCCGCCGGGGCCGGGCCTGAGCCTTCGGCTCGGCGGCCTCCGCTGCCGGGGTCTCCGCCTCAGCCGTGGCGACCGGCTCTTCCACAGCCTGCGGGGCGGTCGCGCTTGCGGCGGCCGCGTCGGGCACCCCGGGCTCACTCTCCAGCTCCAGCAGTTCGAGCGTTCCCCCGGCGCGGCGCAGCGCCTCGGCCGCCGCCCGGCTCGCCTTGTGGACCCGGACCGTCAGGGCCGGGGGGTCGCCTCCGCCCGCCAGCAGCTTGACCGGGCGGCGCGGGTCCCGGACCAGGCCGGCCCGGCGGAGCACCTCCGCGTCCACCACCTCCTCGCCCTCGATGCGGCCCAACTTGCCGCAGTTGACCACCTGGTATTCCACCCGGAAGCGGTTGTGGAAGCCACGCAGCTTGGGCACCCGCTGGGTGAGCGGCATCTGCCCGCCCTCGAAGGCGCGGGGCAGGCTCCAAGAGCTCCG
>JBOHUK010000243.1:0-1087 GCA_050734395.1 Candidatus Dormibacteria bacterium
AATCGAGGTATCCCAGAGTGGCGAACTCCACGTCTTCCAGCCCGCGCCAGGGACCGTCTTTGTGGATCAGCTCGGTCTTGTAGAGACCGTTGAAGGATTCGGCCAGGGCATTGTCGTAGCTGTCGCCCCGGGATCCCACCGAGGCAACCGCTCCAGCCTCGGCCAGTCGCTCGGAGTAGCGCACCGCCAGGTATTGAACGCCCCTGTCGGAGTGGTGCACCAGTCCCTGCAGCTGCTCGCCCCGGCGCCCCCAGATCGCCATCTCCAGGGCGTCCAGGGCCAGGTCGGTGCGCAGGGAACGGGACGCTTGCCAGCCCACCAGGTACCGTGAGAAGACGTCAATGATGAAGGCGACGTGGACCCAGCCGGAGTGGGTCTTCACATAGGTCAGGTCAGCAACCCACAAGCGGTTGGGAGCCGCCGCTACGAAGTGCCGCTGCACTAGGTCCGCCGGCCGGTCCGCACCTTCGGCACCCACCGTGGTTCGGGGAGTCCGGCCCCGCACCACTCCGCGCAGTCCCAGCTCCCGCATCAGCCGCTCCACCGTGCAGCGGGCCACCGGGATTCCCTCGCGACGCAGCTGGGCCCAAACCTTGTCGGCGCCATAGACCTTGAAGTTCTCCTCCCAGACCCGCTGGAGCTGCGGCTTCAGCTCCTGGTCCCGCAGCTCCCGTGCCGAGGCCGGCCTGGTGCTGGCGGCGTAGTAGGTGGCCGGTGCGAACCGCAGCACCCGGCAGATCGGCTCAACTCCCCAGCGCTCCCGGTTGTCGGCAATGAACTTCACGGCTTGGGCGGTCTCGGGTCGAGCTCCCGAGCGAAAAAAAGGGATGCCGCTCTCAAGATCTCATTCGCCCGCCGCAGCTCACGGTTCTCCCGCTCCAGCTCCCGAATCCGCTCCCGCTCCAAGGTGGTCACACCGCTCCGCAGCCCTCCCTCCACCTGGGCTCTGCGCACCCACCGCCGCAGCGTCTCCTTGGTCATCCCCAACTTGGCCGAGATCGACTCAATCGCTGCCCACTCCGAGGGGTACTCGCCGCCGTGCTCCAGCACCAGCCGCACCGCCCGCTCCCGCAGCTCCTGCGGATAC
>JBOHUK010000244.1:0-7670 GCA_050734395.1 Candidatus Dormibacteria bacterium
TACCGCTCCGCCCGGCTCACGCTGCGCACCGAGGCGGGCACCGAGGTCCAGGACCTCCAACAGGTTGTGCTGCAGGTGACCCCCGGCCGGCTCACGCCGCTGCTGTTCACCTTCCGGGTGGGCACGGCCAGCCCTGGGCTCACCGCCACCACCGCCTACGCCGGCAACGACCAGGTGAACTTCGGGCTCAAGGTGGCGGCGGGCACAGTCATGAACGTGCCCGATGTGTCCCTGGAGGACCAGGCGGGCCAGCCCCTGGCGCTCAGCCACTACCGGGGCAAGATCGTGGTGCTGGCCTCGTTCCTCACCGAATGCCAGGAGACCTGCCCGCTGGTGGCGTCGGCCCTGCTCCAGCTCCACCAGCTCCTGGTGGGCCAGCATCTGCAGAAGCAGGTGCAGATCGTGGAGGTGTCCCAGGACCCGGCTGACGACACCCCGGCCGCGCTGCGCGCCTATCAGCGGTATTTCTCGCTGCCCTGGCCGCTGCTCACCGGCAGCGCCACGGCCATCAACACCTTCTGGTCCCAGCTCAAGGTGCCGCCCATCCAGGACGAGCCCTGGGGTGGCCCCAGCCCCATAGACCGCTTCACCGGCAAGCCCGAGCCCTACAACCTGATCCACGCCTCGGTCGTGGACATCATCGATCCCGAGGGATATGTGGTCAGCGAGCTCCAGGACCAGCCCACCCTGAGCACCAGCTCCATCCCGCAGGTCATCTACAAGTACCTGGACCAGCAGGGACGCGAGCAGCAGAAGGCGGGTGGGTCCTGGACCCCGAGCAGCCTGCTCAACTCCCTGCAGCCGCTGCTGGAGCAGAAGGGTGTCTACACCTCGCTCCCGGCCGCCTCGGGCGCCGCCACCGTAGGCAAGCAGGCGCCGCCCTTCACCCTGCCCAGCTCCGCCGGCGGGTCGGTGGAGCTGGTGGCGCAACTGGGCCACCCAGTGCTGCTGGACTTCTGGGCCACTTGGTGTGACAACTGCCGGGCTGACATGCACCTGGTGGCGAAGACCGCCCAGACCTACGCCGCCCAGGGGCTGCGCGTCCTGCTCATCGACTACCAGGAGTCGCGGAGCACGACTCTGCGTTTCCTGACGGGGCTCGGAGTGCAGCTGCCCACTTTGCTCGACCGCAACGCCTCCGTCGCGGACCGCTATGGGGTGCTGGGGCTCCCGGTCGCGATCTTCATCAACCGTAAGGGGGTGATCACCGCGATCCAGGTGGGCCAGCTGCAGCAGGAGGAGGTGAGCCAGGACCTGCCCACCATCCTCTCGGGATCCTGATCCGGGCTTTGCTACGATGGCCCAAGTGGAGCAGCGAGTGAGGAGAGCGCGCCGCTGGCGCGCCGCCCAGGGGCGGCGATGTAGCTGCCCGCCCGCAGCCCCGCGGCTGTAGCCGCAGGCAAAAAGGGCAACCCTCCGCCGGACCCCTTGGCCGGGTGGCTTGAGCCGCCCGAGCCGCGGCGCCGCCCAAGCGGCGCTCCCGTTTTCACGAGGAGAGAGCGATCGTGAGCGAATACCACAACCCCGAGGCACTGGTCTCGACCGACTGGCTGGCCGACCACCTTCAGGACTCCGGCCTGCGCATCCTCGACGTCGACGAGGACACCGACGCCTACCAGCGCGGCCACATCCCGGGCGCCATCGGCGTGCACTGGCGCAACGACCTGCAGGACCCGGTCCAGCGTGACTTCGTCAGCCCCGAGGGCTTCGCGCGCCTGCTGAACCGGCTCGGGATCACGGCGGAGACCCGCGTGATCCTCTACGGCGGCAACAAGAACTGGTTCGCCGCCTACGCCTACTGGTACTTCAAGTACTACGGCCATGACCGGGTGCAGCTGCTCAACGGTGGGCGCAAGAAGTGGGAGTCCGAGGGCCGCCCCCTGGTCTCCGACCCGACTCGGGTCGAGCCCACCACGGGCTACCCGGTCAGGGCGGGCGACGACCGCATCCGCGCCTTCCGCGACCAGGTGGCCCAGGACTTCGTCGGCCGCGAGGGCCGGGGTTTGGTGGACGTGCGCTCGCCGGAGGAGTTCCGCGGCGAACGGCTGGCCCCAGACCACCTGCCGGGGGAGGGCGCCCAGCGGGGCGGCCACATCCCCGGGGCCAGGAACATCCCCTGGAGCAAGGCGGTCGACGCCGAGGCCGAGACCTTCCTCTCCGCGGAGCAGCTGCGCGAGCTCTATGGCGGTGAGGGGCTGACGCCCGACAAGGAGATCGTCGCCTACTGCCGGATCGGGGAGCGCTCCGCCCACACCTGGTTCGTGCTCCGCGAGCTGCTGGGCTACCCGGCGGTGCGCAACTACGACGGCTCCTGGACCGAGTGGGGGAGCCTGGTCCGAGCCCCGATCGAGAAGTGACCGGGCCGCCGGGGCTCGGCGCGAGCCCCGGCGGTTCGACCGTGCTCGCCCAGTGACAGGCGCTACCGTGAACGGGATGCGCGCCAGAGCGGGAAGCCCGTCCCGAGCCCCAGCCGGCCGCCGCCAAGGGCGCGCGTGAGCTCCGCCATCCCCTCCGCGGGCGCGGCCAACGAACCGGCCACCGCCGCCTTTCCCACCGAGGAGAGTCAGTCCCCGGAAGGCGCGCCCCGCTACCGGATCGTGCGCACTCTGCGGCTGCGCAACGAGAACCTGCCCGGGGTGCTGGGCGAGGTGGCCACCGCCATCGGCGCCAAAGGCGGGAACCTGGGGGACATCCGCACGGTCCAGCGGGGCTCACGGCACGTGGTCCGTGACATCGACGTCAGCACCGTGGACCTGCAGATGCTGGAGGGGGTGCTGGAGGCGATCCGCTCGCTCTCGCACACCACCCTGCTCGACATCCGCGACGAGGTGCTTCGGGTGCACCTGGGGGGCAAGCTCCGGATCAGCCCCCGCTATCCGGTGCAGTCGGTGGCGGACCTGCGCCGGGTCTACACCCCGGGTGTCGCCGAGGTCTGCCGGTTGATCTCGCACGACCGGGCGGTGGCCGACCGGTACACCGGGATCCGCAACACCGTGGCGGTGGTCACCGATGGGACCGCGATCCTGGGACTCGGCAACATCGGGCCGGTCGCGGGCATGCCGGTGATCGAGGGCAAGTGCGCCTTGATGGCCCAGATGGTGGGGATCGACGCCTACCCGCTGCTGGTCGAGCCGGGTCCGGCGCTGGCGCTGGTGGAGGCGATCGCCCGGGTTGCCCCCACCTTCGGGGCGATCCAGTTGGAGGACATCGCCGCCCCGCACTGCTTTGAGGTGGCCCCGGCGCTCCAGGAGCGCCTCGAGATCCCGGTGATGCACGACGACCAGCACGGCACCGCCACCGTGGTGCTGGCGGCGCTCTTCCGGGCGGCCCAGCTGACCGGGCTGCGGCTGGAGGGGCTTCAGGCCGGGGTGATCGGGCTCGGGGCGGCGGGGTCGGCGGTGGCCCAGCTGCTGATGCACCACCAGCAGCGTCCGGTGCTGGGCACCGGCCGGACCCCGGACTCGATCGAGCGCCTGGTGCTGGCGGGCGGGGAGGCGGTGGAGATGGAGGAGTTGCTGGCGCGGGCGGACGTGGTCATCGCCACGACCGCCCAGCCGGGGCTGATCCACCCCGACCAGGTCCGCAGCGGCCAAATCATCTTCGCCCTCTCCAACCCCCTGCCCGAGATCGAGCCGGAGCGGGCGATGCAGGCGGGGGCGGTGCTGGCGGTCGACGGGGCGGTGGTCAACAACCTGCTGGGCTTTCCCGGGCTCTACCGGGGTGCCCTGGACACCCGTGCCCGGCGCTTCAACACGCAGATGTACCTGGCGGCGGCCCGGGCCATCGCCGACCTCGCCCGCGACGACGAGGTGGTCCCCGACTCCCTGGACCCGCTGGTCCACCGCCGGGTGGCGCGGGCAGTGGCCAGGGCCGCGGTCGAGACCGGGGTGGCGCGGCTGGAGCCGTTGCCTGACTACTACGACGAGGTCGAGCGGGCGCCAAGCTGAAGTCCGCTTCGGCTTACGATGCCCCGGTGCTGATCGAGAGACTGCCGGAGGCGGAGCTGGGGCGGATCCGCCCGCTGCTGCTCGATCTCCTGGCCTCGGAGCAGGCCCCGGGCCCGCAGCTCAGCCGCGCGCAGCTGGAGCGCTGGCTGCCGCGGACCAAGCAGGGCTTCTCCGGGGAGAACCACGTCTTCGCCGCCCGGGACGGTCAGGCGGTGCTGGGGTTCTGCTGGTGCGTGCTTTTCGACCCCGGCACCGGGCTGGAGGCGGAGGTGGCCGAGCTCTACGTGCGCCCCGAGGCGCGGGGCCGGGGGCTGGCCTCGCGGCTGCTGGAGCAGGCGGTCGAGCTCTTCTCCCGCCGGCGGGTCACCTTCGCCTGCGTCTGGACCTCGGAGGAGAACCGTCAGGCGCTGCGCGCTTACCGGGCGGCCGGCTTCAGTCCCACCCAGCAGCTGGTGCTCACCTGGTCGCCCTCCGCGTGAGCGAGCAGGGACGGGCGCCCGAGGGGCTGCGATCGGTCCCGCTGCGCCTGGGGGCGGTGGCGCTGGCCGCGGCCATCACCGGCGTGGTGGTCGGGGGCGGCGGCGCCTACTTCCTGGTCCGCCACTTCGACCCGGGGACCCCGGCCGGAGCGGCGGTGCACAATCCCCCGACCAAGGGCGGCAGCTCCAGCACCACGGTGCCGGCGTTGCTGGCCCAGCTCGCCCCGTCCCTGGTGGAGGTGATCCGGCTCCCCGCCGATGGCTCCGCCGTCGCCAGCGACGACATATCGTCGGGCTTCATCGCTGGCTCCGGGCTGGTGGTGACCAGCGAGGGTGCGGTGGCGGGGGCGGCCGGGGTGGAGGTGGCGCTGGACTCGGGGCAGGTGCTGGGGGCGACCATCGCCGCCGCGGACTCCGACACTGGGGTGGTGGTGCTGCAGGTGGCCGCCACCAGCCTGCCGTCGCCCTTGAGCTTCTCCGCGACCGCCCCGGCGGTGGGGGACGTGGCGCTGGCCGTCTCCTTCCCGGTCGGGTCCGGGCCCACCATCGAGGTGGGGTCGGTGAGCGCCACCGGTCTCACCGTGACTGTGCCCAATGCCGCCTCGCCCGGGGGGACGAGCCAGCTGGATGGGGTCTTCAGCACCGACACCCCCCAGCCCCAGGGGAGCAGCGGCGGCCCGGTGGTGGACTCGGCGGGCCAGGTGATCGGGATCCTCGCCGGGGACCGCATGCAGCCCACCGATGTCGGCAGCAGCGGGCTCGCCGCCGGATACGGCCTGGACGCCCAGGCCGTAGCGAACCTGGTGACCGACCTGCTCGCCAGTGGCACGGTGCCGGAGCCAACGGGGCTGGTGTGCCGCTGGCTGGCGCCGGCCTCGGCGGCGGCGCTGGGGGCGAGCCCGGGGGCGCTGGTCGTAGTCGTCGACTCGGGCTCGCTGGCGCAGACCGCCGGGATCCAGGTGGGGGACGTGGTGACCGCGGTCGACGGCAACCCGCTGGGATCCACCGCCATCGCCGCTTACCCCAGCTTCTCCGATCTCTTGGCGGCCCAGGGGCCAGGGAGTTCGGTGCGGCTCTCGGTGCTCCGCGGTGGGGTGACCAAGCAGGTTTCCCTTACGCTTCCCTCGCCGTAGCCGGCCAATCGTCGGCGCCCGTCCCGAGAGGAGCGTGAGTTTGGAGATCACCTGGCTGGGGGAGAGCGCCCTCCTGCTGCGCGGCCGCACGACCAAGGTTCTGGTGGACCCCGACTACCAGGAGGCGGGTGGACGAGGGAACCCGCCTGGGGAGATCGTGGTCAGCGGCAAGGCCGGGGAGAACCGGCTGCGTCCGGGGAACAGCGTCAGGGTGGTGGCGCGGGCCGGTGAGTACGAGCTGAGCGGGGTGAGCGTGCGCGGGGTGCGGGCCGGGTTGGACATCGCCTTTGTCGCCGAGGTGGACGAGGTCAGCGTCTGCGACCTGGGCGGTTTCGCGGGGGCGCTGGACGAGGACGCCCTCGACCTGCTGGGCTCGCTCGACGTGCTCGCCGTCTCGCTGCAGGGCGGGACCCCGGAGCGCGCCCGGGAGGTGGCGGCCCTGGTCTCCCAACTCCAACCCGCGGTCCTGATCCCGGTGGGCTACCGGCTTGGGGCCGATGGCGCCATGGGTGAGCTGGCGCCCCTGGCCCATGAGTTGGGGATCATCCAGATAACCCCCCAGGCCAAGCTCAATCTGAGCGGTGCCGCGGGTGCCAGCGACGACACCCGGGTAGTCATCCTGGAGGCCCGCCGCTGACGCTGCGGTGTTAGGATTCGGCTACATGGGTGGCACCCCCCCGTGTGCGCGCGTGGCCGGCTGATGGCCAAGTTCATCTTCGTCACCGGGGGGGTGGTCTCCGGCATCGGCAAGGGGATCACCGCCGCTTCCTTGGGCACCGTCCTCAAGGCGCGCGGGCTGACCGTCTCGCTGCAGAAGCTCGACCCCTACATCAACACCGACCCCGGGACCATGTCGCCGTACCAGCACGGCGAGGTCTTCGTCACCGACGACGGCGCTGAGACCGACCTGGACCTGGGCCACTACGAGCGCTTCGTCGACACCAACCTGAGCAAGGCCAGCAACGTCACGACCGGCAAGATCTACAGCGAGGTCATCGCCAAGGAGCGCCGGGGCGACTTCCTGGGAGCCACCGTCCAGGTGATCCCGCACATCACCAACGAGATCAAGGACCGGGTCCGCCGGGTGGCCGAGGAGTCCGAGGCCGAGGTGGTGATCGTGGAGGTGGGGGGGACCGTGGGCGACATCGAGTCCCTGCCCTTCCTGGAGGCGATCCGCCAGCTCAAGAACGACATCGGCCGGCGCAACACCTTCTATGTCCACCTCACCTTGGTGCCCCGGGTGGAGGCCAGCCAGGAGTTCAAGTCCAAGCCCACCCAGCACTCGGTCCAGACGCTGCGCGGCATCGGCATCCAGCCCGACGCCATCATCTGCCGCTCCCGGGAGCCGCTGGGGGCGGGGGTGCGCGACAAGATCGCCCTCTTCGCCGATGTCGAGCCCCGCGCGGTGATCTCGGTCCCCGACGTCCCCACCATCTACCAGGTGCCGCTGCTCCTGGAGGCGAGCGGGCTGGGCAGCTACCTCTGCGAGCAACTGGGGATCGAGACCGCCCCAGCTGACCTCGGCGACTGGGAGCGCTTGGTGGAGCGGATGGAGGGCGCCTCCGAGCAGGTGGTGGTGGGGGTGGCCGGCAAGTACGTCGCCCTGCCCGACGCCTACATCAGCGTGGTCGAGTCGCTGCGCCACGCCGCGGTGGCCCATGGCGTGGGCCTGGAGCTACGCTGGATCAACACCGAGACGCTGAGCCCGGGGGACACCTCGCCCTTCGAGGGGCTCGACGGCCTCGTGATTCCGGGCGGCTTCGGCCACCGAGGGATCGAGGGCAAGATCACCGCTTCCCGGTATGCCCGCCAGCAGCGCGTCCCCTTCCTGGGGCTCTGCCTGGGCATGCAGTGCGCCTCGATCGACATCGCCCGCGAGGTGCTCGGCACCGAGGACGCCAACAGCACCGAGTTCAACGCTTTCACCGAGAACCCCGTCATCGACCTGCTGCCGGAGCAACGGGACGTCGCCGACCTGGGCGGGACCATGCGCCTCGGCCTCTACCCGTGCAAGCTTCAGGACGGCACCAAGGCCCGGGCCGCCTACCAAGAGCCGGTCGTGTACGAGCGCCACCGGCACCGCTTCGAGTTCAACAACCGCTACCGGGAGC
>JBOHUK010000245.1:0-2510 GCA_050734395.1 Candidatus Dormibacteria bacterium
GGAGAGGAACAGATCCACCCCCTGGGCGCGATGCCAGGCCAGGAACCGCTGCTCGAGGTCCTCCTCATCCCGGGAGGTGAAGATCATGCCCAGCTTCACCTCAGAGCGTCCCCAGGTTGGCGGCGGCTGCCCCGGGGGTGAAGCTGAGCGCGTGGGGGGCCGTGCAGTTGACAAAGGCGCTGGCCGAGACGATGGAGTTGGTCGGGGCGGTGCCCGAGACCAGCTCGGCGTTGGTGGCGGTGGCGAAGCCGAGCTGGCACGAGTCCAGCAGCAGCAGCGGGATGGCCTGGGTGAGGTCGATCGCCCCGCCCGCTCCCGCCCCCAGCAGGTCGCAGGCGGCCAGCCGCAAGGGCACCCCCACCCCGTCGGCCAGGCTGACGGTCACCACTGCGGTGGCCCCGGTCGCTTGGAACTGGCAGTTGACAAAGGAGCAGGTGCCCCCGGCGCCAGCCCCGAGGCCGAGCGCGACGTCGCCGGCGATGGCGCAGCCGGTGAAGCTGAGGTCGGTGCCGGTGGTGACGGTGAGGGCACCGCCGATCTGGCAGTTGCTCACCTGCACGTTGCTGGCCGCGATCTCCAAGTTGCCACACTGGCAGTCGCTCACGGTCCCGCTCGCGGCGATGTCGATGGCGGCCGTGCCCAGGAGGCACCCGCTGGCGGCGTAGCCCGCGCCGCTGAGGCTGAGGCCCAGGGGGGCGGACCCGCCGCCCCACCAGCAGTCGTCGATGATGTTGTTGGGCATGCCCAGGGTCACGGCCGCATCCGTGGTCGCGCTGCAGGTGAAGGTGTTGCCCTTGACGATGACCCCGGCCTCGCCGCAGCTCCCGGAGGTCACCAGGAGTTGCCCGTTGCCGGTGATGGCGCAGTCGGTCACGTTGCAGCCCGAGTTGGTGACCGCGACCATGGTGGTGGTGTTGGCCGTGGAGATCGAGTCGATCACCGAGCAATTCACCAGGGCCGACTGGTAGCCCGCGAGCTGGAGCAGCTGGCAGGGGGCGTTGGTGCCCAGGGCGAAGCCCATGTCCCAGGCCATCCCCCCCTCACTCCCCAAGGCGAAGCTGGGGGTGGCCCCGCCCAGCGGCGTCATCTCCTTGAGGATGCTGAGTTGGGCGCCGTCGCCGAAGATCGCCGCCAGCTGCAGGGTCACCCCCGCCACCCCGCCGTTGTAGATGTAGGTGCCGGCGGGGAAGTAGAGGGGTACGGGGCCGGTGGGATTGGCCTGCGCCGCCGCCGCCGCCGCCACGATCGCCCCGGTGTCGTCGGTGGTGCCGTCGCCCTTCGCGTTGTAGGGGGCGCAGGTGACGTTGATCCAGTCCGGGGGGCAGAGGTCGGAGGGCCCGCCGCCCGCCGGCCAGAGGAACCTGGGCATCTAGCCCCTCACTTGACCAGGGTGACGGAGATCATCGCCGGGAAGCCGCCCGCCAGGGCGTACCAGGGCAGGCCCACATCCTGATCCTCCTGGAAGGTGTAGGCGATCCCCGTCTTGGGGAACAGCGGCTGGCACCCGGTCCCCACCAGGCTGGCGCTGGTCTCCGGGATCTCGAAGGTCACCTGGGGGCTCAGGTAGATGATGGAGGTGGGGTCGAGGTTGAACATCACAAAGCCCAGCCGGGCGGGATCCGGCGGGACCACCAGCACCCCGGCCGTGCCCGGGCTGCCCACCGGGATCAGGGTGACGGTCGAGATCCGCGACTGGGCGGGCTGGTTGCGGCACTGGACCGCCCCCTTTATCTCCTGCAGCAGCTCAAAGAGCTGGTCGGCGTAGGAGCCGGGTGCCACCCCCACGGGTGTCTGGCCCGCCATCCCCGGGGGCTACTCCGCCTGGGGGTCTGGGTTCGCCTGCTCTGGGGCTGGGCTCGGGTCGGCCGGGACCGGGTTGTCCGCCGGGTCGGCGACGGGGGCCTCGTTCACCGGAGCCCCGAAGTCTGCCGCCGCCGCGCCGGAGCTGCCGGTGCCGGGGTCATCGACGGGAACGGCCGGGGCCAGGTCCGCCTCGCCGCCAGCCTGCTCCTGGGCGGCGGACTCCTGGGCGGCGGACTC
This sequence comes from Candidatus Dormibacteria bacterium, assembly GCA_050734395.1. Lineage (GTDB taxonomy): Bacteria > Chloroflexota > Dormibacteria > Aeolococcales > Bog-877 > Bog-877. The sequence goes on from JBOHUK010000245.1 coordinate 2,041, forward strand.
CTGGGCCGGGGGTGCCGGCTCGGAAGGCTCGGCGTCCCCGGAGGCGTCAGCTACCGCACCGTCCTCCCCGGCCACATCGGAGGCCACCTCGGATCCCGCCGAGTCCTCAGAGTCGCCCCCGGCTTGCGCCTCCGCCGGGGCCCCGTCGGCCCCTGTCGGGGCCTCGGGCTGGGCCTCCCCCTCCGTCGGGGCGGGAGCCACGATCGAACTCGCGTCGACCGGGGTGACGGTGGCGGGATCCGCACCGCCGCCGCCGGGGCAGCCCATGTGGATCAGGTCGCGCACCAGCGAGGTCACGAACTCCTGGCCGCAGCCAACGCAGCGGACCACCAGGGTCACCGGGCTCTCAGCCACCTAGCTGCCTCCAGAAGTCCAGCACATCGTCGGGAGTGTACCCCAGCCGGGTCATCTTGGACTCCACTTCCCAGCGGTCGATCTCCTCCCCCCGCTCCCGGGCTTGGGAGAAGCCG
>JBOHUK010000246.1:0-10777 GCA_050734395.1 Candidatus Dormibacteria bacterium
GCTGCTCGAGATCGCCGCTGAGCAGGGGGCCGAGGAGATCTTGGTGGGCCTGGGTGGCAGTGCCTCGACGGACGGGGGGGCGGGACTGGCCTCCGCCCTCGGCTACCACCTCCTGGACCGGATCGGGCGGCCGATCCCGGCAGGGGGCGCCGGGTTGTCCCACTTGGAGCGGATCGTGCCCCCGGAGCGCCTGGCCGTAACCGGGAAGCGGGTGATCGCCGCCTGCGATGTTCGCAGCCCGCTGCTGGGGCCCGCGGGCGCGGCCTGGGTCTACGCCCCCCAGAAGGGCGCCGACCCGGTGACGGTGGACCTCCTCGAGCGGGGGCTGGCCCGGCTCGCGGAGATCGCTGAGCGCGATCTCGGGGACTCGGCCGCAGCCAAGCTGCCCGGAGCCGGTGCCGCCGGCGGCACCGGCTTCGGGCTGATGCGCTTCGCTCTGGCACAACTTGCCCGGGGGGCGGAGGTGGTGCTGGACGCGGTGGGCTTCCGGGCAAGGCTGCAGGGGTGCCGGCTCGTGATCTCCGGCGAGGGACGCTTCGACCTCCAGAGCCTGGACGGCAAGGTGACTGGGGAGGTGGCCCGCCTAGCCCATGAGGCCGGTGTCCCCTGCCTGGTGGTGGCCGGCTCAGCCTCCCCGGCTGCCACGGAGGCGCTGCGGGTCCTGGGGGGCCAGGTGATCACCACCGGCGGCTCGGGGGTGGGCGGCCCCGCCCGGGCGGCGTTGGAAGTGGAGCACGCGACGGCGGCGGCGCTGCGGCGGCTTAGGGGCTAGCCCGGCCTCAGTAGACCGGGGTGCACCACTCCCGGTACTTCTCCAACTCGCCGTGCACCAGCCGGTGGTAGAGGTCGTTGAGGGTGCGCCAGTATGGCCCGAAGTCGCCGTCGCCGATGCGGCGGTTGTCGACCTCCACGACCGAGGAGATCTGGGCACCGGTGCCGCAGAGGATCACCTCGTCTGCCACATACAGCTCGGTGCGGTCTATCGAGCGCTGCTCAACGGGCAGGCCCAGGTCCTCGGTCCAGAGCCGTATCAGCACCTCGCGGGTGATCCCCTCCAGGATGTTGTCCGACACCGGCGGGGTGATCAAGGTGCCCCGGCGGATGATGAAGAGGTTCTCCGCCGAGCCCTCGCAGACGTGGCCATCCTCGCCCAGCACGATCGCCTCGTCGAAACCGTGCTCCACCGCCTCGGTCTTGGCGAGGGCCGAGTTGACGTAGATCCCGGTGATCTTGGCCCGGGCCGGCGCGGCGTTGTCGTCCACGCGGCGCCAACTGGAGACCATGCAGCGCAGGCCCTTGGTGCGGTCGTGGTACTCCCCGTACGGCTGGGAGTAGATGAGGAAGCCGTCCTTTAAGTCGTGGAGCCTCACCCCGATCTCCTGGGAGGCCTTGTAGACCAGGGGGCGGACGTAGGTGTCGCTGCGGAACTGGTTGCGGCGCTGGAGGTCGACCGTCAGGGCGCACAGCTCCGCCACCGTGTGGGGCAGGGTCATGCGCAGGATGGCCGCCGACTGGTGCAGGCGCCGGAAGTGGCCCTCGAGCTGGAAGAGGTAGAGCTGCTCGCGCTCCGCGTTCCAGAACCCGCGGATCCCCTCGAAGCAGCCGGTCCCGTAATGCAGCGCGTGGGTCATGACCCCGAGCCGGGCGTCCCGGTAGCGCTGCGGGCGGCCCTCGAAGAAGACCCACGCCTGGTCCTGGTCGAAGTGGGCACTCTCGCGGGCCACGCTGGGCGGCTCCGCCTCGAGGACGGTCGGCCCCGCCCCCTTGGATCCGGTCTCTGCGGCCAAGACCTCCCTCCTTGAAGAGCTCGGCGGGCCACGCAGGTGTGCGGCCGCGGCCAGTATACGGCTGGTTTCGGCGGCCTCGGCCCAAACTGATGGGAACCGGGCCCTGATCTCGGCCGGTGTTACCATCCGGCCGAGTCATGCGAACGCCACGGCTGGCTTCGGGCGTCACCCGCTGGCTGGTTCCGGGCCTCCACGTCAAGCGCTGGGTGGGGGTGACCATCGTCGCCATCGTGGCGATCGCCCTGGGGATCAGCTACGCCTTGCGCGAGTACTACCAGCACGCCACTCTGCCGTCCTTCACCTACAACCTGACCCTGCAGTTCTGGCCGCGCTGGGTGCGGGCCGTGATCTTCGCCGGCATCGGGCTGGCCCTGCTGGCGCTGGGCCTCTACAAGCTGACCCGCTCTTTGCTGAGCCCCTTCGTGCCCGGCGGTAACAAGGCCCTGGTGGAGCGGCTCTACGACTTCCGCCGCCTCCAGAAGGGTCCGCGGATCGTGGCGGTGGGCGGTGGTACCGGGCTCAGCACCTTGCTGCGCGGGATCAAGCGCCACTCCGGCAACGTCACGGCGCTCGTCACGGTGGCGGACGACGGGGGCAGCTCGGGACGGTTGCGCGAGGAGTACCAGGTCCTGCCCCCGGGAGACTTCCGGCAGTGCCTGACGGCCTTGGCCGACGTGGAGCCCTTGATGACCGAGCTGTTCCAGTACCGCTTCCAGGAGGGTTCGCTGAGCGGCCACTCCTTCGGCAACCTGTTCATCATGGCCATGAGCGACATCACCGGGGACTTCGAGCACGCGCTGCGGGAATCCGGCCGGGTGCTGGCGGTGCGGGGGCAGATCGTCCCCACCACCCTGGAGACGGTGACCCTGTGCGCCATCTCCGGGGAGCAGGTTCTGGTCGGCGAGTCCAAGGTGCCGACGGGCCAGGAGCCCATCCAGCGCGTCTTCCTGGTCCCTGAGCACCCCCGCCTCAACCCCGAGGCGCAGCTGGCGATCATGAACGCGGAGATGGTGGTGATCGGGCCGGGCAGTCTCTACACCAGCCTGCTCCCCAACCTGCTGGTCGAGGGCATGATCGAGGCCCTGCGCGCCAGCCCGGCGATCAAGGTCTACGTCTGCAACGTGGCGACCCAGCCCGGCGAGACCTCGGGGTACGCGGTCCACGACCACATTGAGACCCTGGAGCGCTACGTCGGGGGCGGGCTCTTCGACTTCGTGGTCGCCAACAGCAACCTGAGCCTGCCGCTCTCCCCGACCGCGCAGGAGGCCGGGGTGCACCGGGTGGCCTTCGACCGCGGCCGCGCGGCCAGCAATGGCCGGGTCACCAAGTACGTGCTGGCGGACCTGGTCTCCGCCAAGATCACGACCCACCATGACCCTGACAAGCTGGCCCGGGCGCTGATGAAGCGGGTGTGGTCTCGGGTCTGACCCAAAGGCGGCTCAGGCGAGCGGCGATCCCGGGGCCGGGGGCCCTTCCAGGAGGTTGCCCTCCAGGGCCAGGCGCCGGGGGGGAGGCCCGGCCAGCGCCTCCTCGACCATCTCCTCCAAGAGCTGGGCGTAGCTGGTCCCGCTCGCCTGCCAGAGGTAGTAGGCGAGGGACCCGGGGATGGTGTTGACCTCGTTGAGGTAGAGCTCCCCCTGCGCCGAGAGCAGGAAGTCAACCCGCGCCACCCCCCGGCAGCCGAGGGCGTCGAAGGCCGATACCGCCAGGTCCTGCACCCGCTGCCGGAGCTCCCTCGGGATCTGGGCGGGCAGCTCCCGGCGCGGATCCGGAAGTGCGCCCTTGGGGTCGAGGGACCCCTTGCTCGGACCGCCCTTGAGCGCGCCCTTGGTCAGGTACTTGTCGGAGTAGGAGAGCACCGTCCCCTGCTTTAAGGGTCGCTCCACTTCGCTGGCTCGGGGCGGGCCAACCTTGACGGCGCAGTTCAGGTCGGTGGCGCCGACGAGGGCGGGTTCCAGGATCGCCAGCGAGTCCAGGCCCAGAGCCACCTCGATGGCCTCCTCCAGCTCCGGGGCAGCGCCCACCACCGACACCCCGACGCTGGAGCCGCCGCGGTTGGGCTTGACCACCAGGGGGTAGCCGAGTTCGGCTGCCACTTGCCTCGCGCGCTCCACCGACTCTGCTGGGCGGGCCGGCAGCACCGGCAGCCCGCCCGCCTGGAAGAGCTGCTTCGAGCGGAGCTTGTCCATCGCCAGCGCCGCCGCCAGGGTCGGGCTCCCGGCCTGGGGCAGCGAGACCAGCTCCGCGAGCCCCGCCAGCGTCCCGTCCTCACCCATGGTCCCGTGCACACAGGGCAGGAGCACCTCTACCTCGAGGTCGCGCGGGCGGCCGAGCCGTGAGGAGGCGGCGGCCAGCAGCCGGCCCCGCGCCAGGTCCAGGTGGACGGGAGTGCCTTCCTCGGGCAGCGTCGGCCGGAAGGCCTCCAGCGCGGTGAACTGCGGGGCCGTCAGCCAGCGGCCCGACTTGGTGATGTAGAGGGGTACGACCCTGGCGCCCAACTCCTGGAGCACCGCCATCGCCTGGACCGCGGTGATGATGCTGATCTCATGCTCAACCGAGCGGGAGCCGAACACCACCCCCACGGTCCGCCCCTGGATGCTCACGCCGTCTCCAGGAAGGAGTCGGGGAGGTCGTTCTCGAAGAGCACGACGCTCCCCGGGCCGGCGACCGCCGGCAGGCGGCTCTGGGCCTGCTCCAGGCTCGCGACCACCGACACCTGGCCCTGGGGGTAGCCCGCCTCGCGCAGGCCCTCCGCTAGGGCCGCCGACTGGCGCCGGCCCACCAGGATCACGTGGCTGCAGACCGTGGCCGCCTGGCGCCCGAACTCGTGCATCTCCCGCTCCTGGAGGGGCCCCAGCTCGATGTACCCGGGCGTGACCAGCACGCGGCGCTCGCCGGGCAGGGACCCCAGCAGCTGCAGGGCCTCGGCGGCGCCGTCGGGGTTGGAATTGTAGGAGTCGTCGATGATCGTGAGCCCGTTGGCCCGGCTGACCTGGAGGCGGTGGGGCGCCGCCTCCAGGCCCTGGCAGCGCTCCAGGAGGCGCTCCAGAGACACGCCGAGCTCGAAGGCCGCCGCCAGCGCCAGGAGCAGGTCGGTGACCGCGTGCCGGCCGTGCACCGGGGCGCGCACCGCTGCCGCCTCGCCACCGGACCCGTGCAGCTGGAAGCGGCTGCCGTCGGCGTCGACCTCGAGCCCCTCCAGCCACCAGCGGTCGCCGGGCTGGCCCACCCAGACCGCCCGGGCTCGCAGCGGGGCTATCAGGATCTCTCGCTCCGCGATGGCACTGGGCAGCACCGCGACCCCGTCCTCGGGGAGGGCCGCCAGCAGCTCTGACTTGGCGCGGGCGATCCGCTCCCGGCTGCCGAAGCGCTCCAGGTGCATCACCCCGACCGCGGTCACCAGGCCCACCTTGGGGTGGGTGAAGGAGCAGATTTCGGCGATCTCCCCCGGGCGGTAGGCGCCCATCTCGACCACGGCGGTGCGGTGCTCGGGCCGGAGGCCCTCGTTGATGGCGCGGCACACCCCGAGGGTGGTGTTGAAGCTCTCCGGGGTGGCGAAGCTCGGGCTCCCCGGCGCCTCCAGGAGCTGGTGCAGATAGAGCTTGGTCGTGGTCTTCCCGTAGCTCCCGGTGACGCCGATCACGGTCGGCTGTCCCGCCGCCAGCCGGGCCTCGGCCTGGCGCATGTAGGCGCGGCGGCCCAGCAGCTCGTAGGGGGCGGTCAGGGCCAGGGCGGCCAGCAGGACCAGGAGCACCAGGGCGTCGGCCAGCCCCAGGGCCACCGCCCCCGGCCAGCCCAGCCAGAGCAGCAGCCACAGGCAGCCCAGTGCCAGAGGGGCGGAGGCGGCCTCCAGTCGGCGCGTCCGGGCGGTGCGGCGCAGCGAGCCCCGCCGTGAGAAGGGGCGGTCGGTAGCCAGGGGGAGCAGGCAGGCGAGGATCAGGACCAGGGCCGGGTAGACGCCGCTCCTCCAAGTCGCGACCGCCAGCACTGCCCCGCCCAGCAATAAGGCGAGCTGCCAGGGCCAGGTGACGCGCAGCCGGCGCCGGGCCGTCCGTGCCAGGCGCCGGGGCTGGTACTCGTCCAGCTGCAGCAGGTACAGCCAGCCCTGCCAGCGCCGCGCGCAGCAGGCACCGGCCAGCAGCATCAGAAGGAACGCCTGCCAGGGCGCCATCACGGGCAATTCAGAGCTCCGCGTCCATGAAGGCGTCCACCACCGCGGCGAACCGCGCCGCCTGGTCCACGAAGGGGAAGTGCCCCGCACCCTGGAACTGGACCAGCTCCGAGCCCCGGATCAGCTGGTGCAGGCGCTGCCCGTGGGTCGCCAGCGGCAGCTCGGGGTCGGCGGATCCCCAGACGATCAGGGTGGGGACGCGGACCTCGGCCGCCACCAAGCTCAGGTCCTCCTGCACCGCCCGCACCAAGACCGGGCGCAGCTCCCCGGCCGCGCGGTAGTCCGCCGAACCCAGCCGCTGGCGCAGCCACTCCACCACCCTTTCGGCGGGCCGGCGGGGCAGCAGGGCCTCGGCCGATCGGCGCAGGGCGCGGAAGAGGCGCACCTTGGCCCCGACGCCGCCCCGGCGGGGCGGCCGGATGCCGGACGCGGCGCAGAGCAGCAGGCGGTCCACCTCCGCCTGGGGTCCCGCGGCCAGGCGCAGGCTGACGCTGCCCCCGTACGAGTGGCCCACCAGGCTGGGCCGTCCCCAGCCCTGCTGGCGCACCAGCGCCCGCACCAGGTCGGCGTAGCTGGCGGTGGACCAGCTGGGCTCGCCCAGGGGCGACTCCCCGAAGCCGGGCAGGTCCAGCGCCACCAGCCGCCGCCGGGTCCGGCAGAGGAGCAAGGGACCAGCGAAGGTGGCGGCCTCAGCTCCCCAGCCGTGGAGCAGCAGCACCGGCGGATCCTGGCCAGGGCGCTCGAGCCAGGAGAGCTGCGCCTCCCCGACCTGGGCGCGGTGCCGCTCGGGGGCCAGGGAGCCTGGCGCGGCACTCGCCATCGGCCTGCGAGTCTAAGCGATGTCTCAGCGAAGACCCACCCGCCCAGTGATCTGATCGGGAGATGCCCGAACCTATAATCCCGCCAGCCATGGCACAAGAGGCCGGGGGCGGCGAGCCCGCCCCCACCCGGGTGCTGGTGGTGGACGACGAGCCGGCCATCACCGACTTCATCAGGATGGGCCTCACCCGCGAGGGCTACCTGGTCCGGACCGCCCAGGACGGCCGCGCCGCGCTCACCGCGGTCGACCAGTTCCACCCTGACCTGGTGGTGCTCGACCTGATGATGCCGCGCCTGGGCGGCCTGGCGCTCACCCGGGCGCTGGCGGGCGAGCCCCGCCGGGGGTTGCTCATCCTCAGTGCGCGCGACGAGGTGGGGGACCGGGTCAAAGGGCTCGACCTGGGCGCCGACGACTACCTGACCAAGCCGTTCGAGTTCGACGAGCTGCTGGCGCGGGTGCGCTCGATCCTGAGGCGACGGCGGCCGGATCAGGCGGCCCAGCTGCAGGTGGGCGACCTGGAGCTGGACCGGCGCAGCCGGGTCGTCAGACGGGCGGGCGTGGAGGTTCAGCTCACCGCCCGGGAGTTCGACCTCCTCGCCTACCTGATGGAGCACCCGGGCCAGGTCCTGGAGCGTGACCGCCTGCTCAACGCCGTCTGGGGGGTCGCCTTCTACGGCGACCCCAACAACCTGGAGGTCTACATCCGCTACCTGCGGCTCAAGCTCGAGGACACGGACCGCCAGAGGATCCAGACCGTCCGGGGGGTTGGCTATCGCCTCGCCGCCGACTGAGGCCCCGGTTCCTTGGCACCGCAGCCTGCGCTGGCGGCTCACCCTGGTCTTCGTCGGCTTGCTGGCGGTGCTGCTGGCCGTCGCGGGAGTGGTCGAGTACGGCGTGCTCCGCCAGGCGGTGCTGGGCAGCCGCGCCCAGTCCCTGCAGAGCAGCTTTCGGGCGGCGCGCGACATCGTCCTGGCCCAGGAGCGCAACCGCCTGCACTCGGGCCGCCCCGCCCTGGACGAGCGCGCCGCGGCCCGGGAGCTGGCCCGCCTCCTCGCCCAGTCCCGCCTGACGGTGGCGGTCTTCACCCCCGGGCTGCAGCTGGTGGCCTCGGCTGCCCCGAGCTCGACTCTCCGGGGCGGGGTCACGAGTGGGGTCCCGGTGCCACCGGAGAGCGCGTCGCTCCTCGCCCAGGCGGCCCAGGACGGCGAGCAGGTCGGACCCAACCAGGTCAGCTTCCAGGGCAAGAGCTCCCTGGTGATGATCTTCCCGGTGCGGACGCGCCTCGGGCGCCAGCTGGGGGCGGTGCAGCTTGCCGAGCCCGCAGGCCCTATCGACGGTGAGCTGCAGGCCGCCGCCCTGATCCTGGGCCTGGGCGGCCTGGGGGTAGTGCTGCTGGCCCTGCTCAGCGGCCTCTGGCTGACCTCCCGAGGGCTGGCTCCCCTGCACCGCCTCACCCAGACCGCCCGCGCCCTCGGGGCTGGCGACCTCTCCCAGCGCAGCGGGCTCAGCCCCCGCCAGGACGAGGTTGGGGTGCTGGCCCGGGTCTTCGATGAGATGGCCGGCAGCGTGGAGCGCACCGTGCGGGTGCGCGAGGAGGCAGAACAGCGGATGCGCCAGTTCATCGCCGACGCCTCCCACGAGCTGCGCACCCCGCTCACGGCCATCAAGGGATACCTCGACGTCCTCCGCCGGGGGGCCAAGAGCGACCCATCGGAGCTGGACCACTCCCTGACGGTGATGGCGCAGGAGGCGGACCGCATGCGGGCGCTGGTCCTGGACCTGCTCACCCTGGCTCGGGCGGACGCCCAGCCTTCCCTGCAACCCCAGGAGGTTGAGCTGGGCCCGTTCTTGCGCGAGCAGCTGGGCGGGCGCCCCGACACCGAGCTGCAGCTCGCCCCTGGGGTGGTGGCCTGGGCGGACCCAGAGACGCTGGCCACCGTGGTGGGCAACCTGCAGGGCAACGCCGAGCGCCACGGGCAGGGCGCTGCCGTCCGCTGGACCACGCTGGAGGAGGGCGACCTGGTGGGCTTCGCCTGCTCGGACCGGGGCCCGGGGATCGCGCCGGAGGACCTCCCCCACATCTTCGGGCGCTTCTACCGGGCGGGAGGCTCGCGCTCGCGCCAGGATGGCGGCAGCGGCCTCGGCCTGGCCATCGTCCAGGCGCTGGTGGAGGCCCAGGGGGGGCGGGTGGTGGCGGAGTCAGTGCTCGGTGAGGGCGCGACCTTCACGGTGCTGCTGAACCGCCGGCGCGCCTCGGGCTGGCGCCGTGAAGAGGAGGCCGGCCCAACAGCTGAGGCGGGTCAGTCGGGAACGGGCACCTCGTGAGTGAGGGCGGCCAATGCCTGCTCCCGGTCCGGGTAATCCTGGATCTGGGTGATCCGACCGCCCCAGAGCGAGAAGACGTGGGCCAGCGGCCGCCGGGCACCCTTGGCCCGCAGCACCACCAAGAGCCGGTCCCCCACCACGGCGATCTCCTCGACCCGGCCGAGACCGTGCTCGGCCAGGTGCTGCGCCCACACCCCCAGCACCTGTTCCCGGGAGTGGCAGTTGCCAGCGCCGGCCTTGACCGCCGCCCAGCCCAGCCGCGGGGACATCACCGAGCGCAGTGGCGTGAGATCGCCGCTCGCCTGCGCGCTGGCGAAGGCCGAGCGGATCCGCTCCACGGTGGCTGAGGGGACGGGCACCTGGGCTCTCACTCGACCGTCATTGTGCACCCGCCGGCCGGGCGGTAGAGGTCGGACCGCCGGTGCGGCGACGGACCAGCAGCCGCCAGGCCCCGGGGGCCTCCGCGAGCGGCTCCAGCAGCAGCACCTCGTCACCGTCCTCCCGGCAGGAGCGGGGTACCGACTCGGCTGGCTCCCCCTCGTCCAGCAGCACCTCCAGCTCCTCACCGAGGGGCAGGTGGTCCAGGGCGATCCTGGTGCGCACGAAGGTGAGCGGGCAGCCGACCCCGCGCAGGTCGAGGCGGGGAGGCCTGGCGCTCACAGGCGATCGAAGGAACCGTTGCGCCGCCCGGAGCGCTCGAAGTAAGCGAAGAGCGTGAAGGCGACGGCGGCCCAGGCCGCCCCCACCAGCAGCTCCCAGCCCACGAGCGGCAGAGCCTCACCCAGGGGCCGGCCCGCCGCCAGCAGTCGGCCGGCGGCGATCCCATGGGTGAGCGGCAGCGCCTGGGCCAGGTCTCGCAGGGGCAGCGGCAGCTGCGACTGCGGCACCTCCACCCCGCAGAGCAGGAGCATGGCGAAGTAGGCGATGTTGGAGATCAGCCAGACGTCGCGGGCGCGCAGCCCGATCGAGCCCAACGTCATCCCGAAGCCGGTGCAGGAGGCGCAGGTGACCAGCACCGTCAGCAGCAGCCCGGGCAGGTCCGAGGGGCTGGGACGGAAGCCCAGGATGAGCGCCGCCACCAGGAACCCGAAGGCCGTCGTCTGCAGGCCGGTGATCAGGACGGGGAGCCCCCGGCCCAGGAAGATCGCCACCCGGTTGGCGGGCGTGGCCAGCAGCGGGCTCAGGGTCTGGAACCAGCGCTCGTTGGCCAGCGCCATGGTCATCCCATAGATGCCCGCCATGCTGCACACCTGGATGGAGTTGCCGACTACGAAGAAGTTGGTCGAGCCCACCCCCGTCGAGCGACCCAGGTAGACGAAGAAGAGGATCTGGAAGAGCGGCGCCGCCAGCATCGTGGGGATGTACATCCAGGGCGTGAACCAGTTGAAGAGCGCCCGGTACGAGATCAGCCCGCCGATGAAGAAGACCCGCCAGAAGTTGCCCCGGCGAACCGCCCCAGGCGCGGGCGCGGCGGTGAACTCGGCGGCGCTCACTGGAAGCTGAGGCTGGCCCGGGCCCGGGCCAGCCGCTCCACATTGGCCACCAGCACCACCCCCAGCACCAGGTAGGCGGCGGAGGCCAGCAGGCACCACAGGATCGGCGTCCAGGGGTCTCCCCCCAGGGTCGCGGCTCGCAGCGCCTCGACCCCCCAGGTGGGTGCCAGCACGTAGGCCA
>JBOHUK010000247.1:0-6011 GCA_050734395.1 Candidatus Dormibacteria bacterium
GTTGGGGGCTGATGTGCGCGATTCGCACTTGCCCACCCCCTGGGGACCGCGCCTAACAGGGATTCTGGAAAACCTGTGGGCACAGCGCCTATCGCGAGAGCAGGAGGTCCCGCAACCGGGCGACATCCTCAGCCACCCGGGGGTCCTCCTTGATGTCGTTGGAAATCTTCTCGAAGGAGTGCAGGACGGTGGTGTGGTCCCGGCCCCCGAACACCTGGCCGATGGAGGGTAGGCTCATCGCGATCTCCTCGCGAATCAGGAACATGGCCACCTGGCGGGGGAAGACGATGTGCTTGTCCCGGCGCTTGCTGCACATTTCCTCGACCGAGATCCCGTAGAAGTCGGCGACCACCTCCTGCACGGTGTCCACCGACAGGGGCTTGGTGGCCGAGCCGGGGATGATGTCGCGCAGGATCTCGGAGACCTCGCTGGTGGAGGGGCTCTCGCCACCCGAGATCGAGGCGTGGGCGAGGACCCGGATCAGGGCGCCCTCCAGCTCCCGGATGTTCTTCTGGATGCGGAAGGCGATGAAGGAGAGCACCTCCTCACTCAGCGCCGGCTGCCCCGGGAGCAGCTTGCTGCGCAGGATGGCCAGCCGGGTCTCGAAGTCGGGGGGCTGCACGTCCGCCATCAGCCCGCCCTCGAACCTGGTCCGCAGCCGGTCCTCCAGGGTGGGGATCTCCCGGGGCGGCCGGTCGCTGGTGATGACGATCTGGCAGTTCTCCTCCTGGAGGGCGTTGAAAGTGTGGAAGAACTCCTCCTGGGTGCGGTCCTTGCCCGCCAGGAACTGGATGTCGTCCACCAGCAGAACATCCACCGTGCGGTACCGCGCCCGGAACTGGGCCATGCGGTTCTCCTGGATGGAGGTGACCATCTGGTTGGTGAAGGTCTCGGAGGTGACGTAGGCCACCCGCAGGCGGTGGCTCTGCCAGACTGCGTGCCCCACGGCGTGCATCAGGTGGGTCTTGCCCAGTCCCACGCCGCCGTAGATGAACAGGGGGTTGTAGGCCCGGCTGGGGGAATCCGCCACCGCGCGGCAGGCGGCGTAGGCGAAGCGCGAGGTGTTGCCGACCACGAAGGCGTCGAAGGTGTAGCGCTGGTTGAGGCCGGGCACCGGCTCGGCGATCCCCGGGACCTCGCGGGCCGGGACCGGCAGGTCCCCCGAGAGGCCAGGGGCGTCGGCGCCGTTGTTGCTCGGCGCCTGGACGACGAACTCGACCTCGACGTCTCGATTGAGGATCGCCGAGAGGGTCTCGCGGATCACGGCCGAGTAGCGGTCGCTGACCCAGTCCCGCGCCAGCGGGGTTGGCACTCCGATCGTGGCCTGGGAGACTTCCGCGTCGAAGTCGAGGAGGTGGGCGTTCTTCAACCAGGCCTCATAGCCCGGGCGGCTCACCTGGAAGCGCAGCTCCTCCTGGGCGGCCGACCAGAGCTGGTCGGCGGAGAGGCTCAACGCCGGCCCCTGGGAGCCATCAGAGACCAGGCGGTAGAGCGCAATTCACACCTTGTGCACAGGAGTGGAAAAACCCAGTTGAGGGGCAGATTTCGCCCAATGGAACGAGCTGTTGGGACCGGGTCTCGCCCACCCCTGCGGTCGCTCCCGGATGGTAGCACCCACCGGGGGCGGGCGCAATCACCCGGACGAGCGGGTAATGACCGCTGATCCCGGCGAGCCGCGCTACCGTTTCCCCATATTTTCCTGCGTTTTATGAGACGCACGGCCATGAAGATAGGCCCACCGCAATGAGGTTCAGATAGCACCGCCGCCGGCGGCAGCGGAAGGGCAGCTGCGCCGGTGCGAGCGCCGACCGGGGCTGGTCGCGAGCCGGGCCCACCTCACTGGCTCTGGTATCCTCAGCCCCGAGGCGCAACTTCGATTCACCTGCGGCGGCGGCCGCGCCCCCCGGCGCTCGCCAGCCGCCAGCCCAGGAGTTCGACTATCAAGCGAACCTTCCAGCCCAAGAAGCGCTATCGCCGCAAGGTGCATGGCTTCCGTGCGCGCATGTCCACCCCTGGGGGAGTCCGCGTCCTCAAGCGCCGCCGCCTGAAGGGCCGCTGGCGCCTGACGCCCGCCCCGGTGCGGTGAAGCGGCGCCACCGCCTCCGCCGCTCCCGGGACTTCACGGCGGTGCGGGAAGCTCGGCTGGGGGCCAGGGACGAGTTGGTGCGGCTGCAATTGCGACCCACCGACCTCGGACACGGGCGGGTCGGCCTGGTGGTTGGGCGGCGCCACGGAGCGGCGGTGGCTCGCAACCGGCTCCGGCGCCGCCTGCGCGTGGCGGCGGCGGCAGCGCTTCCCCTCCAAGCCTCGGCGGACTTCGTCCTGACTCCACGGCCCGGAGCGGCCGCCGCCACCCACCTCCAGTTGGTGTCTTCGATCCGGACCGCCTGGGGCCGGGCGAGGGGGCCAGCGTGAAGCGCGCCTCGCTCTGGTTCATCAGCTTCTACCAGGCGAGCCTGGGTCCGATCTTTGGGCTGGTGGGCGGCTGCCGCTACCAGCCCAGCTGCTCGCACTACACCTACGAGGCGATCACCCTCTACGGGCCGGCGCGGGGCTGGTGGATGGGCGTACGGCGGATCCTCCGCTGCCATCCGTTCCACGCCGGCGGCTATGACCCCGTTCCCCTGCCCGAGGAGCCCGCCCGTGGGCACTGAGCTGCTGGCGTTCGTCAACCCGGTCGCCCCGGCGCCCACCAACCCGATCCTGGCCTTCTTCTTCTACGTCCTCCTGACCCCGATCGCGGTCGTACTCCAGTTCCTGGACCACACCTTCCGGGCTTGGGGCCCGACTCACACGATCGGCGCCTTCGGGGTCTCGGTGATCGTGCTCACCCTGCTGATCCGCGCCCTGCTCTTCCCGCTCTTCCGCTGGCAGATCCGTACCCAGTGGCGGGTCCAGGCCGACAACCGCAAGGTCGCCCCGGAGCTGAAGGCTCTTCAGGCCAAGCACAAGGGGGACCGGCGGCGGCTGCAAGAGGAGCAGATGGCCCTCTACCGCCGCCACCAGATCAACCCACTCAGCCAGCTCTCCGGCTGTCTGCCGCTGGTGATCCAGATGCCCTTCCTGTACGCGCTCTACGGCGTCATCCACAAGTTCACCGAGAACGGGTCGTTGCACCACCAGGCCAGCTTTTTGTTCCTGCCCAACCTGGCCGACTCGCCCTTTAAGACTCCCGGGGGGATCGCCGCCCATCCCGAGGTGCTGGTGGTGCCGCTGCTGGCGGGGCTGCTGACCTTTATGCAGTCCAAGATGATGATGCAGCCGCTCCGGCCGGACATGAGCGACCAGGAGCGGCAGATGTATCGGGTGATGTCGCAGACGACTTACCTGATGCCCGTTGTCATCGCCTTCTTCGCCCTGAACTTCCAGTTGGGCATCGGGCTCTACTGGATCACCCAGAGCGCGGTGATGGTGCTGCAGGTCTTCTCGATGATGGGCTGGGGCGGCCTGCGGGTCCCCCCCTGGTTCCCCGGGGCGAGTTGGCGGCCGCGCCACTTCCCGATGGCACCCGCCCCGGCGACCGGGGGCAACGGCGCCGGGATGAAGGTCGTGCCGGACGCCCCCCAGCGGGCGGCCGAGAACGGCCGGTCGCAGCAGGATGGCACCGGAGCCACGCGTCGCGCTGGCGGTGGCAGCGGGCGTCGCAACCGCGGCCGCGGCCGCTCCCGCCGCTGACCGTGAGCGATCAGCCCCCGGGCTATGAGGGGGAGGGAGACTCGGTCGAGGCCGCCATCGCCGCCGCCTGCGCCCAGGCGGGCCTGGACCCCGACGCGGTGGCGGTGCAGGTGCTGAGCCCCGGGCGGCTGGCGGCGGCGGTTCCTGGGGAGCACCTCAGCGGCAATCAGGCCCGGGTGCGGGTGGCTCCGCTGCCGCAGCTCGCCGTCACCGCCCGGCGTCATCTGGAGAGATTGCTGGCGTTGCTCGAGGTCGAGGCAGAGGTCCGGGCCAACCCGCCGAGCTCGGGCGCCGCAGCCCCCACCGTGATCCTCGACGTCGAAGGGATGGACTTGGGCATCCTGATCGGGTGGCGAGGCGAATCGCTGCGGGCCCTGCAGACCGTGGTCAACCTGATGCTGGGCGATGCGGGACTCGCCGGCGATGCCCCCAGGGTGGTCATCGACATCGCCGGCTACCGCCACCGCCGCGAGCAGGCAGTGGCCCAGCTGGCGCTGCGCACCGCCGCCACCGTGACCCGCATCGGCCGGCCCATCGCGCTCGAGCCGATGCCCGCCTACGAGCGCCGCGCCGTGCACTTGGCCCTGGCGGGCGACTCCCGGGTCACGACTTCCAGCCAGGGCCTGGACTCCGAGCGCCGCGTCACCATCGCGCCCACCCCCGGTGAGGCCGCCCCCTGACCCGCAGGGCCCGTGCGGCCCGGCCCCTGGAGCTGGTGGCCGCGGGCCTCATGGCCCTGCTGGCGGGGTGCGCCAGCACCGGAGCGACAATCTCGGCCTCCCCGCGCAGCCTGGTGCTCCGACTGTCGCAGTTGCCATACCCAGGCTTCACATCTGAGAGCGGGCAGTCCTACACTGGTGTCATTAGCAACAAAAGGGCCGCCGGGGGCAGCGCCAACCGGCTCGCCGCCTACCTGGCGGCGGGGCGGGAGACGGGCTACCTGGCCAGCTTCCAGCGGCAGGTGAGCCCGCAGCAGGCGGTGGGACCGATCGTGGTCCAGAGCAGCGCCGCCCGGTTCGCCGGCGCCTCAGGCGCCGGCAAGGGCCTCCAGCTGCTGGCGGGCCAGGCTAAGAGTTCCGGATACCAGCCCATCTCCACCGGGCATCTGGGCCAGGAGGTCCGAGGCTTCTTCAGCCAGCGCACGGCGTCCGGCACCGAATACGAGTCCTACCTTGTGGTGTGGCGCCAGGCCAATGTCGTCAACGAGGTCCAGGCCGAGGGCAACGCCGCCACCATGGACTTGACCTACGCCCTCAACCTGGCGCGCCTGCAGCAGGACAACGAGGTCACCCCCTGATGGCGCGGGCGCTCGAGTGGACGCAGTCGGAGCTGGAGGGAGGGGTGCGCCTGCTGGTGGCGCCCATGCCCGGGAGGCAGTCGGTCGCGGCCACGGTGCTGGTCGGGGTGGGCTCGCGCTGGGAGAGTCGCAACCAGGCGGGCATCTCCCACTTTCTTGAGCACATCGTGTTCAAGGGCACCGAGCGCTTTCCCAACAGCCGGGCCGTCTCGCAGTCCATCGAGGGGATTGGGGGGTCGCTCAACGCCAGCACCGACAAGGAGGCGACGGTCTTCTGGGCGCGCGTGCCCCGGGAGCACACCGAGCGCGCCCTGGAGGTGCTGTTCGACTTGGCGTTCGCGCCCCGGATCGAGGCGGGCGACGTCGGCCGCGAGCGCCAGGTGGTGCTCGAGGAACTGAGCATGTATCTGGACCAGCCCTCGGATCTGGCGCAGATGCTCTTCGACTCCCTGATCTGGGGCAGCCATCCCCTGGCCCGCGACCCGGCGGGCACCAGGCGCTCGCTCGCCGGGATTGGGGCGGAGGAGCTCCATGCTTACCGGCGCGGGCACTACCTGGCCCCCCGGGTGGTGATCGCCCTGGCGGGGGGGGTGGAGCCGGGCCCTGCCCAGGCCGCCGTCGCGCGGCGCCTC
The DNA here is from genome assembly GCA_050734395.1 of Candidatus Dormibacteria bacterium. Taxonomy (GTDB): domain Bacteria; phylum Chloroflexota; class Dormibacteria; order Aeolococcales; family Bog-877; genus Bog-877. The sequence continues at coordinate 5,605 of JBOHUK010000247.1, forward strand.
GGGCTGCAGGCGCCCGGGGCGGGACCCGCCCAGCAGCCCGATGACGGGGGCGTGCCGGCTCCCCTAGTCCCGGAGGCGCTGGCGCGGGCGCGGCGCCGCCGCGGCGAACAGGTACACCTGCTGCTGGGGGTGCGCTGCGCCTCGTATCTGGACCCGGAGCGCTGGACTCTGGACGTTCTCAACACGGTGCTGGGCGAGGGGATGAGCAGCCGACTGTTCCTGGAGCTGCGAGAGCGGCGCGGGCTGGCCTATGACGTTCACTCATACGCCGCACGCCACCACGACTCCGGGGCGTTTGGCATCTACCTCGCCACCCAGCCCGGCCGTGAGCAGGAGGCGGTGACGGCCGCCCTGGCTCAGGTGCGGCGGCTGGTGGAGCGGCCAATCGGGCCTTCGGAGTTGCGCCG
>JBOHUK010000248.1:0-1423 GCA_050734395.1 Candidatus Dormibacteria bacterium
GGGCCCGGACCTCCTGCCAGCGCCAGCCGTTCCAGAACCCCTCGCCGGAGTTCGCCCGCTCCAGCTCCAAGGCGGCCTCGAGGATCTCGTGCAGGCTGCGCCGACCGTCCGTGGCCGGGTAACGGTCGCAGAGCTGCCAGAGATCGCTGGCCGTCCAGGTGGCGGTGGTGGGCGTCATGCTTTGGGGGTGAATCGTCGCACACGCTTGGGGCCTTGGCCGGGGTGACCGCCCCCGTCACCAATGCCCGCATCCTCCACCGCGTCGCCGAAATGGAGAGCAAGGTCGGGGCTCAGGTCGCGGAACTCACCGCTCAGGTGGCGGCGATCTCCGAGCGGCAGATCACCCAGGCCCAGGCGGTGAAGGCGATCACCCGGCGCCAGCTCGTCACCGCCAAGGAGGTGAAGGGCAACACCGCCACCATGGCCGCCTTGCAGAAAAAGGTGAACGGCTGGCACCTGCTCTCCGCCGAGGAGCAGGCGGCGCTGGCCGACCTAACCGGGCGGCGCGTGGCCAAGGCGTTCCTGCTGGGCTACGTCAAGTCCTGGAAGGGACTCGCCACCGGCATCCTGGTCCTCATCGGCTATGCCGCCGCCATCATCAGCGCCGCCGGCGCCCTCCACGGGCACTGAGACCACTGCCCGCATCGCCGCCGTGACGTGGGAACACGGCCGGTGGAGCTTCTCGTGCAGCCCGATCAGGTGGGCAACCTGCCCTGCCCGCCCCTGCTGGCCACGCACCTCCTCCATCTCCTGGGGAGCCGGCCGGTCCTGCTTCCCCAGGGAGTTCCAGAGGGTGGCCACCATCGCCCCCTGGACGGCCTCCGGGGATGTCGGGGCCGCCGGCGGCAACCGCTTGGAATCCGGGGTGCGCCTCACCGCGTCGACGGCCTGCTCCGGGGTGGTGCCCCCGAACTCCTCGGCGACGTAGACCCCTTGGAGTTGGTCGGCGAAGGCCATGCGCCGGGCGACGGCCTCGGCGCACTTCCCCAGCATGTGCTGGGGCATGTCGGCCCAGAAACGCTCGGGCCCGCCGTCGCGGCGCTTGCGGACGAACTCCGACCACTTGGCCACCCCCTCGTAGCCGCGGCTCATCCCCTTGCGGTAGACGGTGAACCTGGCCGCCACCGGCGGGTGGTCGTCCGCCAGCCAGAGCTTGGTCCAGTTGAGCCCGTCCTCGGTGAACTCCGGGCCCTCGGTGCCGTCCTCCTGGTTGGTGCGCTGGCAGAGGGAGCGCATCCCGGTGATGGCGATGATGATGCTCATCTCCGACCGCTGGCGCTTGCTGCTCCAGAACATCACCGGGACGATCTGCCGGGTCACCGGGTCCAGCCCCAGCCGGGCCGCCTCGACCATGAACAGGGTGAACTCGTCGTCCGACATCTCGATGTTGCCCAGGGTGCGCTTGAGCAGGTCGAACTGCTCC
>JBOHUK010000249.1:0-4857 GCA_050734395.1 Candidatus Dormibacteria bacterium
CGCTCTCGAGCCACCGCGACCGCCGCCTGGGCGTAGCCAACCGCCTGGCGCGTGATGGCGGTCGAGGTCCGCACCAATTTGGCCGTCTCCACCGCCCGGCGCATGATCAGGTCCAGTTGCTGATCGATGGTCCCCGCCTGCTGGGCCAGGCGGTGTGCCCGCTTGAACTGGGCCAGCACCTGGGCCTCCCCCAGGACCAAGCTGTCCAGGCCGCTGGCGACCCGGAAGGCGTGCCGCATGCCCGCCTCCCCGGCATGGCGGTAGATCAGGTCCGCGTAGGCAGGCTCCGGCTCCAGGTAGTGGAAGAAACGCAGGGTGGCCTGCTGGGTCTGCCGGTCATCGGCCGTGGTCACGTAGAACTCGGTGCGGTTGCAGGTGCTCAGGCAAACGGCGCCGGTGAGGCCGGCGTGCCCGACGAGCGCGCGCAGCGACTCCACGATCTGGGTCTCGTCCAGGTGGAGCTGCTCGCGAACCGGCAGCGGTGCCCGATGGTGGCTCAGGCCAGTGGCTAGGAAGGGCAATTCGAAGTCGAGTATAGCTTCGGAGTATCCGAACTCCGGCCCGCCCCGCGGAGGGCGGCATTGCAGCGCTCGATAGGATGGGCGGGTGGCGTTGACCCCCGAAGGGCCGCCGGACCCCACCTCAGACCATCCGCCCGCGGCAACTCCCCGGGAGCGGGTCGGCGGGGCCGGGCGACGGCGGCGAGGTCGTGAGCGTGGCGTGGGGGCGCCCGGCACTGCGCTGCTGCCGCGGCTGGGGCCTGTCTCCCCCGAGTTTGCCCCATACCACAATCCCGCTGACCTCGATCTGGTCCTCAACGGCCATCGCCCGAGCGAAGCCGCTGGCGGGCTGGAGCAGACCCCACTCGACCAGCTCACCTTCGTCGCCCTCGACTGCGAGACGACCGGCCACTTCCCGCACCGGATCCTCGAGCTGGGAGCAGTCCGCTTCCACTTGGACGAGGCGGCGGGCCTGGTGCCCCGGGTGGCTTTGGAGAGCCTGGTGCACACCGTCGACCACATCAACCCCTTCGCCCGCCGGGTCCACGGCATCCAGCGGCCCATGCTCACAGGTGCGCCGCCCCTCCGGCACGTGACGATGGCCTTCGATGACCTCGCCCAGGGCGCCATTCTGGTCGAGCACAGTGCGGACGCCTTCGACACGCGGCTGGTGTCCAAGGCGCTCGGCCGGCCCCTGCCCCGAATCCACCTCGACACCTCAAGGATCGCCGGGTTTCTCTTCGAGCTGCGGGACACCATCGGGCTGGAGCGGCTCTGCGACCGGCTGGGGGTCGCCCACCGCAGCCCTCACTTCGCCCTGGCCGATGCCGAGGCCACCGCCGACTGCTTCGTGTCCCTGGTGCGGCGGGGTCAGGAGGCCCACGGGTGGCGTACGCTCGCAGACTTGGCCCTGGTGGGGATGCCACCACCGCCGCGGTTGGGTCCCCGCCAGCCACGACACCCGAGCGGGCTCGCCGCGGGCACCGCTCCTGCCGAGCCCAATAATCGAGGGCGGCGGCGTCGTGGGGGCCACGGCCGCCAACGCCGACTGGGGCCCGAGCAGCCGGCGCCGAATCGGGATGAAGGGCTCACCGATTGACGGGCCTCTTCCGCATCTATTGACTGCCTGCGAGCGCCCCCGGTACCATTTCATAGGGAAACCGCTTCGCGGTGGCTAAGAGGGGGCATGGGTGATTGGTCCGCTGCGAAGCTCCGCCCTGAAGACAGTTCTGGCCGTGACGGCATGTGGCGCTGCGGCCGCCTCCTCCGGGGCCCTATCGGCCCTCGCCAAGGGCACCGTCGCTCAGACGCCCGCCCACTTGCGCCCCCCGTCCCTGTCCACGCCTAGCGCAACGACGGGGCCTCCCGGAGCCGAGAGCGCCGAGAGCAAGGTCAACCCGGCCCAGCTAGTCAAGGATGGCAACCGGGTCAAGGCAGCCGTGCCACCTGACTCCGGCTCGGTCTTCAACACCGGGGCTGCCGGCGGCGCCTACACGGCGCTTTCCCCGACCCGCCTCCTCGACACCCGTACGAGCCACCAGACCCCCCTCGGACCCGATGGCGCCGTGAGCCTCAAGGTCACCGGTGGCAACGTACCCGACAGCGCGACGGCGGTCGCGATCAACGTCACCGTCACCGACACCAGTGCGGCGAGCTACCTCACCGTCTACCCGACCGGTGAGGTGACCCCGCTGCTGTCCAACCTCAACTGGCCCGCCGGTGACACAGTCCCGAACTTGGTAATCGTCCCAGTCGGGTCCGGTGGTGAGGTGACCTTCTACAACGACGCCGGGACGGTCGACGTGGTGGTGGATCTGGAGGGATACTTCGCCCCCGAAACCGCGGGCAGCACCGCGGGTAGCTATGTCCCGCTGGCGCCCACGCGAATCACCGACACCAGAACGGGCAGCGGCTACCCCAATTCGGGTCCCCCCCTGGGAGCCCAGGGCTCCCTCAACGTCCAGGTGACAGGTGAGGGCGGCATCCCCCCGACTGGCGTGGCCGCCGCCCTGCTCAACGTCACCGTCACCGACACCAGCTCCCCAAGCTTTCTGACGATCTACCCGCGGGGAGGAACGCAACCGCTTGCCTCCAACCTGAACTGGGGTCCTGGAGCGACCATCCCCAACCGGGTGGTGGTTCCGGTCGGGCCCACGGGGCAGATAACCGTCTTCAACGATGCCGGCTCGGTCGATGTGATCATCGACGTCAGCGGCTACTTCACCGACGGCACGACCAACCCGGCGGGAGCGTCCCTGTTCAGCGCCATCAGCCCGGTGCGGGTGCTGGACACCCGCAACACCGGGCAAACCATGGTCGCCGGGCAGAGTCTCCCACTGCAGCTCTCCGGAGTCCACGGCATCGCCACCGATGCCTCTGCAGTGATCACTAACACCACCGTCACCGACACCTCCCTCCCCGGCTACCTCACCATCTACCCCGAGGGCAAGTCTAAGAACCTGACATCGGACCTCAACTGGTACGCGGGGGACACAGTCCCCAACCTGACGGTCGCTACCCTCGGTCCAACCGGCGCGATCGCCATGTACAACGACCAGGGCACGGTAGACGTGGTCGTCGACGCCTTCGGTTACTTCGTACCCGAGAGTCCCCAGCCGCTCGCGGTGGTGACTACCTCCTTGCCCGCCGGCACCCAAGGCAGCACGTACTCAGCGGATCTGAGCGCCTACGGCGGTACGCCCCCATACAGCTGGTCCATCCTTTCGGGGTCGCTACAGACCGGCCTGACCCTCTCCGGGGCCGGTACTATCTCCGGAACTCCAACCGTTGCTGGTTCTTACCTGGTGACCTTCCAGGTGCATGACTCGGGCAGTCCGACCACGCAAACAGCCACAAGCGCTGCGCTCACGCTGACGGTCGACTTCGCGACAGTAGGTACGGTGAAGTTCTCCAACTGGAGCGGGTACACGATCGAGAGCGGACCTTACACGGCGGTGAGTGGGGACTTTACCGTACCAAACGTATACGAGAGCGCAACGACCACCGACGCCTCAGAGTGGGTTGGCATCGATGGGCAGAACAATTCCGATCTCATCCAGGCAGGGGTGAGCGAGGAGTACGATCCGTCGACCCCGGGAACCGTCTCCCTCGGCGCGTGGTGGGAGATACTGCCCGCGGCCGAAACACTCATCACCGACTGCAGCGTGAACCCCTGCGTCGACCCTGCCTACCCAGGCGACACGGTGGCTGTCACCATTCAGCAGCTCAGCGGTTCCACGTGGGAGATTGAGGTTCAGGACCTGACTGAGGGGTGGACCTTCAGCACGGATGAGACGTACTCGGGGCCAGCCGATTCGTGTGAGTGGATCGTTGAAGCCCCGGAGGTTGGTGGCACGACCTCGACACTGGCCGACTACACGCCCGACGTCACCTTCTCTAACTTGGAGCTGGCCGGGGCGCAGGACACGCTTACCTACGACTACATGGTGCAGGATGGGGTTCAGGTATCGACCCCGTCGCTGGAGATCGACGCCAATGGCTTCAGCGTCGCCTACGGGCCTAACGCACCAGCCCCACCTTGACGCTGATCTCTCACTGGGGCATTTTCGGAGAGTAAGGTTGCGCTAGCGAGCCTGCGCGCCTCCTCAGCCTCCTGCAGCGGCTCGACCACCAGTTCCAGTTCTCCGGCCAACACCCGCGGCAACTGGTACATCTTGAGGTCGATGCGATGGTCTGTTACTCGCGCCTCAGGGAAGTTGTAGGTGCGCACCTTCTCGCTCCGGTCGCCGTGGCGCACCATCGAACGCCGCGTCTCCTGCAGCTGCGAGTCGCGCTCCGCCTGCTTCAGGTCGTAGAGGCGGGAGCGAAGCACCCGCATGGCCTTGGCTCGGTTCTTGTGCTGGGACTTCTCGTCCTGACACGTGACCACCAAGCCAGTGGGCAAGTGGGTGATGCGCACGGCCGAGTCGGTTGTGTTGACGCTCTGGCCCCCTGGGCCGGTGGATCGGAAGACGTCGATGCGCAGATCCTCTTCCTGGATCTCTACCTCTAGGTCCTCAGCTTCCGGGAGCACGACAACACTCGCGGCCGACGTGTGTATCCTCCCCTGCGCTTCCGTCTTCGGCACCCGCTGCACCCGGTGCACCCCACTCTCGTACCGGAGCTTGCCATAGGCGCCACGGCCGTGGACCTCGAAGACCACCTCCTTGAAGCCGCCCGCCTCACTCGGTGAGCTGCTGATGAGCTCCGTTGCCCAGCGCTGTCGCTCGGCAAACCGCAGGTACATGCGCATCAGGTCGGCCGCGAACAGGGCCGCCTCTTCGCCGCCGGTGCCGGAGCGGATCTCGACCACGGCATCGCGCTGGTCGTCGGGGTCCTTGGGCAGCAGCAGCAACTT
>JBOHUK010000250.1:0-1387 GCA_050734395.1 Candidatus Dormibacteria bacterium
GGGATCGGTGGGCGGGGTCTGCGACCCGGCGGCGAGCGCCAGGTCCAGACGCATCGACGGGGTCACCGCCAGCAAGAGCCCGGCCAGGGCCACCGAGCAGAGCAGCCGGTGTTGGATCGGGGCAAACCACGAGCGGTACGGCGAGGACTCCGGCTGGGCCATGGCAGAGGCTCCCAATCCATCCCGAAATGAGGGAGCTGGCCTGCCGTCCCCGGACAGGCCCCCGGTGAAACATCACGCTAGTCCGCCGTCAGCCACTCCGTATCCGGACCGGCGAAACTGCGACCTGGGCGTGCATCCCCGTGTACCCCGGTATCGGGATCGACAACCCGGCCACGCGCTTCGGGTCTTTCCCACGGGCGACGTCGAGGAGCGCCGCCCATCGCTTACCGCCCGGGCGGCTGGCTGGGCTCGGGAAGAGGGGGCCGGATCAGGATGAGCCGGCAAGGGGCGTGCCGCAGTAGCTCCTCGCCCGTCGGTCCGAGGCTGTACTCCCCGAACTGGGCCTTGGTGCTCAGTCCCACCACCATCAGGTCGGCCTCCCAGCGGCGGGCCTCGTCGACCAACGCCGGTCCGGCTTCCCGCGCCTGGAGCACGCTCGTCCGCGCTCGCGAGTCGAGGTTGGCGGCGATCTCCTCCATCCGACCCAGCAGCTCCTCGGCGGCGGCGAGCTCCACCTCCAGGCTGGCCGAGAGCGGCAGGCTGCGCGCCACCTCGAGGACGGTGAGGACCAGGATCTCCGCGCGGGCCGGGCGCGCCAGCCGGCAGGCGGCTCGCAGCGCTTCCTCATCGACGGGGTGGCCGCGGACCGGAACCGCAATCCGGCGCGGCCACAGGATCCCCGCCGGGTCCGTGGCCGCTGGGCGGGGGGCGCGGGATCCGAAAATGCGCGATGCCACGCCCGCCATTCTCGCGTTTGCACAAGGACGCCGGCATCCCTGGGCCCCCGTTCCGCCCAATTCGGCCGGGGATATACTCGCCTCAGTGAAGGTGGTGATCGTGGGCTGCGGCCGGGTGGGCTCCACCGTCGCCCGCGACCTGGCGGCGGCCGGTCACGATGTGGCGGTGGTCGACCTGCAGAAGCGTGCCTTCGAGCGTTTGGGGCACGACTTCCCGGGGCGGATGATCCTGGGCAGTGGGATCGACCAGGAGGTGCTCCAGCAGGCGGGAGCCGAGGGCGCGGACTGCTTCCTCTCGGCGACCAACGGCGACAACCGGAATGTGATGTCGGCCCAGGTGGCCAAGGAGATCTTCAAGATCCCCCGGGTCATGACCCGGATCTACGACCCCATCCGCGAGCGGGTCTACCGGGAGATGGGGCTCTACACCTACTGCCCCACCGTCACCGGGGCGGCGATCGCCCAGACCTACTTCGCCGCGGGTCCCG
>JBOHUK010000251.1:0-10791 GCA_050734395.1 Candidatus Dormibacteria bacterium
CGACAGCTTCAGGACCATCATCGAGCCCTTTCGAATCCACTCCGTCGAGCCCCTGCGGCTCACGACCGAGTCCGAGCGCCGGCAGGCGATCCAGGAAGCTGGCTACAACCTGTTCAACCTCCGGGCAGCTGACGTTCTCATCGACCTGCTCACCGACTCTGGCACCGGGGCGATGTCCCGCGACCAGTGGGCGGCGGTGCAGCACGGCGACGAGAGCTACGCCGGTTCTCCCTCCTGGTTCCGGTTTCTGGAGGCGGTCCAGGACCTCTTCCCCTTCGAGCACGTGATCCCCACCCATCAGGGGCGGGCGGCTGAGCGGATCCTCTTCTCGGTCGTCGGTGGCCCCGGCCGGGTCGTCCCCAACAACACCCACTTCGACACGACCAGGGCCAACGTTGAGGTCTCCGGCGCGGAGGCGGTGGACCTGGTCATCCCGGAGGGACGGGAGCCCGCCACCCTCCATCCCTTCAAGGGCAACATGGACCTGGACTCCCTGGAGGCCCTGCTCAACCAGCGCGGGGGCGAGGTACCGATGGTGATGGTGACCATCACCAACAACTCCGGTGGCGGTCAGCCGGTCTCCCTGGAGAACCTGCGTGGGGTGCGCGCCCTCTGCGACCGGTTCTCGGTGCCCCTGTTCCTCGACGCCTGCCGCTTCGCGGAGAACGCGTGGTTCATACGCGAGCGCGAGCCCGGACAGCAGGGGCGCGCGCCGCGGGAGATCGTCCGGGAGATGGCGGCCCTGGCGGACGGGATGACCATGAGCGCCAAGAAGGACCCCATGGGCAACATCGGCGGCTGGCTGGCCATGAACGACCCGCAGCTCGCCGAAAGGTGCCGCAACCTGCTGATCCTCACCGAGGGCTTCACCACCTACGGCGGCCTGGCGGGGAGGGACCTGGAGGCGATCGCGCAGGGGCTGCGCGAGGCCGTCGAGGTCGACTACCTGCGCTACCGGATCCGCTCCACCGCCTACCTGGGCGAGGCCCTGGACCAGGCGGGGGTGCCGGTCGTGCTGCCCATCGGAGGACACGCCGTCTACCTGGACGCCCGGGCGCTGCTGCCCCAGATACCGCCCCTGCAGTACCCGGGGCAGGCGCTGGCGGTCGCCCTTTACCAGATGGGCGGGGTGCGCTCCGTCGAGATCGGGACGGTGATGTTCGGGCGCCACCCGGACGGCTCGGAGCTCCCGGCCGAGATGGACCTCGTCCGGCTGGCCATTCCCCGCCGAACCTACACCCAGAGCCACATCGACTACGTCATCGAGGTGGTGAGGGAGGTGGCCCGGCAGGCGGCCTCACTGCGCGGCTACCGGATGGTGACGGAGCCCCCCAACCTGCGCCATTTCAGCGCCGCCTTCGCCCCCCTCTGAGCGGTCCCAATCGGGACCGGGTCTCGCTTACGAGGCCAGGACCGTGACCCGGGCCGGCCGGGGCGCCATAAGCGGCCGCCGGGGGCGGCTCGCACTGAGGGTGAGGAGTACGGCGCAACCCAGGCAGACCTCGCGGCCTTGGAACACGACCAAACCGTCGACCGCCTCGCGGCGGCACTTCGGACACACCGAGGCTGGCGCGGCGACGGTCCCCTGCCCCCAGGGCCCCTGCCACTCGCTCATCAGGCCCATCGGACCTCCCTTAGGTAGCTGCGGCGTTCTCATCGCTGCCTCCAATATCCATGTGCAGCGTTATGCCTGGGTTAAAGACTTTCAACCACAGGATGCCCACGATCACCTGACAAATCGGTGACGCTTGCCGTGGCACGCGAATACGTCACCCCAGCGCGTGTGCCTGTAACGGGTTCGACTGGTTTCGTAGGGCGCCTGCATCGCCCCACTGCCGTCGGAAGCGGCCACCACGGCTGCTCCTGCGCACCCATGAGCGGACGCTGGCCGGTGTCGCCGGCTCGCCGGCAGCCGCAGTGGCTGGGGCGCCTCAGTGACTCTGGATTGTCCGGAACAGCGTTCTTTGCGAGGAGTTCACGAGCGGTGCGATGCGCTCACCGGACCCAAATCTGAGATCAGATAGACTGGCCGGATGAGGGTCAGGGTCCTGGTGGCAGCGGTTGCCATGCTGGGCGTGGTGCTGGCGGCGGTGGCGGTTTTGGTCGCTATCCGCGTCAACTCGCTGCCGCCCGCCAAGCCATCGCCGACGCCGGCAGTGACCGCTGACCCGGCCCAGCCGCGGACCCCGCTGCCGTCCAGCCCGGGTGGGCATCCGATCGTCTACCTCTACTACTACCTGTGGTGGACACCGGAACACTGGGCGGCCAAGCTCGGTTCGCATTACCCACTGAGGAAGGTGCCGCCCCCGGTGCCGGGTGCAGTGGACGCGTCGGGGTGCAGTCCCAAGACCTACTACGGCGGGTCCACGATCGTCGACGTGCCCGCCCAGGGTTTGTACAACCAGTACGACGAGGCCGTCTACGCCGAGCAGATATCGCAGGCCGCGCAAGCGGGTGTGACGGGGTTTCTCGTCAGCTGGCAGGGCACTGGAGCGGACAGGCAGAGCCCGCGGGCATCCGGATATGATGAGCGACTTTCGCTGATGGTCAAGGCAGTGACCAACTACAACGCGACACATCCCGGGGACCCGTTCCACCTAGCGCTCGCACTTTCGGCCTTCGGGGACTACACTCGGCCGGCGCGCCAGATAACCAACGATCTTGCCTATTTCACGCACACCTACGGGCGCAACCAGGCGTTCCGTAACTCGTTCAGCTCGCTGCCGATTGTCATCATCATGGACAGCCGCAAGTACTCGCTGGCCACGGTGAGCGCCATCTGGGCGGCGGGGCATGCGAGCGCCTACCTGGTCGGAGACGAGACCCAGGACTCCTGGGCCCGCGATGCCCCGTATCTGGATGCGACCTCCTACTACTGGTCGTCCGAGGACCCGACCCGCAACTCCAGGGCCCAAGGCGACCTAGAGTCTCTGGCCTCCCAGGTGCACGGCGACGGCAAGAAGTGGTTCGCACCGTTCATCCCGGGGTACAACACGCAGCTGCTTGGCGGGAGTTGCGTGCCCCGCAACGGGGTGTCCACCCTGGAAAGCGTGTGGGACGTCAACGCGACCACCGACCCGGACGCATGGTTTGGGATCAGTTGGAACGAGTTCGTGGAGAACACCTACCTCCAGCCCAGCGACGCCTACGGCAGCACCTATCTCAACGAGCTGCGCCAGCTGATCCAGGCTGGCTGAGGTCCGGGTGCGGACTAGGGTGACGCCTCCAGTTCCTGCCGACCGGCACGGTGGCGGCGCCAGCGCCGCATCGGGTGGAGCAGGATGACCAGCGCCACGATCGCGAGCACGATCAGGGCGAGCACGATCAGGTCCAGCACGGTCACGACCGGCATCGGCACGACCGAGTCCCGGGATACCCCAATCTTGAGGCTGGGGCTCAGACCCCCGCTCAACAGCCTCACCGTGTAGCGGCCGCGGGGCACCACCAGGGTGGCGCCCTGAGCGGAGCCGAGCTGGAGCACGTGCCGGCGCCCCGCCCCAGTCACCGCCACCTTGGCCGTGACCCCACCGCCGAAGAAGAGGTTTTTGGCCCGGATGGTGACCGGGTAGGCGGCGAGGCGCACCGTCCACACCCCGCCGGCCCTGGGGATGTAGCGGTCGGCCCCCTCGTCGGCGACGTTAACGGCCTGGTAGTAGGCGTTGGTCGCGGTGTAGACGTCGGCACCCACCGCCAGAGCCCCGGTGCTGGTCTTGCGGGGCACCGGGGTGCTGAGCCAGACCGTGAAGTTGCGTCCCTGGTCGATCTGCTGCCCGTCCGGGCCCGTCAGGTGCACCCCGCTCACCGAACCCGGTGGCATCGGGTCACCCGCCGCATCGACGAAGCGCAACTGGGTGAGGTACGAGATCTGCAGCGCCAGCTGGGTGTAGAGCTTCTGCCGGACGTCGACGACCCGCAGCGGGCTGACGTCATTGTTGGACCAGGAGACAAAGCTCACCTTGACGTCGGACGAGGGGTCGTGAACCACTGCCTGGAGGGTCACATGGCCGCCCTTGGCAAGCGGGGTGGTGATGAAGCCGTCGACGTTGGGGCTGAGCGGCGGACCACCGTCCACCGAGACCGTGACCGCGTTGGGGATGAACGGGACCACCCGGATGCTCAGCGGCGCCGGCGAGATCGTGATCGTCCGCGAGGCGCTGGCGGGCTGGATCGGGCCCCCGCCGTGGAAGGTGGCGGTGACGGTGTGGGTGCCGGTCGCCAGGGCGGTGCGCAGGGTGGTCGAGGCCCGTCCCTCCGCGTTGGTCTCCACCGCCGCCAACTCGGTGTCGTCGACGTAGATCCGGATCAGGTGCTTGGCGACCGGGACACCGCTGGAGGTGACCTCCACTGAGATCGGGAGGGGATCCCCGGTGATGGCGCTCGACGGCACGCTGAGTGCGATTTGAACGTAGATTTTGGCCCTGGCGCTGGTAGTCGTGGCGCGGGCCAGCAGTGGCGCCGCCAGTGGTGCCAGGGCCAGGACGGTGACGAGGGCCAGCGCGGCGCGGCGCGGGCGCGGGATCAAGCTTGCCATGCGGGTGTTCCCACGGTCATCCTCGGCCACGCAGTCCCATCGGTGGCCAGCGCCAGCGGCGCGTCCGTCGGATCAGGATGGCCGCCAGCAGCAGCACGATGACACCAATCGGCACCAGATATACGAACAGGATCACCGAGATCGAGCCCTGGGTCAGGGCGCTGCCCGGCAGGGTGCCCATCGCGACTGGGATCGCCTTCCGCCCGTTCCCTCCAAACCTGAACGCGTCATCCAGGCTACCGGCGTTCTGGTCGCGGGTGGTGAGCGGATCCAGTCCGTAGAGGCCCTCGATGAAGGCGAGGATCGAGGTCGAGTCCAGGGTCTGGTGCAGCACCACCCCGTGGCGTGCGAATGGGGAGATGACCAGGGTCGGCACCCGAAAGCCGTCTCCCTCCGAGTCCACCTGCGGCGGGGCCACCGAGTCGTACCACCCACCCCAGTCGGACCAGGTGAGGATGATGGCGGAGGACTTCCAGTAGCGGCTGCGCATGATGGCGTTGATCAGGCCCACGGTCTGCACCTGGCCGAGGGCGATGTTTCCCGGGGCATGTTCGGATTGGCCCGGACGGACGACGTAGGAGACCTGGGGCAGGCCGCCGCGGATCAAGTCGCGGTTGAGCACCGACATGTCCTGAATCCGGGCCATGTCCTTTTTGTTGCCAGCGATGTTGCTGAGGCTGAGCAACGGAATCTCCGGCTCCAGGGTGGGAACCTGACCGTTGTCCACGTGTTCGTCATAGGTCGCGGCGAAGTAGCCCCAGGAGACCCCGGCTGCGTCCAGGCGGTTGAAGATGGTGGGCACGTCGCCGGACGACCCGATCCCCGGCTGGACCGCCCAGGTGCGGCCCGCGACCAGGAACTGGAAGTTGGGAGCGCTGCCGCCGAGGTCGGCGGAGAAGAAGTGGTCGGCTAGGACGTAGTCCTGGCCCAGCTTCCAGTAGTAGGGGATGTCCTTCCCCGTGTAGTAGCCCATCGCCAGCGAGCCCTGCCGCGCCGCAGCAGTCTGCGCGGCGACAAACCCGTCCATGCTCCCGCCGGCATACGCGGCCCCCGCCGCCCGCGGCGAGTTGTCCAGCGGCGTCGTGTGCACCGCGGTGATGTGGTGTGCGTAGACCGCTCCGGGCGGGACACCGCGGGGATTGGCGGGCACGGCGGTTCTGCGGCTGATGCCGCTCACCCCGGGGTAGGCGCCGAAGTAGTTGTCGAAGGTGTGCCCCTCCTGGACGATCACGAAGACGTGCTTGATGTGGGCGGCGGCGGCATTGTCGACGGCGACCGGCCCGGCGGCGGAGGGCTGAGGGGGAGGCAATGAGGTGGAGGCCAGTGCCGTGACCGGGCTCAGCAGCGCGGCGCCCAGCGCCAACCCGCCGAGCAGCAGGCGGCGGTGCATCACGGCTGCACCTCGTAGATGAGCACCAGCGCGTTGCCCTGGCCGCGATGCGCCTGGCGGTCGTACTGGTACACGAGAACCCCGCTGAACTTGTGGGCCAGCGAGAGCAGCCGCGCCGCGAAGTGCTTGGTGCGGGCGGCGGAGTAGGCGTCGTAGACCAGGTACTGCACCGAGCCGGAGCGGATCAGCTTGTCGGCGTTGCCGACGGGCGCGTAGGACGGGTTGCGGTGGAGAGGGTTGGGGCTCACGCTCAGCGCGAGGGCGCGACGATGGCCGTAGAACTCGAGGATGTTGGCAAAGGTCGGCCCGATGGTGAGGAAGACCGACCCGGGCAGGGTGTGCTCGCCGACCCAGAGCCCGCTGGGGCGGCCCGCCAGCAGGCCGCCCGAGCCCGCCAGCGCAGTGACCCGGGCCGGGGTGGGTGTGCCGCTGTCCGTCCCGACGATGCTGGTCGAGCCGGCATCGGCGGTGACGACCGGGCTGGCGGTGGCGAAGATGGTGGCGACCGCCACCACCGCCAGCCCGCCAGGCACCCAGATCCCCCCCTGACGGATCCCCCGGCGGGTCCGCCGCACCGTTGCCTGGAAGGGGCGGCTCAGCTCGGACCCCAGCCACATCGCCCCCGACACCGAGAGCAGGACGAGCGGACCGATCAGTGGCAGGAGGTACTCGTAGCCCTTGGTCGGCCAGATCTCCAAGAAGGCGAAGACCACCAGCGTCACGGTCAGCAGGAGCAGATCGGCAGACTCACGCCGGACGAGCGCCAGCCCGATCCCCACCAGCGCCAGCGCTGTGATCGCCCAGCCGATGACGCCGAAGATGCCGAAGTAGAAGAGCAGGTCGTGGTTGGCGGGGCGGAGGATCTGCCAGGTGAGGTAGTCGGTGCCGGTGGAGGACTTGCCCGATCCCAGCTCCGCCAGGGGATAGATGACGACCATCACCAGGTACATCACCGTGCTGCCGATCAGCACCCGGCGCCGCGGCAGCACCTCAGGCACGAGCACAAAGAAGAGCAGCAGCGCCGGCAGCAAGAGGATCGCCGACTCCTTGGAGAGGAAGGCCAGGCCGGCGGCGAAGGCCCCGCCCAGGAAGTACTCATCGCGGCGCTGGCGGAGGTAGAGCAGGAAGCAGAGCACGCAGCAGGCGACGAAGAAGGCCTCGGGCCCGTCCAGCAGCATCTGCCGGGAGACGTTGATGGCGTAGGGGGAAACGGCCATGAAGAGCATGCCGATGAGCCCCCCCACGCGGCCCCAGAACAGATAGGCGGCCACCCCGACCACCACGATCATGGCCAGCCCGAAGCCAACGCAGACCTCGCGGGCGGTGAGGCCGCTGACCCCAGTGAACCGGTAGACCAGTGAGACCAGCAGTTGGACCAGCAGCGGGTGGGCGCGGAAGAGCCCGAAGAGGTCGCGGTACTGGGCGAAGCCGGCCAGCCCGGCCGCCTGGCCGGCGTAGACCGCCTCGTCGGAGTTGAGGCCGTACTGGTTGAGATTGTGGAGGCGCAGGAAGGCACCCCCGGCCAGGATCACCAGCCCCAGACCGACTGTGAGCCAGAGTCTCCAGTCCCGCTCGGGCCGCTTCTGGTGGCTCAAGGCAGGCCCGACCGGGCGGACCCGGCCTCAGGGACGCGTGGCCGCCGCCGACCTGTCGCCCGTCGTGCTCGTCGCGACCTGGCTCTAGGCCTGGTCAGCGAGGTTCCGGCTTGCAATGGCGGCGGCGAGTGGCAGGACCGGCGCTGGCTTGGCAGCGGGTCGCGACTCGCCCTCCTCTGTGGGCAGGGAGGGAGCCAGGCTGCTCTGGACCAGTTGCGGCCAGGAGAAGTCCGCTACCCGCATCCGCACCACCTCGATCTTGGCCAGCGCCGACCGCAGCACCTCGCGCTCCACCTCCTGCACCTGGTCGAAGGTGAGGCCGTCGATGCGCAGTTGCGGGGCCATGACCCGGAAGGGAGGGAACTCGTAGGCGTCGGCGGTGTTGCTCACCAGTTGCTCCAGCGCCTCTTGGGCGCTGACCGGCTCGATGGTGGCCGGTGCTCCCCGCTCGATCAGGAACAGGGTCTCGATCGGCTGCTGGGTGCCCAGTCCGCAGGGGACCAGGCGATCAACCATGTACTTGGGGGGAGGGATCACTGCCTGCACCAGGCTGTTGAGGGCCATGATCGGCACCGGGTGCTGTCCCAGCCACTTCCCGACCGAGCGCCCCGAGCGCGAGTGCAGGCGGCTCTGCACCGAGAGCCCGGCACGCTGGCGCCAGCTCAGCTTGCGGTGGGGCACGGCCCGCAGGGTGTGGGCGCTGATGGTCAGCGGCTTGGGGTAGCGAGAGGCGATGGCGTCGGCGCTGATGATCGTCATGTCGTCGGAGAGGAACGTGCCCCCGCAGTCGCGCAGCAGGCGCAGGATGGTGGCCGTCTTGCCCGTGTCGGTCTTGGCTGAGAAGAGCACCCCGTGGCCGAAGAGCGAGACGCAGCCGGCGTGGACGAGCATCCGGCCCTTGCTCGCGACCACGAAGCGCAGCAGCGGCTCGATGACGTTGGTGTAGAGCACGTGCCGGGAAAGCGCCAGCAGCGGCGCGACCACCACGCGGGTGGGGCGGCCTGGCTCGATGTCGAAGTTGGCGGTCAGCGACCCGGCCCACTCCCGGTAGATGTAACTCTCGCCCGGCAGTGAGAGCACGCGGTCGCCGCTGACCCGGGCCCGGACCGAGATGACGATGTCGGGATCCGCCACCGAGTCGACCCGGAAGCGCTCCAACTCCGGCAGGCGCACCCGCGAGCGCACCGCGGCCAGGCCGTCGATGTCGTAGCTGATCCAGTGCCGGGAGTCGTCGCTGATCATGAGGTGCTCCTATCCGTGCTCAGGTGCGGGGGCCACGGCGACCGCCGCCGCGGGACGCCAGATCCACCCCTCGGCCACGACGAAGCGGGCCAGCATGAAGACGCCGATGGCGGCCAGGTTGCTGATCAGGTAGTTGACGTGGGCGACGCTGGTCAGCACGAACAGCACCGGCAGCCGGAGCAGCAACGAGCCCACGTTCAGGGCGTCGAAAATGGCGAGCCGACGCAGCACTGCGCCCGCGCGTCGCGAGACCGCCTGACCGCGGAAGACCCAGAGCTCGTTGATGGCGAAGGTGCTGGCCGTCGAGGCCTGGCTGGCGACGGCGGCCCCGATCAGGTAGTTGACCCCGAAGCCGCTGACCAGCAACCCCAGGACCGCCTGGTTGACCACCAGTCCCAAGAGCCCCACCAGGCCGAACCACCAGCCACGGGTCATCCGGGCCGCCCGCTCGGGGCGAGTCAGCCCCGAGATCCGCGCGCCGACGCTCAAGATCGCACCCCACGCAGCCGCTGGCCCAGGCTGGCCATCATGATGCCTCCGAGCGCCGCAGCTCGGGGCTGAGTTCGGTGCTCACGGGCAGGTAGGTTGCCTGGCGCTGGCTGAACCACTGCAGCGCCAGCTGCAGGTCGCGGGTGGAGAACGGGCCCCGTCCCCCCCGCTGCAGCACGGCCACTCGGGTTACCGTGTGGCCCTGCCCGAAGTGGGGAATCAGCATCAGGCTCAGGTTCTCGACGTTGACCCGGGCCTGGGGTCGGCAGGAGGGCAGCTCCACCGTCAACAGCGGCTGCCCGGTGCGGGCCACGTGGGCCAGGATGTCCTCGGTGACGAGGTTCTCGGCACGCCATGAGCCGGCGGTGGGGGAGAGGGGATCCGCCCAGAAGGCGCGCTCGGCGCCGAGCCGTTCCGCCAGGGCGTGCAGCGAGAGCTCCTCGGCGGCGGAGGGGAGGGGCATGGCCCTCCGGTCGCGGCGCTGGGCGTAGCGCACCAGACCCCACCCCAGCGCCAGCGCCAGCAGCTGGGCCACCAGGGCCACCACCACCGTTGCCACCCGCGCCTTCACGGCCAGGACGGCGAAGCCCAGGATGCCGCCCAACACGCAGGTGAGCCCGATCGCCCACATCATCCGCTGGCCGCCCATGCCCCTCCGCCAGATAGCGGTGCGGAAGGTCATCAGCCCGTAGGCCGCGAGGCTGGTGCCCAAGCTGGCGCTCGAGGCCAGCAGCCAGGGCACGGGGCCGTGTACCGGGACGTCCTTGAGCACCGCGATGGCAATGACGAAGACCACCATCCCGGCGCCCGCCGAGAAGGCCACCTTGGCCAGCAGTCCCGCCAGGGGCACGTATACGAAGAGCGAAAGCAGGTGCTTGCCGAACAGCAGGCCCTGGCCGAGGCTCGCCTTGCTCTCCCCGGAGAAGCGCGGCCCGAAGGTGTAGGGGACGTCGCGAACCCGGATCCGCGGCAGACAGACCAGCAACTCCAGCAGGATCTTGAAGCCGATCGGTCGCAACTGCAGCCCGGCCACCGCCCGGCGGCGCACGCAGAAGAAACCGCTCAGCGGGTCACTGCTGCGCCGGCACTCCGGGAAGAGCACCTGGCCCACCGCCGCCACCCCGCGGCTCACCGCTCGGCGGTACGGGGAGGCCAGGCCCACCGCGCTGCCCCCGGCCATGTAGCGTGAGCCCACCGCCAGGTCGGCCCCGCCGTGAATCGCGGCCAGGAGCCGGGGAATGGCGGCGGGTGGGTGCTGCAGGTCGGCGTCCATCACGCAGACGGCATCGCCCCGGGCCATGGCCATGCCCAGCGAGACGGCGGTGCCCAGGCCGCGCCGCTCCGCCGCCGGGCGCTCCACCGAGCGCCAGCGGCGGTCGCCGGCGACGATCTGGCGCAGGGTGGGCCGGGTCCCCTCATCGGTGCTGTCGTCGACCACCACCACCTCGTAGTTGATCCCCGCCAGGGCCGAACTGAGCTCACGGTGAAGCGCGGGGAGGTTGGCCACCTCGTTGCGGGTGGGAACCACCACGCTCAGGTCACAG
>JBOHUK010000252.1:0-32063 GCA_050734395.1 Candidatus Dormibacteria bacterium
AGAGCGGCAGAATGGCCCAGTGCGGCTCGGATGGGGAGGTGCCCCGGCGCCTCGGGGAACCGGTCCCGCCCTGGCGGCTGTGGCCTGCTCCGCGGTGCTGGCCGGCTGCGCGGGGATCGCGCCCAAGGGCATGCCGGTGCAGGCGACGGCCGCTCAGGGACGCTTCCAGGTCTCGCTCTCGCCACACGTGGTCGCGGAGTTCCAGAAGCATGGACTCAACCTCCCCGCCATAACCCGCTCCTCCCTGGCTCGGGTGGCCGCGTTGCTCCCTGGACCCTCGGCCCGGGTGGCGCTGGTGGTCGGGGACCCGGCCCAGATCCTCGGGGCCAGCGGCGTCAGCCAGTTCACCGACCCGGAGAGCGGCGCCATCACCATCGGGTTCTTCGGCACCTGGTCCTTCGAGCCTGCCGGCATCGAGCTCAGCCTGCCTCGGGCGCTCGCCCATGAGGCCCTGCGCAGCGTCCGGGTGCTGCGCGGCCCCGGTCTGGGAACGACCCTGTCTGACCAATTGGTCGAAGAGGGCCTCGCCAGCGCCTTCGACGAGGCGGCGTTCCCCGGAACCAGCGATCCCTGGGTGGGCGCTCTCAGCCCGAGCGAGGAGTGCCGGCAGTGGCAGCAGCTGACGCCGGCCCTGGGGGAGACGGGTCTCTTCGACCAGGTGATGTTCGGGGGGCCGGTGCAGTCCTCGAAGCTGAAGGAGGATTGGGTCCCCGCGCTCACCGGGATGGCGATCGGCTACCGGCTTGCCGCCGCCTACCTGGCCCGCCACCCCAAGGAGACCTGGGCGGAGCTGGCGGTGACGCCCAGTCGATCCATCATCGCGTCGAGCGGCTACCGGCCCTGCGCCACCTCCGCCATGCCGCTAACCAAGTAGCGCGTCCACCGAGATTCGCCCGGGCCCGGTCAGGAGCAGGGTGGCGCTGGCCACGGCCAGGCTGAGGGGGAACTCGTAACCGCCCTGGCCGTAGAACCCGACCTTCCAGTGGGCCGTGCGGATCGCGACCAGCATGTTGCCCAGCACCAGGATCGCGCTGACCGGGGTGGCCAGCCCCAGCGCCAGGGCCGCCCCCCCACCCAGTTCCGCCCAGCCGCTGGCCTGGGCGCCGAGTTCGGGCAGGGGGATGCCCATCTTCTTCAGGGCGGCTCCGAACTGTTCCGGGCCGCTCCCCTCCCAGGCCGCCTCGTAGTTCTGGCCCATCAGGCCGGCCAGCCAACGGGGCGGCTTGCGCTCTGGGCCGCCCAGGAGCTTGGGCAGGCCGTGGGCCGCCAGGGTCGCGCCGGCGCCGAGGCGGAGAACCAGCAGGCCCAGATCGCGGCGATAGGTCACGGAGCCCCTCCATCTGGGAGAACGCGCTTGGGTAACGATCTTGCTTGCACACACAATTTAGCAAGCGCCAGCGGGACCGGGCCCGGGGAAGGGGGCGACCCCGGGCGGCTCAGCTGTCCAGAGCTTGGTCCAGGTCTCTGAGCAGGTCCGCGCTGGTCTCCAGTCCCACCGAAAGCCGGACCAGGTCGTCGGGGACCCGCAGCGGTGAGTCGGCGACGGAGGCGTGCGTCATCCGGCCTGGGTGCTCGATCAGCGATTCCACCGCCCCCAGCGACTCGGCGAGGCTGAAGAGCCGGGTCCGCGCCACCATGGCCAGCGCCCCAGCTTCCCCTTGGGCGTGGCGGAAGCTGACCATCCCGCCGAAGCCGCGCATCTGCGCTTGGGCCAGCGCATGCCCGGGATGCTGGGGCAGTCCCGGGTAGTTGACCTCCACCACCCGCGGATGCTGGGCGAGGAAGTCGGCGACCGCCTGGGCGCTCGCGCAATGGCGCTCCATGCGCACCGCCAGGGTCTTGATCCCCCGCTGCACCAGGAAGCAGTCGAAGGGGGAGGGGACCGCCCCGGCGGCGTTCTGGACGAAGCCCAGCCGCTCGTCGAGCCCGAGGTCCTGCCCGGCGACAAAGCCCCCGACGACATCGGAGTGGCCGCCGAGGTACTTGGTGGTGGAGTGGAGGGTGAGGTCGGCGCCCAGGCTGAGGGGACGCTGCAGGTAGGGGGTGGCGAAGGTGTTGTCCACCAGCAGCCGGGCCCCGTGCTGGTGCGTGATCCCGGCCAGGGCGGCGATGTCCAGGACCGCCAGCAGAGGGTTGCTCGGGGTCTCGACCCAGACCAGGGCCGTCTGCGGGGTGAAGGCTGACTCGAGCTCCGCCGGGTTGCGCAGATCGCAGACGGTGTAGTCGAGCCCCGCCCGGGCGTGCAGCTGGGCCACCAGCCGGTAGGTGCCTCCGTAGGCGTCGTGGGGCAGGATCAGGTGTCCGCCGGGGGGGACGCAGCCGCGGATGACGGCGTCCTCCGCCGCGAGCCCGCTGGCGAAGGCGCGGCCGAAGGCGGCACCCTCCAGGGCGGCCAGCTGGCGTTCTAGCGCGGCGCGGGTGGGATTGCCGGTCCGCGAGTACTCGAAGCCCTGATGGACCCCGACCTCGGCCTGGCGGTAGGTGGTCGCCAGGTGGATCGGGGGGACGACCGCCCCGGTCTGTGGGTCGGGCTCCTGGCCCGCGTGGATCGCCTTGGTCTCGAAGCCCTGGTCGTCGGGGCTCAACGCGGGCCGCGCCCCAGCAGCGCCCCGAGCACGTCGGAGCGGGTGATGATCCCGACTGGGTGGCCGGCGTCGAGCACCAGGACCGCCCCGGTG
Source organism: Candidatus Dormibacteria bacterium (assembly GCA_050734395.1). Lineage (GTDB taxonomy): Bacteria > Chloroflexota > Dormibacteria > Aeolococcales > Bog-877 > Bog-877. The sequence goes on from JBOHUK010000252.1 coordinate 2,679, forward strand.
CGCTCCATGCGACTGACGGTGAGCTCGACCGGAGCGCCACTGCCGACGCTGGGCAGCGGCGGTCCCATCACCTCCGCCACCGGGCGCTGGAGCAGGGCCGGGTCGTGGAAGGCGGCCTCCAGGAGATCCCGGTCCTGCACTGACCCCAGCACCTCGGCGGCGGCGAGGGGTGGTTCGGCCTTGACCACCGGCAGCTGAGAGACCTCGAACTCGCGCAGGGTCTGGATCACCGCCTGCACCGTCTCCTCGGGGTGGACGTGGATGAGCGGGGGGAGGCGGCCGCCCTTGGCGGCGAGCACGTCGGCGGCGGTCTGGCCCCCGGTGCGCAGGAAGCCAAAATCGGCCATCCAGCCGTCGTTGTAGAGCTTGGAGAGGTAGCCCCGGCCGGAGTCCGGGATCAGGACCACCACGACGGCCGACTCGTCCAGCTCCGAGCCCACCTGCAGCGCCGCCCAGACCGCGGTGCCGGCCGAGCCGCCCACCAGGATGCCTTCCTCCCGGGCCAGCCCCCTCGCGGTGAGGAAGGAGTCACGGTCGCTGACCGCGACGACGCGGTCCACCGCCTCCGGGTCGTATGCCTGCGGCCAGAAGTCCTCCCCGATCCCCTCGACCAGGTAGGGGCGGCCGCTGCCACCGGAGTAGACCGAGCCCTCGGGGTCCGCGCCCACCACCTGGATCTGCGGGTTCTGGGTCTTGAGGTAGCGGCTCACCCCGGTGATGGTGCCTCCGGTCCCGATCCCGGCAACGAAGTGGGTGACCCGCCCCTTGGTCTGCCGCCAGATCTCGGGCCCGGTGGATTGCTGGTGGGCCGCTGGGTTGTTGGGATTGCTGTACTGGTCCGGCTTGTAGGCGTTGGGGATCTGCTCGACCAGCCGGCGGGAGACGGAGTAGTAGGAGTCCGGGTGCTCGGGGGCGACGGTGGTGGGGCAGACCACCACCTCGGCACCGTAGGCGCGTAGCAGGTCCACCTTCTCGCCGGCGATCTTGTCGGGCATCACGAAGACGCAGCGATAGCCCCTCCGGGCCGCCACGATCGCCAGCCCGACCCCGGTGTTGCCGGAGGTCGGCTCGACGATGGTCGACCCCGGCTTGAGCTCGCCCGAGGCCTCGGCCGCCAGGATCATGGCTAGGGCGGGCCGGTCCTTGACGCTGCCCCCGGGGTTGAGGAACTCCAGCTTGGCCAGGAGGTGGCAGCGCAGCGCCCGGCCGGTGCGGTCGAGGCGCACCAATGGGGTGTCGCCGATCAGCTCGATCAGCGACTCCGCCACTTCCATCGGCGGACCCGGGTCACTGAGAGCCCGGACCGCAACTCCCGGCGCCGCGTCGGGCGGCAGCGCCTCGTCGCTCAGCACCACCACCTCGAGCCCCGCCGACCGCAGCTCGGCCGCCGCCTGCAGCGCCGAGGTGGGTGAGGACGCGACCAGCCCGATCTGCCGGGGCAGCCGGGCGCGGATGGTCTCCCGCAGCTCCGGGGTGAGCTCGCCGCTGGGGGAGCGGAGCACATGCCGAGCTCGGGCCAGCACCCGTTCCGGCACCGTGCTCGCGCCCAGGATCACCAGCACGTCCACCGCCGCCAGCCTACCGGGAAGGGACCGGGGGGGTCGGGACCGGGCACGGACAAGGAGAAAGCTCGCTGGCTCTGCTAGCGTCCCCCGGGGATGGACGCCCGGGTCGTGGTGGCGGGCGGGGGCCCGGTGGGCGCGGCTCTGGGCCTGTTGCTCAAGGGGACCGTGGTCCTGGAGGCCGGCCGGTACCCCCGGGACAAGGCCTGCGGCGAGGGGCTGCTGCCCAGCGGCTCCCGCGTGCTGCGGGAGGCGGGCGTGGACCTGGGCCGGGAGGGGTTCCCGTCCATCTCCGGGGTGCGCTACCGGATCCCGGGCGGCGACAGCTGCCGGGCCAGCTTCCGCAGCGGGCGGGGGTTCGGGGTCCGCCGGACCCGGTTCGATGCCTTGCTGGCGGAACGCGCCGGGGTCTGCAGCGGGGTCCGGGTGACCGGAGCCCGGGCCGAGCCGGGGCGGGTGGTGGTGGAGACGACGGAAGGCACGCTCAGTGCCGCGGCGCTGGTGGTGGCGGATGGGCTGCGATCTCCTCTCGCGCGCCAGCTGGGATGGTGGCGGGGCTCCAGGGGAGCGTCGCGCTTTGGCCTGGTCGGCCACCTCGCCTGGGAGCACAACCAGGAGGACATCGAGGTGACCCTGCTGGGCGGGCTGGAGACCTACCTGGCGCCGGTGGGTCGGGGCGAGCTGCTGCTGGCGGTCCTGGGGGGGCGGCAGGCGCTGCGGGCCACCGTCGGGGGCACCGAGTCACGCTACCGCGAGGTGGTCCTGCAGGCGCATCCGGAGATGGCCGACGCGCCCTTGCTCGGGCGTCTGCGCGGCGCCGGGCCCTTCTCGCTCCGGCCCCGGCGGGTGGCTCAAGGCCGGATCTTCCTGGCCGGCGATGCCGCCGGGTTCTGCGACCCGCTCACCGGGGACGCCATCAGCGCCGGGCTCGGCCAGGCGCGGGAGCTGGCCCGTCTGCTCGACGGGGACCCGGGATCCGCAGCTGCCTCCTACCAGAGCTTCTGCGACGCGCAGTGGCGGCGCCGGCGGGCGGTGGGCGCCCTGGCGAGGCGGCTTTCAGGGAGTCCCAGGCTGGCCCGAAGAGCCGTCCGGGGGCTGGCGCGACGCCCGGGGGCGCTGCAGGCGCTGCTGGAGGTCAACGAAGGCAGCCGCGGCTTCGGAGCTCTAGGCCCGTGGGACTGGGCGGCCTTGGCCGGCCTGGCCCGGCCATGAGCCGGCTGCTCGGATTCGGATCGGCCCTGCCGGAGCACCGCCTCACTCCAGAGGAGAGCCTCGCCGCGCTGGGTCGGATCTGGCCCCACCTGCGAGGGGTCACCCCGGTGCCGGTCACCCGCTACACGGTGCAGTCCCTGGAGCGGGTCTTCGCCCCCGCTGACTTCGGAGAACGGCTGCGGGTCTATGCCGAGGAGGCGCCCCGGCTCGCCGCGCAGGCGGCTCGGAGCGCCCTCGCCGCTGCCGGGGCGAAGGCGGACCAGGTGGACTTGGCGATCTCGGTTTCCTGCACCGGTTACCTGGTGCCGGCGCTCGAGGTGCACCTGGCCAACGAGCTCGGCCTGCCGGCTCAGGCGTTGCGCATCCCGCTGACCGAGCTCGGTTGCGCCGGCGGTGCCGCGGCGCTGGGTCTGGCCCACCGCTGCCTGGAGGGGGGAGCCCAGCGACTGGCGCTCGTCGTCTGCGTCGAGCTCTGCTCGCTCACCTTCCAGCCCCAGGACCTGTCGCTGGACAACCTCACCGCGGCGATGGTCTTCGGAGACGGGGCGATGGCGGCCGTGATCGGTCCGGGGAGGGGCGGACTCGAGATCCTGGAGACCGGGAGCCATCTGGTGCCGCGCAGCCAGAGCCTGCTCGGCTTTGACCTGCGCCGGGACGGCTTCCATCCCATCTTGGACCGGGGCCTGCCACGCGCGCTGGCGGGGGCGCTCCCGGGCGCGGTGCGCGGCTTCCAGCAGGGCCGCCCCGCTGACTTCTACGCCGTGCACGCCGGCGGGCCGCGGATCTTCTCGGCGGTGGAGAGCGCGCTGGAGCTGGAGCCCGAGGCCCTGGATCACTCGCGCCAGGTCTTCGCGACGACCGGCAACCTGTCTTCGGGTTCGCTGCTGGCGGTACTGGCGGAGCTGCCCCCGGACCCGCCCGGCGAGGGACTGGCGCTGGCCTTCGGTCCCGGGGTCGCGATCGAGATGCTGCGGCTCAGAAGATCCCGGGGATGAAGCGGGCCCGTCCCGAGAAGCGCTCGCGGTAACCGGGGTCCCGCGCCAGCAGCTGCTCCTCGGCGCGGATGCGGGGCACCAGGACCACCAGGTTGGCCAGGGAGAGCCCCACGGCGCTGGCCCAGGCGCCGCCGGCCATTGGCAGGGCCAGGAACTCAACCGCCACCGCTAGGTAGTTGGGATGGCGCACGTAGCGGTACGGGCCGCGCTCCGACACCGGCAGGGGGTCCGGGACCAGGGCGCGCACGTTCCAGGCTTCGCCCAAGGAGGCGATGCACCAACGCCGCAGCGCCGTCGCCCCCAGCAGCGCCGCCAGCCAGGCGGCCCGGTGGCGGGGGCGGCGCTGGCAGAGGCGGGCCTCCACCGAGGGCACGATGAACAGGGCGGCGTGGGTCAGGACCATGGCGGGGAACCACCGGGGCGCGGCCACCTCTCCCGCCACCCCGCGCTGACGTCGCGCGGAGAGGCGCAGTTCCTCGAGGCGCTGGGCGGCGAGGGCCAGCACCACCCAGGGATAGCTGCCGAGCCCGAGCATGGCCGGAGTGTAGGCCGCCCCCGGGGGCAGGATCGGCCCCTCCTCATTGCCCCGGCGCTGAGGGGAGCGTGGCTATGGTGACGGCGATGGCGCCGAGCTTGCGACCGCGGGGGCAGGCGGTGGTTTGGACTTGAGCCCCTACCGGCTCTACCTGGAGTCGGGCCCTAAACGGCGCAAGACCATGGTCCACGTCCCCGACCTGCTCGGATGTGTGGCGGTGGGGCCGACGACCGAGGGCGCCCTGCAGGCCACACCCGCCGCCATCCAGGCCTTCCGCCGCTTCCTGCGGCGGCACGGCGAGGGCGAGTTGGCCGCCGACGGGGAGGGCGTGGAGATCGTCGAGCACGTCACCGAGGGTGCGTGGTTGGGCAACGGCTCCCCCTACCTCAACTTCACGCCCGACCTGGAGCCGCTGGACTCACCTGAGCTGGAGCGGCTGCTCGGCCGCTTCCGGGCCCTCCACGGCGAGCTGGGCGCCTGGGCGGGATCCCAGAGCGGGGAGCGCCTCGACGCCCCGCCGGCGGGCGGGGGCCGCAGCGGTCGGGGGGTCCTGATGCACGCCCTGGGCGCCGCGGGCCCGTACCTGGCAGCGGCGCTGGGCGCCGCGCCCGGGTTTTCACGCACCTGCGCCCAGGCGGAGCGCGGGGAGCTGGAACTGGAGGCTGCCTTCACCCTGGTCGGGCGGCTGGCGACCGAGCGCGCGCTCGGCACCAGCGCGGCTGAGCGCCACCAGGTGCGGGAGCGTGGGGGCACCAAGCGCACCCTGCGCAAGGCGGTGCGGCGGATGCTGGAGCACGATTGGGAGCACCTGGCCGAGCTGGCGCGCCGCCAGGGCGGCCCGCCCCTCTGAGCCACGTCCACGTTGAGGGGCAGCGGGTCCGCCCGGCTCTTGGCCGTGGTCCGGGCCGGGGGCGCTCTGAGTGGCGGCCGGGACCAGGACCTGGCAGCAGGTCTGGGCGCCGAGGTCGGCGATAAGCTGGGGGTGCGGGGGCGGCGAGCCAGGCAATCCCCGGCCTATGGAGAGGCACCCGATGGCCGATCGGCTGGTGATCCGCAACGGTTGGGTCCTGACCCTCGACCCACAGCTGGGCGAGTTCCGCTCCGGCGACGTGCTGGTCGAGGGGAGCCGGATCGCCGCCGTCGGGGAGCGCCTGGAGGCGGAGGGCGCGCAGGAGCTGGACGCTCGAGGACAGGTGGTGCTGCCCGGCTTTGTCGACACTCACCGCCACACCTGGCAGTCCCTGGCCCGCGGCGCCGGGGTGGACTGGACGCTGGCCGCGTACTTCCAGGCGGTGCGGGGAATGCTGGGCGCCAACTACCGGGCCGAGGACCTCTATGTGGCCAACCTGCTGGGGGTGGCGGAGGCGCTGGACTCGGGGATCACGACCCTCCTGGACTGGTCCCATCTCATCAACTCCCCCGAGCATGCCGACGCCGCCGTCCAGGCACTGCAGGATTCGGGTGCTCGAGCCGTGTTCGCCTACGGCAACTCCAACGCGGAGTGGGGTGACCTGCCCAACCCCACCTTCACCTCGGAAGACATCCGTCGCGTTCGCCAGCAGCACTTCAGCTCCTCAGGCCAATTGGTGACCATGGCCCTGGCGGCCCGGGGGCCGCAGTTCTCCACCATGGAGGCGACCCGCCACGACTGGGAGCTGGCTCGCGAGCTCGGCCTGCGCCTAACCACCCACGTCGGGGACGGCCTCTGGGGGATCCGCGTCCACCCCATCGAGAAGCTGGAGCAGCAGGGCCTGCTCGGACCCGACACCACCTACGTGCACTGCAACACCCTCTCCGAGCGGGAGCTGGGTCTGATCGCCTCGACCGGGGGGAGCGCCTCGATCTCGCCCGAGATCGAGATGAACATGGGACACGGCTGGCCCGCCACCGGGAGGCTGCTGGCGGCGGGGATCCGACCCAGCCTCAGCATCGACGTGGTCACGACCTGTGCCGGCAACATGTTCTCGGCGATGCACGCGACCCTGGCCGCCGAGCGTGCCCTGCAGCACCAGCGAGCCCTGGACCGAGGCGAGGACCCAACCGGTGTGCCGCTGCGGGCGACCGACGTCATCCGCTTCGCCACCCAGGACGGGGCGGACGCGTGCGGCCTCGGTGAGGTGGTGGGCAGCCTCACCCCGGGAAAGCAGGCGGACCTGATCTTGATCGATACCTCGGGACCGCATCTGACCCCGCTGAACAGCGCCGTCAACGCCGTCGTGGAGATGGCGGAGCCCGCCGACGTGCGCACGGTCTTGGTGGCGGGGCGGGTGGTCAAGCGCGACGGGCGGCTGCTCTCCATCGACCTGGAGCGGCTGCGCTCGCGGGCCGCACGCAGCCGCGACTACCTCTTCTCGCAGAGCGGGGTCGAGGTGGGGCGGGAATGGTTCAGCCAGGTCGAGGCACAGATCACCTGAGGAGGCAGTGATGGCGGTGACGCTCAGCGACCAGGACCTCGACTTCTTCCGCGAGAAGAACTTCGCCCACCTCACGACCATCAACGCCGACGGCTCGCCGCAGACCACGGTGCTTTGGGTGGATGTCATCGATGGGCAGATCGTGCTCAATACCGCTGACGGCCGCCTCAAGGTGGGGAACATCCGCCGCGACCCCCGGGTGTCGCTCTCGGTGCACCGCCAAGACAACCCCTACGCCTCGATCATCGTCAGCGGCCGTGCCCAGCTGGCGCCAGAGCGGGGGGAGCGCGACGCCGACTCGCTGACCAAGAAGTTCATCGGGCGGGAGAGCTACCCCCCGGAGTGGCGGGCACCGGACGAGGAGCGGGTCACGATCTCGGTCACCCCCGAGCGCGTCCACCGCTACGGGTATTGAGCGCGTCCCAGTTGGACGTGAGAGCGGCAGGGCTTAGCATTACCTGGCCGGGGCCCTAGGCGCCCGGCACGCTCGGGGGGCGACCCGGCAGTAGTCCAACCGGCACCACGAGGGATCGCCGCCGCCCGGGTGGCTCCGGGTGAGCGGGGGCAGCCATGACCTGGTTCTCCGCCGACCTCGGCATCGACCTGGGCACGGCCAACACCGTGGTCTGCCGCCCGGACCGCAGCATCCTGCTCAACGAGCCCTCGGTGATGCTGGTGGCGGTCGGCGCCGACGGGTCCCGCAAGCCCCTGCTGGTGGGACGCGAGGCCAGGGAGCTCACCGGGCGCACGCCGGTGGGCATGGCGACGGTGCGCCCGATCCGGGATGGGGTGGTCACCGACCTGCAGACAGCTCGCTCCTTCATCGTGGCGGTGATCCGCCAGGTGACCCGTCGGCCCTGGGAGCGCTTCCGGCCCCGGGCCGTCTGCGGGGTGCCCGCCGGGGCCACCGCCCTGGAGCGCCAGGCACTGACCGAGGCGATCGAGGAGGCCGGGGTGGGCAAGCTCACCCTGCTGCCCGAGCCGGTGGCGGGAGCGCTCGGCTGCGGCCTGGACCCACTGGCGCCGCGGGCGCACATGGTGGTGGACGTGGGCGGAGGCACCGCCGAGGTGACGGCCTTCTGCTTTGGCGGCATCCTCGCCGCCAGCTCCTGCCGGATCGCCGGCGACGAGATGACCTCGGCCCTCAGCCTCTACCTGCGCCAGGAGCACCACCTGGTGGTGGGGGAGCTGACGACCGAGGAGATCAAGATGCACCTCCACCAGTCCGGGAGCAACGGCGAGCCGATGCTGGTCGAGGGGCGGGACCTCTTCACCGGCAAGCCCAAGGCGGAGAGCCTGGCGACCTCGGAGATCGCCGAGGCGCTGCGGCCCACGGTCGACGGGATCATCGAGACCCTCGCCCTGGTTCTGGACCGGCTCCCCGCCCAGGCGGTCGGGGACATCATGCAGCACGGCATCCTCGCCTTCGGGGGCGGCTCCCTGCTGGAGGGCTTCCAGCAGCACCTGCAGGAGGCCTTCGGGTTCGAGGTCTCGGTCGCCGAGCGCCCGCTGACCTGCGTCGCCGAGGGCGCTGCCCTCGCCCTGGGCCAGCCACGGGTGGCCCAGGCCTATTCCGGCGCACCGCCCAGCTGAGCCCCCGGGGGCTAGCGCCGCGGGCCGAGGCTCGTGCCAGTGACGGTGGCGGTCCGGGGCGGGGCGGCGGGGCTCGACTGGGCCTGGGGGGTCAGCGAGCTCAGGATCTCGCTCTCATGCGCGGTGAAGTACTGCAGGATATTGCGCACCGCCGGCTGGCTCGAGTAGTAGCCCTCGCCGCCGCCGCGCACCACCAGGGTGACCACCACCTGGGGGTCCGACATCGGCGCGACCGCGGTGAACCAGGCGTCGGGCCCGCCGTTGGGAGCCCCGGGATCCTGGGCGGTGCCGGTCTTGCCTCCGGCGTCGATGTTGAGTGGGGCCAGCTCGGTGGCGGTGCCCTGGCTCACCGCCAGCTGCAGTCCCTGCTGGACCGGTCCCAGGCCTTGGGCGAAGGGCAGCTCCTTGGGCGCCGGGGAGGGGATCGCGCTCAGCGAGCCGCCTGCCGCCTGCCGCAGCAGGCCCAGCCGGGGGGTGACGAGCTGGCCAGTCGAGACCGCCGCCGTCCAGCGCGCGTCCTGCAGGGGGGTGGCGGTGATGAGCCCCTGGCCGATGCCGAGGATGGCGGTGTCGCCGGGCTCCCAGGTCTGGCCCAGGCGCCCCACCGTGGCCGGGCTGCCGAGATACCCCGGGTACTCGCCGGGGAGGTCGATGCCGGTCGGCTGGCCCACGCCCAGCTGGTGGGCCGCCTCAATGATCGCCTGGGGGCCGAGGGCCACCGCCAGCTTGTAGAAGTAGACGTCGTTGGACCAGGCGATCGCCTGTGGGAGGTCCTGTGCGGGCAGGTCGGCCCAGCTGTCGAAGGTGACCCCGTCATAGGTCCAGGAGCCACCGGTGGGCACGACCTCGGTGGGAGACACCACCGGGTCCTCGGCGTCCGCCGCCGCCACCACCAGCTTGAAGGTCGAGCCGGGCGGCATGGCGGTCTGGGTCGAGTGCTCCAGCATGGGGTTGCCAGGCGCCGCCCCCGCTGCCGCCAGCGCCGACTCGTCGACGGGCGGGCCGAAGACCGAGTCGTCGTAGCCGGGGACGCTGGCCATGGCCAGGATCTGGCCGTTTTGGGCGTCCATCACCACGGCCGCCCCCTCGTCGCCCTTCTGCGAGCCGCTGAAGGCACCGCTCACCGCCGTCTGCAGCTGGGCGGTGACGTACTGCTGCAGCGGCAGGTCCAAGGTGGTGACCAAGTTGCCTCCGTTGCGGGCCGCCACCCGTCGGCCCAGCGCCACGGGCGCCCCAGCGGGGCTGACCAGCACCCCCAGGGAGCCGTAGGCGCCGCGCAGTGTGGCGTCGTACTCGCTCTCCAGTCCCGCCTGCCCCAAGGTGGCGCCTTGGGGCAACAGCCGCAGGGAGCGAACCTGGGCCGGGGTCTGGACCCCGGTGTAGCCAAGCAGCGGCCCCAGCAGCGCTCCGAAGGGGTAGACGCGACGGGTAGATCGCTCCACCACCACCCCCGGCAGCCGAGCGCGCGCGACCAGGGAGCCGGCTGCCAACCCCAGCTCCCCGAGCGGGACGGTGTAGCCCCCGCCCCGCGGAGTCCGGGCGAGCTCGCGTCGCAACTGCGCCCCCGACTGTCCCAGCAGGCGCGCCAGCCGGACCCGGTCGCGGGGGTGCCCTTGGAGAAGGCTGGAGACCGCCAGGATGCGGTCGTTGGGCACGCTCTCGGCGAGCACGGTCCCGTGGCGGTCCTCGATCGCGCCCCGGACCGGGGCCAGCGGGATCCAGCGGGTGACCTCGGTGAGCGCCGCCTGACGCAGCTGCGGGCCCTGCTGGTGCTGGAGGCGGTAGGTGAGGCCGCCGAGCAGGACCAGCCCCAAGGCCAGGCCGAGGGCCAGCGCCCGCAGCAGCCGGGGACGGCGGCGCAGCCCGGCGGGTAGCCGCCAGAGCCGGCGCTGGCGCCAGTCACGCCGCAGTCCCATCACCGCCCCCAGCGCCACCAGGTGGGCGACCGTGGCCGTGCCCCCGTAGCTGAGCAACGGGATGGGCACCCCGGCGAGTGGCAGCTCACCCAGATTGCCGCCCACCGAGAGCACCACCTCGCTGCCCACCAGGACGGCCAGCATTCCCGCCAGCAGCGCTCCCTGCGCCGGCCGGGCCCGGGCGCTGGCTGAGGCGAGCCGCCAGACCAGCACCGCCACCGCCAGCAAGGCCAGGCCGCCGCCCAGCAGCCCGAAGCGCTCGACCACGCTGGAGAAGGCGAGGTCCGTCTCCCGGGCGGGGAGGTAGGTGGCCAGCAGCCGGGCCAAGGTGGAGTGCCCCGCCCCCAGGATGCCCCCGGAGGCGATGGCGATGTGGCTCTGGAGCAAAGTCCAGCTCGCCCCGGAGGCGGCGCCGTGGCCGAGGTATCCCTGGAGGCGGGCCAATTGGTAGGGGCGGAGCAGGTGCAGCCCGAGCGGCAGGAGGGCCAGGGTGGCCAGGCCCAGGCCACCGAGCAGGCGCAGCCGGATGCGGCCCAGCACCAGGCCCGACGCCAGGATCACCGCCAGCAGGGCGGCGGTGCTGAGATCCGGCTCCAGCAGGGTGAGCCCGATCAGCGGCAGCGCGAGAACCAGGGCCGCCGCCAAGCGGCGCCAGTCGCTCCAGTCCGAGCGCGCCATCACTTCGGCCAGCACCAGCAGCAGGCCGAGCTCGGCCAGCTCGGAGGGTTGGAAGATCACCGATCCCAGCTCCAGCCAGCGTCGGGCCCCGAACGCGTGGGCACCCAGGAGCGAGACCCCGAGCAGCAGCGCCAGCGAGAGCAGGTACAGCCCGCGTCCCAGCCAGCGCCAGTCGTCCTGGCGCCGCCGCCAGGCCCAGAGCATGGCTCCCAACCCGACCGCTACCGCCAGCGCCTGGTGGGCCGCCTGGGCCGGATCGCCGAGCGCGACCAGGTTGAGCAGGCCGAGACCGCCCAGTACCAGAACTGCCAGCAGCAGGGGGAGGTCGAGGGTGGGCACCTGGTCCAGGACCGGGCTCAGGGACAGGCCGCGATGGCTCGGGTGTGGCGCCGAGCGACTCAACCTGGAGGCGGGGCGGGGTGCCAGCTGCAAGGCTCAATTCCCGGAGGGCGGCTGCAGACGACCGCGGGGGCGTGCGTGCCCGGGAGGCTGACCTCGATGCTAGCCCAAGCCCGCGCGCGAAGCTGCGCTGATCGAATCAGCCGGCGCCCGCGTCTCCCCGGTAGGCCAACAAGCGCTCGCCGACCAGGTGGATCCAGGTCCCGGCCCACCGCGTCGAGCCCAGCTTGTGCTCAGCTCGGCTGAGCACGGCGGGAGGGACCTCCGGGACCGCGATCATCACCACCGGGCCCCGAGCCAGCACGACTTGGTGCTCCGGTCCCACCCCCTGGCCTACGACCAGCGCCAGCCGCGGCCGCCGGCGCAGATGTCGCAGCCTCAAGGCCTGGGCCACCGCGGGGAGCCAGAAGCTCCCATCCTCCAGGCTCAGGAACGCGCAGGGCGCGAGGTGCGGATCGCCCTGGCCGGTGACCGTGGCCACGGCGCAGTAGCGCTGGCCCTCCAGGAAGGCCACCGCCTGGGCAGCCGACATCCTGGTCTCGGGCGGCCAGCTGGCGCGCGCCCCCGGGCTGGCCTTCGCCCAGGAGTTGTCGATGAGCTCCTGGAGCTCCTGCAGGGCGGCCAGGCGTGGCTCGGAGGCGCTCACCGCTCGATCTCCACAAGGAGCACCCACACAGAGATAACGCCGCGGAGCCTGGACCTGGCGCCGCTCACGGCCGGCCTGGGGTCAGGAAGGCAGCGGGGCCTCGGCCGACTGTTCCCTGGGGCGCCCTCAGGTCGCGGGCGGGACGTGCCCCCGGCAACTGCGGCAGAGGGAGGTGCTGGGGTTGTGGGCCAGGTCGTCCTCCGGGATCGCTTGCTCGCAGGCGTCGCAGCGTCCGTAGGTGTGGTCCTCGATTTTGGTCAGCGCCGCCTCCACCTGTGCCAGCAGCCGGTGCAGCGCCGCCATGTGGCGCTGGTGGCGCTGTCGCAGGAACTCGTCTTCCATGGGAATCAGCGAGTCTGCATTCTTGATGCGCTCCTGAAGCAGCTCCTGCTGGACTTGCAGTTGCTGCAGGGGCGCATAGGGCATGAAGGACATCGCTCACCTCCTGGGCCGGGCGCGGCTGGCGCAATTGTGCGCTCGGTGAGGAAGCGAGCGTACCCCGTCCGGGCGGCGTCAGCCCACGGGGCCGCCGCCCTCGGCGGCGCCGAGCGGGGGCGAGCCCCGCCCGAAGGTCCAGTGCCCGCTGCCGGTGATGCGCAGCAGCAGCAGGGCCGCGGAGATGGCGATTATCAGGACGACCAGCAGCAACAGCTCGTCCAGGACCTGGTTGCTGTGGATGGGACTGGTCCCGGCGGTGATGACCAGGATCCGCCGGATCCCAGCGATCAGGGCCACGACCAGGAAGGGCTGGGCGTCCAGCTCGTGGGTGCGGATGGCCAGCCTGACGGTGTGGAAGAGCTCGACCAAGACGAAGATCAGGAGCACGTGGTCGAGGACGGTGAGCGCCGCCGACTCGGAGTTGTTGAGGTGAACCCAGACAACCCGCACGAGGTCGACGAGGAGCAGCACCGCCGCCCCCACCAGGAAGATGCCCCCGGCGACGTAGATGACGGTCTCGATCCAGCGGCCGGTCCGGTCCAGCCACGCGCCGGGGGGTGTCTCCGCGTTGGGGCGCGGTCCCTCGGACGTCAGCATCGACTTCCCTCCACTTGGACACCGCCAGAGCGGCCGCGATCAGGCGGCCAGGATAGCGGCGGATCGGGGATTTGGCGAGTCCCGCTCGCTGCGGTGATGGCTCGCGGGTACGGCCCGAAGCCCTCAGCCCCAGACCTCCGAGGCCACCTCCACCACCAGGCGCAGCTTGGCGATCTCGTCCTCGAGCGTGATCTGGTTGCCCTCGACGGTCGAGGAGAAACCGCACTGCGGGGAGAGGCAGAGCTGCTCCAGCGGGACGTAGCGGCTCGCCTCCTCGATGCGGCGCTTGAGCTGGTCCTTGCTCTCCAGCTGGCCGCGCTTGGTGGTGACCAGTCCTAAGACCACCATCTTTCCGGGGGGCACGAAGCGCAGGGGGGCGAAGCTGCCCGAGCGCTGGTCGTCGAACTCCAGGAAGAACCCGTCCACCTGCAGCTCGCTGAAGAGGGCCTCGGCGACGAAGTCGTAACCGCCCTCGGCGACCCAGTAGGAGCGGTAGTTGCCCCGGCAGGAGTGGGTGGTGATGGCCATGCCTTCGGGCCGGTCCTGGAGCGCGGCGTTGATCTGGCGGATGTTGGTCAAGTGCTGATGCTCGGCGTCGATGCCCTGCTTGGCCAGCATCTCCCGCTGGGCCGGGTCATTGAGGTAGGCGAGGCTGGTGTCGTCCAGCTGCAGATAGGTGCAGCCCAGGTCAGCCAGCGCCCGGATCTCCTGGGCGTAGGCCCGGCTCAGGTCCTCCCAGAACTGGTCGAGGTCCGGGTACACCGAGGGGTCGATCGCCGCCCGCCCGCCGCGGTAGTGGACCATGCTGGGGGAGGGGATGGTTAGCTTCGGCGTGGCAGTGCGGACGCAGTCCTTGAGGAACGAGAAGTGCTCGGCGAAGATCGGCCGGGCCAGCCGGATCCGGTCCCGCACGCGCAGCGCTGCCGACGTGAACTCGGTGGTGCCGTCGGCGTTGCGAAAGTGCACTCGCAGGTTCTCGTCCGCCTTGCCGATCCCCTCGAGCTGGTAGATGAAGTCCATGTGCCAGGAAGAGCGGCGGAACTCGCCATCGGTCGCGGACTGCAGCCCCACCTCGTCCTGCATCCCCACAACGTCGCGGATCGCCTGGTTCTCAACCTCACGCAGCTGATCGGGCGCGATCCTGCCAGCAGCCAGGTCGTCGCGGGCTTGAAGCACCGCCTGGGGGCGCAGCAGGCTGCCGACATGGTCAGCTCGGAACGGAGGCCGGAGGCGGGGAGGCACGTCGAGATCGTACGCGGGCGGAATCCGCCGGCGGTCGGCATCACTTGACTGTGGGTAACGAGAATCGGCCGCTGCCCCCCAAGGCGCCTGGCGCAATGCTTGCGGCGGCGATACATTCTCGGGCGTGAGCTACGACCTGGAGCTCGCCAACTGGGTGCGCAGCCGCCTCCTGGATGAGGAGGACATCGGCGAGAGGGAGATGTTTGGCGGGCTCGCCTTCCTGATTCGCGGCAACTTCTTCGTGGGCGTCTCCGGGGCGGGTGGGCTGCTGGTGCGCCTCTCCCTCCCTGAGGCCGAGAGAGCGCTCGAGCACCCGTTTGCCGGGCCCATGGTGCTGCAAGGTCGGCGGCGACCCGGGTGGGTTCGCGTCGCCGCTGAGGGCCTGGGCAGCGAGGCTGACCGTGAGGAGTGGGTGGCCAGCGCTCTGGAGCACGCCCGCGCCCTGGCTCCCAAAAGGACAGGCGCGACCGGCCCCCGACCACTGAGACGCCGTATCCGGACTTCCGGCGGCGGTGCGCGCGCGGGCGAGATCCGCGACTTCGACGCCGCCGCCCTTTGGCTCGCCCTGGACGCCCGGCGGCGCGAGCAGGGGCTCAGCTGGAGTGGCGTTGCCCGCGCCATCTGGGAGCAGTCCTTCGTACTTAACGCGCGGCGCAAAGATCATCCGATCAGCTCCTCGACGATCGCAGGGCTGAGGGCGAGGGGCGAGAGCAGCTGCCAGCACGCCGTATTCATGCTCCGGTGGCTGGGCGAATGTCCCGAGAGCTTCCTAGTTGGAGGCGGCGTCGTCCCGACCTCCGAGTCGCTCCCGGCATGTGGTCCGCACCGGCGCTTGCGCTGGGATCTGCGCGCGACCTACGAGGCGCTCAACGACGCCCGGCGGGGAAGTGGGCTCACCTGGTCGGAACTGGCGCTCGAACTGAGCTGCACCCCGAGCCAGCTCACCGGCATCCGCACTGCGCGGTTCGCCATCGGAATGGGCCTCGCCATGCGCATCGCCCAATGGCTAGGACGCCCGGCCGCGGATTTCGTCTACTGCGGGGAGTGGTAGCGGCCCAGGTCCCAGGCAATGGTGCCTGCCGGGGCGTGCGAGCCTTGCTTATCCTCCGGCGGAGGAAAGGGGACTGGCGTCGGGTTTAGCGGACCAGGAGGGCTTGGCGATGGCGGAGAAGAAAGCAGAACCGAAAGGCGGCACCCGGACTGGCCGACGGTCCACGGCCAAAGCTGCGGCCGGCGAGCTCTTCACGGAGGACGAGCGTGCCGCCATGCAGGAGCTGGTCCGAGAGCGGCGGGCGGCGACCCGGCGCTCCCGGACCAGCCAGCTGGACGGCGAGAGCGACGTTCTGGCAAAGATCGCGGAGATGCCGGAGCCAGACCGCGCGATGGCCACCCAACTTCACGAGCTCATCAAGGCTTGCGCTCCCTCCCTGGCGCCCCGGACCTGGTATGGGATGCCCGCCTATTCCAAGGGTGGCGATCTCATCTGCTTCTTCCAGAACGCGGGCAAGTTCAAGGCGCGCTACGGCACCCTGGGCTTCACTGACAAGGCGCGTCTCGATGAAAGCGGCATGTGGCCAACCGGTTTCGCCATCAAGGAGCTGACGCCGGACGTGGAGTCCACGATCCGCGCGCTCTTGGAGCGCGCGCTGAGCTGACGGGGCGCGACCCGCGGCCACCGCACGCAGGTGATCCCAAGTCTCAGTGTGCTACGGTGGCCGCACATGGAGAAGATTGGGATCCGGGAGCTACAGCAGCACGCCTCGGTCGCGATCAGCCGCGTCCGCCGCGGCGAGACGCTCGGGGTGACCGACCGGGGAGAGTTGGTGGCCGTCATCGTCCCGCCGTCCATGGCGGTGGGCACTGGGAGCTTGGTGGCGGCGGGCAGGGTGCGGGCCGCCCGCCGGCTGGAGGGCGGGCTCCCACCCGCCGTCCCGGCCGCGACTTCTATCCAAACCGCCCTAGACGAGCTGCGCGGCGAAAGCTAGGTGGCCTTCTACTTGGAGACCTCCGCGTTTCTCAAGCTGGTGGTGGCGGAGGAAGGTTCGCCCGCGATGCGTGCCTGGTTCACCCACCACCCGCGCTGCTGGTCGTCGCAGCTGCTCGCGACCGAAGCGCAACGTGCCGCCTCCCGCGTCGGCATTGCGGCGGATGTCATCGAGGAGCTCCTCGACCGAGTGTCCCTGGTGCTGCCGTCGGCTTCGACGTACCACGCTGCCGGGAGGCTCGCTCCCTCTCAGCTGCGCTCCCTGGATGCCATCCATCTTGTGGCGGCATCGGAACTGGGTCCGGACCTGGAGGGGGTGGTCACCTACGACTCGCGCGTCGCCGCTGGTGCACATACCGCAGGCTGGGCGGTCATCCGACCCTGAGCTGACCGCGTCCGAGACTTGTGGCTGAGCCCTCTCAGGGGATTCGCCGGGCCACGGCCGACGGCCCCGAGCCAGGTCTCGGGGCGCTTCGACGGGCGGGGAGTAGCTGGCCGGCCCCAAAGCAATGGAGCGGGAGACGAGACTCGAACTCGCGACATCCAGCTTGGAAGGCTAGCGCTCTACCAACTGAGCTACTCCCGCAGCTCGCCTCAGTCTAGTCGGGCGCCGCGGCCGACCACGACCAAACTGAGCCGGTCGGCGATCTCACCAGGCGTTGCTAAACTGGGTTTGGATGCTCTTCGACTACCTGCCGCTCCTGGTCTTCCTGATCATGGTGGTGGCCGTCGGCGCGGTGATGACGGCCGGGATCTCCCTCCTGGGGCCGAGACGGCCCACCGCCGCCAAAGGGTTGCCCTACGAGTGCGGGATTGTCCCGGCGGCCAGCGCCCGCCGGCGCTTCTCGGTCTCCTTCTACCTCACCGCCATGCTTTTCATCATCTTCGACGTCGAGGCCATCTTCTTGTTCCCCTGGGCGGTACTGGTCAAGCACACCCTCCACTTCTTCGGCTTCATCGAGATGGCGATCTTCGTGGCCCTGCTGGGAGTGGCCCTGGCCTACGTGTGGCGCAAGGGGGCACTGGAGTGGAATTGAGCCAGGAAGGCCAGCTGCTGCGGCCCCCGCCGCTGTTGCGCGCCCAGCTCTTGGGCGCGGCCGAGGCGCCGGCGATTCCGGGCGCCATTCCCGCTGACCAGGAGTTGGCGGACGCCGCCGCCCGCTCGGGCATCTTCACCACGACCGTCGGCAAGGTGATCGCCTGGGGACGGTACTCGTCCCTGTGGCCGGCGCTCTTCGGTCTGGCCTGCTGCGCCATCGAGATGATGGGGGCCAGCAACGCCCGCTTCGACATGTCGCGCTTTGGGGCCGAGGTGTTCCGGGCTTCACCGCGGCAGGCGGACATGATGATCGTGGCCGGGCGGGTCTCGCAGAAGATGGGTCCGGTGCTGCGCCAGATCTACGACCAGATGCCCGACCCCAAGTGGGTGATCTCGATGGGGGCCTGCGCCTCCTGCGGGGGCATCTTCAACAACTACGCCATCATCCAGGGGGTCGACAAGGTGGTGCCGGTGGACGTTTACATCCCTGGGTGCCCGCCCCGTCCCGAAGGCCTGCTGGACGCGGTGATCAAGCTGCAGAAGAAGATCGCCGCGACCCCGGTCTCGAGCCTCCGGGAGTAGGCGCCTGCCCGCCCGGCGGCGCACCCCGATCGCGAGCCCGCGCCAGGGCCAGGCGGCGCTGAAGCTGCTGCAGCGCCTGCTGCCCACGAGCCAGGTGAGCTCCGAGGAGAGCATGGGTCAGCTCACCGTGACCGTGCCGGTGGAGCGGCTGCTGGCGGCGGCCTCGGCCCTGCGACAAGACGCGGACTGCCTCTACGAGATGCCGGTTTGCATGACCTGCGTTGACTGGCCGGAGCGGGAGCCACGTTTCGACGTCCTCTACCTGCTGCGCTCTCTGGTCCACAACGATCTGGTCCGGGTGCGGGTCCTGGCGGGAGAGGAAACGGCGGTGCCGTCGCTGGCCGCGATCTTCGCCGGGATGGACTGGCATGAGCGCGAGTGCTACGACCTCTTCGGGATCAACTTCGTCGACCACCCCAACCTAACCCGGATCCTGCTCCCCGACGACTGGGAGGGCCATCCCCTGCGCAAGGACTACGTGTCCTTCGGGGAGCCGGTCGCCTTCACCCACAACATCGAGTGGGCGCTCTCCTCCCAGGACCGCCCTGAGTACCTCCCCGGAGCCACCCGGGGTGCGGTGGAGCGTCCCTGATGGCGGTGATGCCGCCCCCCGAGGGCGACGGCACCCCGCCCGACGCCATCCCAGTTCAGGAGGGGATCCCGCGCATTCGCCCCGGCGGGGTGGGCAGCTTCCTCGACAAGATCGAGCCGGCCGAAGAGCTGATGGAGATCAATATGGGCCCCCAGCACCCCAGCACCCACGGGGTGCTGCGGTTGGTGCTGAGCCTGGACGGGGAGCGAGTCCGGGCCTGCCGCGCGGACATCGGCTACCTCCACACCGGCTTCGAGAAGAGTTTCGAGTCGCACACCTATCAGCAGTGCATCCCCCTCACTGACCGCATGGACTACCTGGCGCCGCCGATGAACAACCTCGGCTTCGCCCTCACCGTGGAGCGGATGCTGGAGTTGGAGATCCCGCCCCGAGGCCAGTACCTCCGGGTGATCGTGGCCGAGCTCTCGCGGATCGCCAGCCACCTGATCTGGCTCGGCACCCACGCCCTCGACCTGGGCGCGACTACGGTGTTCATGTACTGCTGGAGGGAACGGGACAAGATCCTGGACATTCTGGAGTGGATCTCCGGGGTGCGGATGATGACTAGCTTCATCCGGGTGGGCGGCCTGATGGCCGACGTGCCCGAGGAGTTCGTTCCCATGGTGCGCGCCTTCACCGCCGAGTTCCTCCAGCGCGTCGATGAGTACGAGGGCCTGCTCACCGCCAACCCCATCTGGCGGCAGCGCACGATCGGGCTCGGCGTGATCTCAGCCGAGGAGGCGATCTCGTTCGGTTGCAGCGGGCCGACCCTGCGGGGTTCGGGAGTCCCCTACGACGTCCGCCGCGCCCAGCCCTACAGCAGCTATGACCACTTCGAGTTCGAAGTTCCAATCGGGGTGCGCGGTGATGTCTACGACCGCTACCTGATCCGGGTCCGCGAGCTGCGCGAGTCCTGCCGGATCATCGACCAGGCGCTGCGCGATCTCCCCTCCGGCCCCACCAACACCTCGGACCGCAAGGTGACCCCCCCGCCGCGCTCTGAGATCGACACCTCGATGGAGTCGCTCATCCACCACTTCAAGCTCGTGACCGAGGGCTTCCGGACACCGGTCGGCAGCGTCTACCACGCGATCGAGAGCCCGCGGGGGGAGCTGGGCTTCCTGCTCTACAGCGACGGCGAGAACCGCCCCTACCGCTGCAAGGTGCGGGCCCCCTCCTTCTCCAACCTCTCCGCCCTGCATCGCATGGTCCAGGACGAGCTGGTGGCGGACGCGGTGGCGGTTATAGGCAGCATCGACATCACCCTGGGCGACGTAGACCGCTGAGGCGGTCCAACCGAGGCTGACCGTTGGACCACGATCGGGCGATCGCCGAGCTCGTGGCCTGGGCGGGCGGGGAGGAGACGATCCGCCTCGTCGTGCTGGTCGGGTCGCTGGGCCGCGGCGACCCCGACGTCGATGAGCTCTCCGATCTCGACGTGCAGCTCTACGTCACCGACCCCGAGCAGCTGCTCGCGGACCCGGGCTGGCACCGGCGGTTCGGAGAGGTGCTGGTCGAGGAGAACCTCCCCAACCCAGGCTGGTACCCGACCCGGCTTGCCTACTACGTCGACGGCAAGATCGACTTCACCGTCACGCCCCTCGCCGACCTCGGCGTGGACACCTACGACGAACCCTTCCGCGTGCTCCTCGACAAGGACGGGGTGAGCGCGCGACTGCCGCTGGTCCCGCCCGACCGTCCGCTGCCCGGGGAGGCGGAGTTCGCGGAATCCTGCAACTGGTTCTACGCGGCGGCGATCATGGGCGCGCGCTGTGTGGTGCGCAACGAGCCCTGGCTGGCGAAGATCCGCGACTGGGACGCCAAGCAGGAGCTCCTCAGGATGATCGAGTGGGACCACCGCGCGCGGTATGGGCGAGAGGCGCTCACCTGGTTCCTCGGCAAGCACCTCGAGCAGTGGGCGGACCCCGATGTCCGCGAGGGGCTGGACCGCTGCTTCGCTGGCTTCCCGGTGTCCGACGCCCGTGCGGCCCTGCTGGCGACGATGGATCTCTACGACCGCCTGGCCGTCCGGACGGCGGAAGCTCTCGGGCTGGCACGGCCGCCGATCGCCGCGGCGCGCGCGGAGGTTGCCCGGATACTCGCGGCCCGAGCCGGCAGCCGCCCCGGTTAGGCGGTGTCCACCCCGTAGTGGGTTCCATCTGGGCGGGGCCTCCGCGCGGCTGTCACGGCCCCCGATGCCTCGCCACGAGGAGGGCATGCCTCAGTGCTTGGGCGAATTGGCCCGGCCCCGCAGGGCAGATGGGAGCACCAGGACCGCCTCCGCCGCCGCCAGCACCAGCAGGGCGCTGGCTATCCGGGGCACGAAGCTGCTCACCTGGGGCGGGGAGGTGAAGAGCCAGGCCAGCAGGGCGGGCACTCCCACCGCCGGCACCAGGGCGAAGTTGCGGTTGCGGGTCGCCATCCCGTAGTAGACGAGCAGGTTGACCACGGTCAGGCCCACCACCCCAGCCGCGAAGAGCAGCAGCAGCTTGGCGTCGCTGTGGTACTGGCGCCCTAGCACCAGTCGCAGCAGATGGCGCGAGAGCAGGCCGTAGGCGGCGAGAGCCACCGCGTCGGCCAGGGCCAGCGCGGCCGCCGTCTGCAGGAAGAGGCGGCGGCGCACCGAGGCGCTGGCGGCAGCCGCCACCCGGGGATACATCACCGCGCTCAGGCTGCTGGTGCCGAAGAAGATGATCTTGCCCATCACCGAGAGCCCCGAGTAGAGGCCGGCGCCGCCTGGGGTGAGCACATGGCGGGCGGCGACGACGTCCAGATTGTTGAAGAGCGGGGCGGTGGCGGCTCCCGCCACCACGCTGTAGTCGACGAGCCGTCCCTGGCTGCGCAGCCGGTGAGCGCTGGGGTGGTGGTGGTGGCGGGGGTAGATGGCGGAGCCGACCGCGCCACATAGGGTGGCGACCGGCACCGCCGCCGAGCCCAGGCCGACGTGGAGCAGGACCACGGCCAGGACCACCACCGTCCCGCCGTAGATCAGGAAGTTGATCGCCAGCCGCCCGAAGTCGCGGGCGCCCTGCAGGAAGCCACGCTGGGCGCCCGCCATGGCCGACAGCGGGCCGGCGGCGATGGTGACCACCAGCACCTCGGGGTGGGGGAGGTGGAGCAGGAAGGCGAGCAGCACGTCGACCGGCACCATCGCCGCCGCCAGCCCCGCCCCGACCCGCAGGGTGAAGCGGCGCACCTCCGGCCAGCGCACGTCCGCGGGGACGCCCCGGGCCATCGCCGCCGCCACCTCCCGGGCGGCCCCGGCGTTGACCACGAAGGAGGCGGTGTAGAGGAGGTTGAGCACCGCCACCACCGCGGTCGATTCGCCGTTCTCGACCGGGGTGAGGTGGTGGGCGCCGTACGACTGCGCGATCAGCACCCCGGCGCCGGACCCTCCGATCCCCACCAGGTAGAGGAGGTTCTGGCGGATCAAAGAGCTCTTGAGCAGCCCCCGGGCTCGGGAGCGTGGCGGGGGCTCCTCCTCCGGCGTCGAGGGCATCGGTGCCAGGTCCTCGGCAGGAGGGGGCACGGGGCTCACGGCCTGTAATCCTGAGGCACAGGACTAGGGCGCCGGGGCCGAGCTCACCCCGTCGGGCCGTGCCGGGCGGGCTTGGTAAAGTGAAGTGCGAATGGACTGCGGTATGCAGAAGCGCGCCCGCCAAGCAGCGCCGAGCCCACCGTTCCCGCTCCGGCGCCCGCCCCACAGCGAGAGCTCGGATGAGTGAGGCCCAGACCCGGGAGTCGGAGCCCACCCTTTCGCGGGCGACACTGCAGCGGATCCGCAAGGCTCGCCGGCAGTACCCGTGGCCGAGTTCGGCGGTGCTGCCGGCCCTGTGGGCGGTGCAGGACCAGCTCGGCTACCTGCCCCCAGCGGCGCTCGCGGAGGTGGCCAAGGAATTGGGCCTCAAGGAGTCGGAGGTGGAGGCGGTCTCGACCTTCTACTCGATGTACTTCCAGCACCCGCCCGGCCGTCACCTGGTGCAGGTCTGCCTCAACGTCTCCTGCGGCCTGCGGGGCGCGGATCAGCTCCTGCGCCACTTGGAGGAGTCGGTCGGGGTGGAGGAGGGGGGCACCAGCAGAGATGGCCTCTTTACCGTGGAGGGGACGGTGGAGTGCCTGGGCGCCTGCGGGGGCGCGCCCATGATGCAGGTGGACCGCTACAGCTACGAGAACCTGGACTTCGAGTCGGCGGACGCGGTCCTGGAGGGAGTTCGCCGGCGCGGCCGCGCCCGCCAAGGGAGCGGGGATGCCTGAGGCCCGCGTCCTCACCCGGGCCCTGGGAGCCGAGGGCGTGACCACCCTCTCGGGCTACGAGCGGGCGGGGGGCTATCAGGGTCTGCGCAAGGCTCTGACCATGACCCCGGAAGCGATCGTGGCCCAGGTCAAGGCCTCGGGTCTCAAGGGGCGGGGCGGGGCCGGCTTCCCCACCGGCGCCAAGTGGTCGTTCCTCCCGGCCGGGGTGTTCCCCAGGTACCTCTGCGTCAATGCCGACGAGTCCGAGCCCGGGTGTTTCAAGGACCGCTTCCTGATGGAGGAGCTGCCCCATCAGCTGCTGGAGGGGACGATGATCGCGGCCCGCGGCGTGCAGGCGAGCCACGCCTTCATCTACATCCGGGGCGAGTACCGCGCCCAGCGCGAGCTGCTTGAGCGCTGTGTCGCCGAGTGCTACCGGGCGGGGTACGCCGGCAAGCGGATCCTGGGCGGGGACTGGGGCTGCGAGCTGATCATCCATGGCGGCGCCGGGGCCTACATCTGCGGCGAGGAGACGGCGCTGCTGGATTCTCTCGAGGGCCTGCGCGGCCAGCCCCGGCTCAAGCCCCCCTACCCGGCGGTCAAGGGGCTGTACGGCCAGCCCACGGTCGTGAACAACGTCGAGACCCTCTCCAACCTGCCCTACATCATTCTCGAGGGCGGTGACGCCTACGCTCGCCAGGGGACCGAGGCCAGCCCGGGGACCCGCGTCTTCTGCGTCAGCGGCCACGTGGAGCGTCCGGGCAACTACGAGGTCGCCCTGGGCACCACCACCATCGGCGAGCTCTTGGCGCTTGCGGGCGGCGTCTGGAAGGGGCGGCGGCTCAAGGCGCTTCAGCCCGGCGGAGGTTCGATGCAGATCCTCGGCCCGCAGCACCTCGACCTGCCCCTGGACTTCAAGGCGGTCACCGACGCCGGCTCGTCGCTGGGGGCGGGGGCGCTGGTGGTCATGGACGAGACCACCTGCCTAGTCGACGTCTCCCGGCGGCTGGTCGGGTTCTACCACCACGAGTCCTGCGGCAAGTGCGTGCCCTGCCGGGAGGGGACCTACTTCGAGAAGGAGCTCATGACCCGCCTGGAGGCCGGGGTGGCGACCTTGGCCGAGCTGGAGACTCTCGAGGACGTCTGCCGGAACATGGACGGGCGCTGCTTCTGCCTCCTGGGTGACACCGCCACCTGGTTCGTCATGTCCGCCTACCGGATGTTCCCCCAGGAGTTCCGCAGCCACTGCGGCGCCGGCCGCTGCCCTGTGCGCGCGGGCGTCGAGGCGGCCGCCTGAGATGGCCCAGACCGAGGCGCCGCCCGAGCTGATCAAGGTGGCGGTGGACGGGCACCAGGTCGAGGTTGCCCAGGGAACGCTTGTCTGGGACGCCTGCGAGAAGGCCGGGGTCTACGTCCCCGTCTACTGCGCCCACAAGAAGATGGAGCCGGTCGCGGTCTGCCGCATGTGCCTGGTGGAGATCGAAGGCACCCCCAAGCTCCAGCCCGCCTGTGCCACCCGGGTGAGCCCCAACATGGTGGTCCGGACCCAGACCGACCAGGTGCGGGACTTCCGCAAGGGCAACCTGGAGCTCTTGCTGGTGAACCACCCGCTGGACTGCCCGGTCTGCGACCGCGGTGGGGAGTGCGACCTCCAGGACTTCACCCAGCGCTACGGCCCCGGGCGCGCCCGGGGGGCGATCACCGACAAGGTGCACTTCAACAAGGCCGTCAAGCTCTCCGACCACATCTACCTGGACCAGGAGCGCTGCATCCTCTGCTGGCGCTGCGTGCGCTACTACGAGGAGATCACCGGGGAGCGGGAGATCGTGCTCCAGCAGCGCGGGGTGCACACCCTGGTGGACACCTTTGAGGGCCGCGAGCTGCAGAGCCGCTTCCAGGGGAACCTGCCGGAGATCTGCCCGGTGGGGGCGCTCACGCACGCTGAGTACCGCTTCCGGGCCCGGCCCTGGGACCTGCGCCGCACCGCCAGCATCTGCCCGGGATGTTCTTACGGCTGCAACGTGTTCATCGACGCCCGCGAGGACCAGGTCGCGCGACTGGTGAGCAACGACAACCCCGAGGTCGACGACAGCTGGCTCTGCGACCGCGGCCGCTACAGCTTCCCGGAGCTCAACCGCCCCGACCGGGTTCTCAACCCCGAGGCCAGCCTGGGCGGAGCCCGGCAGACGGTCTCCTATCGCGAGGCGGTGGCCAGAGCGGCAGGGGCGCTGTTGCGGGTGCGCTCGGACGGGGGGCCGGAGGCGATCGGGCTGCTCGGGTCGCCGCGGGTGACCAACGAGGAAGCCTTCCTGCTGCAGTGGCTCGGGCGCGAGGTGCTGGGCACCCCCCACCTGGACCACCGGCTGGAGCCCGCACCGGAGCTCGACCCCGAGGACGCCGAGCTGGGGATCGCCGAGCTCGAGGAGTGCTCGACGGTCGTGGTGCTCGGCTCGGCGCCCGAGGAGTTGGCGCCGGTTTTGACCCTGCGCCTCTTCAAGGCGCAGACCAAGCGCCAGCGCCAGATCCTGCGCGTGGAGGTGGGACCGGAGCTGAACCGGCTGCCGCAGCGGCTGCGGGGCCAGGCCAAGGTCGGAGTGGTCGCCACCCTCCGGGATCGGGAGGAGGCGAGGCGGCTCCGCGACCGCCTCCGGCGCCTCGGGGTGGAGGCGGGCACCCTGATCGTCGCCGAGGGGATGAACGCGCGCGGCTGTCAGGACCTGGGGCTGCTGCCGTCGAGGCTCCCCGGCCACCGACCAGTTCCCAAGCCCGGGCTCTCGGGCCCACAGATGCTGGAGGCGGCCGCCCGCGGCCGGCTGCGAGCGCTCGTCCTGCTCAATCCTGACCCGGAGTGGGAGCGCCTTCCCCAATTCGAGCGTGCGCTGCAGGGGCTGGAGGCGGTGGTGGTGATCGCGCCCCACCATGGCCTGGCCACCCGGCTGGCCACCGCCCTGCTGCCCGGGCGCACGATCGCCGAGAAGGCGGGCACCGTCACCAACACCGAAGGGCGGGTGCAGCGGGTGCGCCCGGCGGTGCAGCCGCGCTTCGCCTTTCCCTCGGACCTGCGGATCCTGGCCGACCTCGGCCAGGGACTGGGCACCCCCCTACCCGTCCAGGCGCTGGCCGGCCCGGTCTTCGACCTGTTGGCGACGGCGGTTCCCGCCTACCGGGGCACCGCCGGTGGCCTGCGATCCAACTGGGCACAGCCGGCTTGAGTCCCGCCGCCACCTCGATCGTGCTGGCAGTGGTGGTGGCCGTGGTCAAGGGCGCACTCATCGTCTTCGTGCTGGCGACCGGCTTTGCCTACATGACGCTGGCCGAGCGCAAGATCTCGGCGCGGATCCAGATGCGCCTCGGCCCGAACCGGGTCGGCCCTTTCGGGTCCCTCCAGCCAGCCGCGGACGGGATCAAGCTCTTCTTGAAGGAGAAGGCCGCCCCCGAGGGGCGGGACCATCTCCTGTACACGCTGGCGCCCGCCCTGGCGGCGGCGGCGGCGCTCTTCGCCTTCGCCACCATCCCCCTAGACCAGACGATCTGCATCGCCGGGACGCATGGCGCCGGCCCGCTCTCGCCCAGCTGCCCCGGCGGCTACCCCCTGCACTGGGACCTGGCGCATCTCAACGTCGGCCTGCTCTTCATCCTGGCGATCACCTCGCTCGGGGTGTACGCAATCTTCCTGGGCGGGTGGGCCAGCAACTCCAAGTACTCGCTGCTGGGGGCGCTGCGCAGCTCCGCCCAGCTGATCAGCTACGAGATGGCGGTGAGCTTCGCCCTGATCGGCCCGGTGCTGCTGGCCGGGTCGCTCAACCTGGAGACGGTGGTCAACCACCAACAGGGGTTGTGGTTCGTCTTCATGCAGCCGTTGGGCTTCTTGCTGTACTTCACGGGCGCCCTGGCCGAGACCAACCGCCTGCCCTTCGACCTGCCCGAGGCCGAGACCGAACTGGTGGCCGGGTATCACACCGAGTACGCCGGGATGCGCTTCGGCCTGTTCTTCATGGCCGAGTACATCAACATGATCACCGTCTGCGCGATCGCGACCGTGATGTTCCTGGGCGGCTGGCTGGCCCCCCTGTGGTTCCTGCCCAACTGGCTCGGGCCCCTCTGGTTCGGCGCCAAGGTCTCACTCCTGATCTTTGTGATGATGTGGGTGCGCTGGACCTTCCCACGGCTGCGCTATGACCGTCTCATGCAGTTCGGCTGGAAGGTGCTGCTGCCGCTGGGCCTGGTCAACCTGCTGCTGACCTCGCTGTTCGTGGCCCTGCATTGACAGGGGTGGCCCGGCGGGCACGAAGGGGCTGAGATGTTCAAGGAAATGCTGATCGGGCTGCGCACCACCATGAAGGCAATGACGAGCAAGCCGGTCACCATCCAGTACCCGGAGGAGCAGCGCGCGGTGCCGCCGCGGCACCGCGGGCGGCACATCCTGCACCGCTACGACAACGGGCTGGAGAAGTGCATCGGCTGCGAGCTCTGCGCCGGCGCCTGCCCGGTGGGCTGCATCTACGTCCAGGCGGCGGAGAACGACCCCGAGCATCCGGTCTCCCCGGGCGAGCGCTACGCCGTCCGCTACGAGATCAACCTCATGCGCTGCATCTATTGCGGCTACTGTGCCGAGGCCTGCCCCACCGAGGCGATCACCCTCGGCCCGCGTCTCGACCTGGTCGACTACAAGCGCGAGCGGCTGGTCGCCACCAAGGACGACCTGCTCGAGGCCTGGCCCGGCTTCGCCCCGATGGAGAAGGGGGCAGGAGAACAGACCGGTGCCCCTGCCCCGCAGCCCACCCCCCTGGGGGCGGGGTCCGGCCACGAGGGCCCGGCCGGGATCGAGCCGGGGGTCAACCCGCCGATCCCGCGCCCGCTCAAGGAGGGGAGGGGCACCCCACCGGTATGACGGTCATCTTCGGCGTCGCGGCGGTGATCGCCTTTGCGGGGGCGGTGGGGGTGGTGGTCAGCCGTCGCACCCTCTACGCGGCACTCAGCCTGGTCTTGAACATGGTCGCCCTGGCGGTCCTGTTCCTGCTGCTCGACGCCCAGTTCCTGGCGGCGGTCCAGATCATCGTCTACGCCGGGGCGGTGATGGTGCTCTTCGTGTTCATCATCGCCCTGCTCGCTCCCTCGGCCGAGGAGCGGCTGCGCCCCCTGGAGTTGCGGGTGCTGGTGGGGGGGCTGGCGGCGATCGCCTTCACGGTCATAGTGGGCCGACTGACCTTGAACGGGATCACGGTGGGTCCGGGCGGCCACTTCCACGGCGGCTTCGGCCCGTTCAGCCCGCCTTTGGTGAACAGCCACGGGCAGGTGCAGACACTCGGTGAGCAGCTCTTCACGACCTACCTCCTGCCCTTCGAGGTCACCTCGTTGCTGCTGCTGGTGGCGGCGGTGGGGGCGGTCTATCTGTCGCAGCGGTCGGCGGTCAAGGCGTGACCGGGCTGTTCCCGGGGTTCCTCATCCTCTCCGCCGCCATCTTCTCTTTGGGGGCGGTCGGGGTGATGGTGCGCCGCAATCCGATCGTGGTCTTCATGAGCATCGAGCTGATGCTCAACGCCGCCAACCTGGCCCTGATCACCTTTGCCCGCTTCACCCACACCATGGACGGCCAGGTCTTCGCGCTGGTCGTGATCGCGGTTGCCGCCAGCGAGGTGGTGGTCGGCCTGGCGTTGATCACCGGCGTCTACCGCAGCGGCCGCCGTCTGGACGTGGACGAACTCAGCGAGATGCGCGAATGAGCCGCCGATGAACCCGACCTTCACCCTGGTGCTCAGCGCCATCGTGCTGGGCCTACCCACCGCAGGCTTCCTGGTCAACGCCCTGAGCGCGGGGCGCCTGCCCCGCAAGGTGGTGGCCTGGATGGGGCCGGGGGTGGTGCTGGCCGCCTTCGTCGCCTGCCTCATCCTGCTGGCCGAGGTGCTCGCCCAGCCAGCCGCCGGCCGGGGGGTGACCGTGGTGCTCTGGCACTGGCTGCAGATCGGGGGGCGGGCGCAACCCGGGGTCAGCGGGCTGGCCGGGCTCAGCGCCGACTTCTCGGTGCGGATCGACCCGCTGGCGCTGGTGATGATGCTGGTGATCACCGGAATCGGAGGGGTGATCCACGTCTACAGCGTCGGTTACATGGCGGAAGACCAGGGCTTCAACCGTTTCTTTGCCTACATGAACCTGTTCATCACCAGCATGTTGGTGCTGGTGATGAGCGAGAGCCTCGTCTTCCTCATCATCGGCTGGGCGATGGTGGCCTTCGCCTCCTACGTGCTGATCGCCTTCTGGTATCAGCGGCACTCGGCGGTGGTGGCGGGGCGCAAGGCCTTCATCACCCAGGTGATCGGGGATGTCGGCTTGGTGCTGGGGACCCTCCTCATCTTCCTCAACCTGCGCGGCAGCCACGGAAGGCTGCTGCACACGGTCGACCTGCAGACCATCTTCGCCAACGTCGGCCCGGGCGCCCACTTCCACAACGGCCTCGGCCTATCAGGCACCGGGATGGTGACGGCGATTGGCATCCTGCTGTTTTTGGGCGCGGCCGCCAAATCGGCGCAGTGGCCGCTGCACACCTGGCTGCCCGACGCCATGGAGGGCCCGACCCCGGTATCGGCCCTGATCCACGCCGCCACCATGGTCACCGCCGGGGTGTACCTGGTCGCGCGCTTCCACCCCATCTACCAGCAGGCGCCGGTCGCGGCGGGACTGGTGGCGGTGGTGGGGGTGGGCACCGCCCTGATGGCAGCCGTGATCGGCTG
>JBOHUK010000253.1:0-11402 GCA_050734395.1 Candidatus Dormibacteria bacterium
TACCCACAGATCTTCTCCCGCTTCGACTTCCCCGCCGCCAACACGGCGCTCCAGGCCAACCGCCGCTATCTGCTCACCGGGGTGGCCTTCGCCGGCACCCGGGGGATCTCCTCGGTCGAGGTTAGCCTGGACGGCTCCCGGCACTGGCGGCCTGCCCGGCTCGAGCCACCGCCCTCGCCTTCGGTCTGGACCCGGTGGAGCTACAGCTGGACTCCGGCCGGCGGCTTCTACACCCTGGCGGTGCGGGCCCGCGACGGCAGCGGCCGCTACCAGCGCTCCGGGCAGTCCTCCACCTTCCCCAGCGGCGCGAGTGCCTACCAGGTCTTGACCGTCATCGCGCGCTGAGCTCAGGCTCGACGCGGGCCGAACAGCAGGGTGCCGATCCTGACCTCGGTGCTGCCATGGGCGATCGCCTCCTCGAAGTCAAGGCTCATGCCCATGCTCAGGACGGGCAGCTCTTGACCCCAGCGCCGCTCGAGGTCCGAGCGCAGCTCCCGGCAGGCGGCAAAGGCCGTCCCGGCGCCCTCCGGGGCGGCGACCGTCATCAGCCCCTCGATGCGCAGGTGGGGCAGGCGGAGCAGCTCGGGCAGCTCCTCGCTGAGCAGCTCCGGGCGGTAGCCGGTCCGGCCGGGAACCCCGGTGAAGTCTACCTCGCACAGCGCCCGCAGCGGCACCGGTCCCGGACGAGCCCGGTCCAGCCGCCGCGCCAGGGCCAGGCTGTCCAGGCTGTCGACCCGGGAGAAGAGCTGGGCCGCTCGCACCGCCTTGTTGGATTGCAGGTGTCCCAGCATGTGCCAGGTGGGCTGCAGCTCTCCGCCCAGTTGCGCGGCCTTGGCTGCGCACTCCTGCAGGTAGTTCTCCCCCAGATCGCGGAGCCCCAGCGCCAGCACCGCCCGTACCGCCTCCGGCGGCTGCCCCTTGCTCACGGCCACGAGGCGGACGCAGCCGGGCTCCCGGCCCCCTCGCTGCAGGCCCTCCTGGATCCGGCTTTGGAGCGCCTCCAGCCGCCCGCGCAGCCGGCCCTGCGGCTCAGCGGCGCTGGCGCCGGCCACCGCTGGGGCGCTGGTTGACCGAGAGGAGGTGGTCAATCTCGTTGCGCACCTCCGAGACGTCGCGGAACGAGCGGTAGACCGAGGCGAAGCGCACGTAGGCAACGTCGTCCAGCTGGCGCAGGTGCGCCATCACCAGCTCGCCCACGTCCTGGCTCGGCAGCTCCGACTGCCCGCGCCCGCGCAGCTCAGCCTCGATGTCCTCGACCATCTGCGAGATCCGCGTTGGCGAGATGTCCCGTTTCTTGCAGGCGTTCATCAGCCCCTGGAAGAGCTTGGCGCGGTCGAAGTCCTCCCGCCGCCCGTCCTTCTTGACGATGTAGAAGGGGATGGACTCGATCCGTTCGTAGGTGGTGAAGCGCTTGCCGCAGCTGTTGCAGGCCCGCCGGCGACGGATGGCCTCGCCGGTCTCCGAGTCACGGGAGTCGACCACCCGCAGGTCGTTGTGGTTGCAGTAGGGGCAGCGCATCGGGACTTCTCCGATATCTTGGGGTCTGTCCCTGAGTCTAACCTACATATTGTGCGGGCAGGCCAGCGGGCGGCTGTCTTGTGGTCGCCACCGGCCCGCTCTGGTTCGCGTGGTGGCGCTTGAAGCTGCCGGTGCCACTAGATGCGGGGGCCCGGTGGAGGGGGGGCGCCCTGGGGCCTCAGCGGTCGATCGAGCCCATGTTGGCGTAGCGCTCACCACTGGCTACCCCCGGTGGCAGCAGCTCACCCAGCTCCGTCAGCACGCCCGGCGCCGGGTCGAGCTCGGCGGCCGCCACGTTCTCCTCCAGGTACCGGCGCCGCTTGGTGCCGGGGATGGGCACGATGTCCTCCCCCTGGTGCAGAACCCAGGACAGCGCGAGCTGCGCCGCGGTGGCGTCAACCGACCGAGCCAGTTCCCCGACCCGCCTGCCGAGGCCGAGGTTGTGGTCGCGGTTTTCCCCCTGGAAGCGCGGGTAGCGCGTGCTCCGGAAGTCCCCCGGCTCGAGCTGGTCTGCGTCCGGGGGCTGGTCGGTGAGCAGACCCCGGCTCAGCGGGCTGTAGGCGACGAAGCCGATCCCGAGCTCCCGCAACGTGGGCAGGATCTCCGCCTCCGGGTCGCGGCTGAACAGCGAGTACTCGGTCTGCAGGGCGCTGATGGGATGGACGGCGTGGGCGCGCCGGATGGTGGCCGGGGCCGCCTCGGAGAGCCCCAGATAGCGGACCTTGCCCTCCTCGACCAGCTCCGCCATGGCCCCGACCGTCTCCTCGATCGGGACTCGGGGGTCGACGCGGTGCTGGTAGTAGAGGTCGATGTGGTCGGTGTTGAGCCGCTCCAGCGAGCCCAGGCACGCGCGGTGCACGTAATCCGGCCGCCCGTTGACCCCGACGAACGCCCCATCGGAGCGCCGCTCGTTGCCGAACTTGGTGGCGAGGATCACCTGCTCCCGCTCCCGCCCCAGCGCCTGCGCCAGCAGGCGCTCGTTGGTGAAGGGTCCGTACATGTCGGCGGTGTCGAAGAGAGTCACGCCCAGTTCCAGGGCGAGCCTGATCGTGGCCGTCGCCTCCTGCTCATCGGGGGGGCCGTAGAACTCCGACATCCCCATGCAGCCCAGGCCCAGCTCGGATACCACCAGCCCCTGGGTGCCCAGTCGTCGGCTGTGCAGCGCCATCCCCCCCACCATACCGGGCCCCCAATCCGGAACTGGGAGGCACTCTTGACGAGCCATGCCGGTCCAGCTACGATTCGGATAGATCGCAAACGTACCTAGCAGGAGGAGGGAAACGTGCCCCCACCCGCCCGTAGCGTTCGCCTCGCCGACCCGGCTGCGTTGGTGCTGAGCAGCCTGGCCGCCGGTCCTAAGCACGGCTACGCCATCACCAAGGACGTGCGAGAGCTGGCGGGGCTGCGGCTCAGGCCGGGCACGCTCTACGGCACCATCGCCCGCCTTGAGGAGGGGGGGTGGATCCGGCGGCTGGAGAGCGACGGGCGGCGACACCCCTACGAGATCACCGACTCCGGCCGCAGCCGGCTGCTGGTGGAGTGCGCCGCACTTCAGCGCCTGGTGGGCGCCCTGGTGGCGAGGGCCGAGGCGTGAGCTGGGCCCGCCGGATTCTGCTGCGGATCTACCCCGCCGACTGGCGGTGGCGGTTCGGCCAGGACCTCGGCGACCTGCTCGCCGTCACCGAGCTGGAGCCACTGGTGGTGGCGGACCTGTTGGCTGGGGCCGTCCGGGCCTGGTGGCATCCACTGCCGGAGCGGCTCTGTTCCGACGGTCCGCGGCGCCGTGCCCAGCGCTCCCGCCGGGTGGCGGTGGCGCTCCTGCTGGCGGCCACGGCCGGAGTGGCGACCAACACCGCGCTATCGCTCCTGCCGGGGCGGCCCGCGGCCTTCGCCCCCGCCACCCCGGTCGCCCGGGTCTTGCTCACCGGGGCGGTGCAGGGCCAGCTCGAGCTCGGCAGCAATGCCATCAGCTGCGGTCCCGGGGGCTCCGCGGTGGTGATGCGGGGATGGGTCGACCAGACCCAGGTCACGGTCCACCTCTCCGGGCTGGCGCCCGGCCAGCACGTCTACTACCCGGACATCGCGCCGGAGCTGCACGAGGGGGTGTCGGTGCTGCTCGTCGCCCCCGACCACCCGCCAGCCGACTACCGTGCCCAGCTCAGCTATGGCCTGGGCACGCTGCAGACCGCCCCCCGGGGTTCGTCCGGCTCCTTCCAGCTCGCCCCCACCCAGGTGAGCGGCGACATGGGCATGGAGATGCTGGGAGGGGGCATGTGGAGCAACGCCGTGTCCTCCAACAGCATCTCGCTCAACGGCAGCTGGGCCTGCGGCTGAGCCGGGAGCCGCGGATGGTGGTTGGGCGGTGCGGGCGCGTTTCCACCCTCGTGGGGGATGTCACGGCCTCGCAGTGGGCCTATTGTGGCCGGGGGTGGGCACCCCAGCCGAGCGCGCCCTGCGCTCGGTGGGGGCGACTCCGCCCCACCCGCTCTAGACGGGAGCTGCCGGAATGACCCAATTGCGGCTGCTGCTGCGCGCGATGCGCTGGCGTGCCGGGGCGGTCGTGAGCCTGCTGGTGGTGGCCACCATCGCCGTCATGGCCGCCACCGCCGGGCCTCTCTATTTCGGCACCGCCCTGGGGAGCGTCCTGCACTCCACCTTGGAATCCGGCAGCGCCCAGGTGAACGGGATCACGGTGATCCCCCAGGTGTACAGCGGAGCCCGCCCGCTGCGGCAGTCCGCGGCCCGCGACGTCACCCAGGCGGGCAGCTACGGCCTCGACCACTGGTACCTGCCGCCGGTCACCACCCTGGACCTGGGCACCGAGACGCCCAAGGCGAGCCCCTACGGGAAGTACTACCAGGCGGACCTGCTGGCGCGCACCGGGGTCTGCGCCCATCTCAAGTTCATCTCTGGCAGCTGCCCGACCGCCAAGGATGAGGTGGCGATCACCGCCCGCAGCGCCCGCATCCTGGGGGTGGCGGTCGGCTCTTCAATTCCCCTGCTGGGCCTGAACTCCGCGGCCCCGACTTCGGTGCGCGTCAGCGGGGTCGTGGCAGTGAGCGGGCGCAGCAACCCCTACTGGTTCGGTGAGAACTACTTCACTTTCGGCCCACCACCGCCCGCCTCGCTGGAGGGGCCCAAGCCTATCCCCCGGCTGGACGCCCTCTTTACTCCCGCCTCCACCCTGGCCGGCTACTCCCCCGCGATAACGCTGCAGTTCCCCCTGCGGGTGAACCGGGTCACGGTCAGTAACGCTGGGGAGCTGCACAGCGCCTACCAGGCCTACAAGTACGCAGTCGAGACCCAGAGCAACTCCACCGCCAGCAGCGGGATCCTGGGCCAGCTTCACACGGTCTCCAACCAGGAGGGCCAGATGCTGGCCGTGGTCGTGGTCGTGGACCTGGAGCTGGTCCTGCTCACCCTCTTCGTCCTGTACGGGCTGGTCTCGCGGACGGCGGAGGCGCGCCAGAAGGAGGTGGCGCTGGCCAAGCTGCACGGCTTCCGCACGGGGGCGGTCATGGCGGTCGGGCTGCTGGAACCGGTGGTGGTGCTGTGTCTGGCGCTGCCGCTGGGGATCCTGCTGGCCTGGGTGGCGGTGAAGATCGCCTCGCCCCTGCTGCTCCACGGGGCGCCGGTGTTCTTCTACGGCCTGGTGCTGGTGGCGGCCCTGGCCGCCTTCGTCGGGGGCATTGCCGCCACCCTGCTGGGCGCCCGCCGGATCATGACCCGGCGCCTGGTCGAGGAGCTGCAGGCCAGCGAGCCGCGCAGCTCCACTGCCGCCCGGGCGGCGGTGGACGGCGCCGCCGTGGCGCTGGCGGTGGCAGGCCTGGTGGAGTTGATCTTCTCCGGGGTGCTCAACGGCAAACAGCCCAACCCCATCGCCCTCTTCGCCCCCGGGCTGGTGGCGGTCGCGGTGGCGGTGGCCGGGGTGCGGCTCCTGCCGCTGATCTGCGCCCTGGCGGTGCGCGGCACCTTGAACTCCTTCTGGGTGGCGACGGCGCTCGCGGTGCGCCAGGTGGTGCGCCGCCCCGCCACCCTCCGCCAGATCTTGGTGCTGGCCGT
Source organism: Candidatus Dormibacteria bacterium (assembly GCA_050734395.1). Taxonomy (GTDB): domain Bacteria; phylum Chloroflexota; class Dormibacteria; order Aeolococcales; family Bog-877; genus Bog-877. Next base: position 5,581 of record JBOHUK010000253.1, read on the forward strand.
CGCGACCGGCCTCGCCTGCTTCGCCGTCACCGGCTGGGCGGTCGCCGGTACCAACCGGCTCAACCGCGCCAACTTCATCACCGGGGCGGCGACCGTGCTCGACGTGCACGTGCCCGAGGGTGTGAACCTGGTGACCGCGGTCCGTGATGCCGACCCCAAGGGCCGCTGGGCGATGGCTGCGGTCGTCTCCCGGAGCCCAAGCCAGGACCTGCTCGGCGTCGATGCCGCGCGCCTCGCCCGGGTCACCGACTGGCCCACCTCGACCAGCCGCCACAGTCTCAAGCAGATCGTCCGCTGGCTCACTCCCAAGGTGACCCCACCGCTCGTCGTGACCGGGAGCGAGGTGCGCATGACGGTGGTGCTGCCCAAGGCGGTCAGCCCCGAGCCGGACCTGCAGTTCTCGCTAATCGACGGCGCCGGTTACCCCGGGGTCGCCGACTTCGGCTACCTTCTGCCCGGGCGCCACACCTACACCGCCTCCCTGCCCCAACCCTGCCGCGGCGGTTGCCACGTGACGGCTCTGGTGCCCTACTGGACCGCGCCCAGCTCGGGTGCTCAGGTGGCGAACTACACCCTCTCAATCTCCTCTTTGCAACAGCGCCACACCGCCTCCGGCTGGGAGCCGGTCCCCGGGCGGATCACCGCCCCCGGCTACTGGGAGTCGGGCGGGGGCGGGGCCATGGTCTTGAGCGAGCAGGGCGACCCGGTCTTCTCCTTCACGGACAGCGTTCAGGACCTCACCGCGCCCCAGGTGCTGGCGGCGCCGCTGCCCTCGACCATTCGCGGTGTGGCCACCAATTCCAGCCAGGTCAGCGACCCCGCCCAGGCCACCCTGGAGGACTTCGACGGCACCACCCTCAACGTGGATACTCAGATGACCACCTTCGCCCTGCCCAACCTGGGCGCGGTCGGGTTCATGCTGGACCTGCCCACCGCCCTGCGGGCCGAGACCTCGCCCCAGAGCGGCTCCGAGAACCAGGTCTGGCTGGCGCCGCACGCACCCGCCGCGGTGGTGAGCCGCCTCGAGTCCCAGGGCGTGCGGGTCGTCGGCCGGCAGGTCCCCGCCACGCTGCTGAGCCGCCTCAACCAAGGGGGCCTGGCGCTCGCCTTCGAATTCTTCCTCTTCGCCGCCGGGGCGGCCGCCCTGCTGGCCATTGGGGCGGCCGTGTTCTCCATCTTCATGGCCGCTCGGCGGCGCGCCTTTGAGCTGGCGGTGCTGCGGGCGAGCGGCATCCCGAGGCGCACCTTGCTGCGCTCTTTGCTCGGCGAGCAGCTGCTGGTGCTTGGGCCCGGGGTGCTCCTGGGCGCGGTCGCGGGCATCGTCGGGGCCGTGATTGCACTGCCCTCGGTGCCAGAGTTCCCCACCATCACCGGGGGCCCTCCGCCCCAGTTCCCGCTCCCCTGGCTGCCGATCGCCGCCCTGCTGGTGAGCCTGGTCGTGCTGCTGGCGGTGGCCTCAGGCCTGGCCTCGCTGGGCACAATGCGCATGGCAGGCTATGACCGCCTGCGCACGGAGATCCTGTGAGCATCCACGCCGCCGCCGCCGCCGCCGCTTCCCCCCGTGGAGTTGACATCCACTGCGACGGGGTGGTCCACCTCTATCCCAGCCCCGAGGGCGACGTGGTGGCGCTGCGGGGGGTGGACCTGGACGTGGAGGCGGGCGAGGCCCTGGCCCTGCTCGGGCCTTCGGGCTCGGGCAAGTCCACCATGCTGGCCCTGCTCTCCGGGTTGCTGCGGCCCAGCGCCGGGCATATCCGGGTCGGGAGCTACGACCTCCCCAAGCTCAGCAACCGCCAGCTCCTGCGGCTGCGCGCCACCGACATCAGCCTGGTGCTGCAGGACCCGGCCCGCAATCTGCTCCCCTATGCCACCGCCGAGCAGAACGTCGGCTTCGCCCAGCGCGGGGCCCGGGGACGGCACCGCAAGCTACCCTGGACGCCGCGGGAGTTGCTGCAGCAGTTGGGCATGGGCTCGCTGGCGGGGCAGACCATCTCCACCCTCTCCGGGGGCGAGCAGCAGCGGGTGGCGATCGCGGCCGGGACTTCGGTGGCGCCGACCCTGCTGCTGGTGGACGAGCCGACCAGCCAGCTGGACACCGTCAGCCGCGACAACGTGATCGCGCTGCTGCTCAAGGTGAACCAGGAGCTGGGGGCGACCGTGGTCAGCGTCACCCACGACCAGGCCGTGGCGGCGGCCATGCCCCGGACGGTCAGCATCCGCGACGGGCGCATCGGGGCGGAGGGACGTCGCGGCCAGGAGTACGCCGTGGTGGGCAGGGACGGCAGCGTCCAGCTCCCCGTCGACGTCCTCGACTGGCTGCCCCCCGGCACCTTGGTGCGGGTGCTGCGCCATCCGACCGGGGTCGACCTGCGCAACCCGGAGCTCGGCCCGGATGATCAGTGAGCTCTACGCCGACAACGTCGGCGTCAATGTCGGCTCCCGGGCCATCCTGGATGGGGTGGAGCTGCGGGTACACCAGGGGGAGGTGGTGGTGGTGACCGGGCCTTCGGGTTCCGGGAAGACCACCCTGATGCTGGTGATGGCCGGCCTGCAGGTCCCCACCCGGGGCCGGGTTTTACTCGACGGCCGGCCGGTGCCGTCGGGAGAGGTGGGCCGGCGTCTGTATGGGGTGGTGCTCCAGAACCACGGCCTCGTGGCGGTGCTCACCGCCGCGGAGAACGTCGCCCTGCCGCTGCAGGCGCGCCGCCTGCCCCGCGAGGAGGTGGCCGAGCGCACCAGGCGCACCCTGGGCGCCGTAGGCCTGGACGAGAACTCCGACCACCTGGTCCAGGACCTCTCGGGGGGCCAGCAGCAGCGGGTGGCCGTGGCCCGGGCGCTGGCCGGCGATCCCGACATCGTGCTTGCCGACGAGCCCACCTCGGAGCTGTCGGCCGACTTCCGCGGGGTCGTGCTCAAGATGCTTGTCGCGCACGCCCGCAAGGGCCGGATCGTGGTGATCGCCTCGCATGACCCCGAGGTGGTGGATGCCTCGGACCGCAGTCTGCGCTTGGTGGATGGCCGTCCCGGCGACCCGACTCCGGTGGCGGTCGACGCTGGGCCCGCCCGGCGGGTCGACCCGAGCTGAGCTCGGGAATCGGTGTCCGAGCCAGCAGGCGACACGCCCGGGCGCGCAAGCCGCTCCCCGGGCTAACCACAAGTGGGCAGATCCGCCGCGCTAACGGTTTCCTGGGGCGGGTACCGGTCAGGGCACCAGCGTGAAGGTCCGAGTGTGACGCGGGCGCACGGTGGCGAAATGGCGATGGTCCAAGGTGGCGATCACCTCGGCGTGATGACGTTCCGCGAGTGCGACCAGGGATGCGTCCACGATCCCGAGTGGGAGGTCGATGTACTCAGCGGTGAGCTCCGCGATCCTCTCCCACTCTGAGTCGAGCACCGGCTCGACCACGACCTCGCCCGAGGAGATCGAGCGTGCGAAGGCCAGCTCGGCGTGCCTTCCGATCCGGTCGGCGAGCAGGTAGCCGACCTCGGTCACTACCAGTGCTGGGACCAGGATCGGTCGCAGTGCCTTGGTCAGCAGTTCGAGGCAACGTTGGTGGTGGGCATCCTTGCGCGACGCGGCCGCGAGGAGGGGGCCAGCGTCAACTATCAGCACGGGCGCGGGTCAGTCGGAGCGCGTCGCCCGGTGGCGGCGGGCTACGGCCCTGCCAACAAACTCGTCCGCGCGCTCGGATGCGTCCGCTGGCCCCCCATCGCCGATGGCAAAGAAGGCCAGGTGGCCAGTGGGTGTCGGCGCGCCTACGTGGCGCTCAATGGCCTCGCGAGCCACCTCTGCGATCGACAGACCCCGCTGACGAGCAGCGAGGCGGATCTTCGTATCCAGATCGTCAGGCAGCATGATGGTCGTACGCTTCACTATGCGAGCCTAACACATCACAGCAACGGCAGGTTGCGGCTAGGTGGTACGCGACACCGCCCGGGTCAGCCTGTGGCCACGACTCCGCTGGGGCAACTGATACCGGTTCCCCCCACGCCGCAGTTCCCTTGCGGGTTCTTCGCCAGATACTGCTGCTGGTAATCCTCGGCGTAGTAAAAGGGTCGGGCCGGCACGATCTCGGTCGTGATCCGCCCGTGCCCTGACGCCTCCAGTGCCGCCTGGTAGCGCTCCCTCGAGGCCAGTGCCTGCCGCTCCTGCTCGGGCTTCAGCCAGTAGATCGCCGAGCGGTACTGCGTGCCGCGATCCGCGCCTTGGCGCATCCCCTGGGTGGGGTCGTGGCTCTCCCAAAACACCTTGACCAATTGCTCATAGCTGATCAGACCAGGGTCGAAGACGACCAGCACTGACTCGGCGTGGCCGGTGCGGCCGCTGCAGACCTCCTGGTAGGTCGGATTTGGCGTCTGCCCACCGCTGTAGCCCGAGGCGGTGGTGTAGACGCCGGGGATCCCCCAGAAGTCGCGCTCGGCGCCCCAGAAGCACCCCAGGGCAAAAACCGCCTGGTCCAGGCCCGCGGGAAAGGGTGGCTTGAGGGGATGGCCGAGCACCGCGTGGCGGTCCGGCACGGCCATCGGCTCGGGGCGCCCCGGCAGCGCCTGGCCGGGAGAGGGGAGGGTGTAGCGGTCTGAGAAGAGTTTCATTTGGTCTCCAGGGCAGGGGCACGAGGGGGGGCACGGAGGGAGTCGTCCCGCACCCATCATGCCCCAGTTAGGCCGTCGCCACGCGCCCGGCCGGCTCGCGGCTACCTGTGCTATGAATCCCCGCACCGTTGGCGGCAATGGGGAGTGACCCGATGGCAGCGGAACCCGGTCCCAAGCAGCTGGTCACCCTTCTCGAGGCGGCGCCCCAGCGCCTTGCCGCCGCCACCTCCGGAGCGCCGCGACGCGCCCTGCACACTCCCCCGGAGCCGGGCGAGTGGTCGGCGACCGAGGTCCTGGCCCACATGCGCGCCTGTTCCGACATGTGGGGCGGGGCAATCCTCTCGATCCTCAACGACCGGCCAGCTACGCTGCGGGCGGTCAATCCTGTCACTTGGATCAAGAGCACCGACTACCCGGACCTCGACTTCAAGCACTCCCTGCGGGCATACACGGCGCAGCGGGAGACGCTGGCCTTGGTTCTGAGATCCCTGCCCGCGCAGGAGTGGGAGCGCAGCGTTCTGGTCACCGGCGGCGGCACTCCGCTGCGGCGCTCGGTACTCGACTACGCGCGCAGGCTCGCCCGGCACGAGCGGCCCCATCTCAAGCAGATCGCGGCGTCGGTCAAGACGCTCAGTCGACCGCAGGAGCGCCCCTGAGAGCCACGGGACTTAACTCACCGCCCGGTCGCGTGTGCCCTGCAGTCAGTGCGGCCGCGGCTTGGCAGGCCGGCAAGCCGCGCCGCCCCATACCCACGACGCTGAAGCCCGGCATGGCCTTCGAGCCCGGGCGCGCTTAAGGCCTTGCCGGCGGGTTATAACTTGCTGGTGCACGAGACGCCAGCAGACCTCGAGCAGCTGCAGGAGCTCTTGGATTCAAGCTATGCGCGGGCTGGCAAGAACCTGCGTGACATCCACGCCCAGGGGCGGCACCTGACTGCCGTGGAGTTGGCCCATCGCCTTGACGGGCCCCGGTGGCTGGTTGTCGCTACCGTGAATTCGCATAACCGGCCGTTCACGGCCCAGGTCGACGGCACGTTCTACCGAGGCCACTTCTACTTTGGCGTGAATGATCCCTGGTCCCTCAAGGCTCGCCACCTGATTAGAAACCCCGCCATCAGTGCCACACACGTGCCAGACGACACCTGGACGGTCACAGTCCACGGTCGCGGTGAACGCGTCGACGTTGGCCGCGACGGGGACGTGGATCTGCATCGCGTATTGATTGACACC
>JBOHUK010000254.1:0-19801 GCA_050734395.1 Candidatus Dormibacteria bacterium
GCCCGGACTGCTGGAGCGGCTGGCAACCCTCCCAGAGGGTGTCTACGGCTCGGAGCTCGAGGCGCTGGCAGAGCTGCGCCGCTCCGAAGCCTGAGCCCGGCCGCCCGCCTCGGCTGGGGCCGGCGTCCCGGGGGGCAGCTCGGCGAAGCGGTAGGCGGGGCGCTCGCGGTCGAAGTCGACGATCGCGAGCCCCTGACTGAAGCCGGACTCCAGCTGCTGGCGCAACCGCTGCCGGCCACGCTGGCTGGGGCGCAGCAACTCCGCCGGGGCGGGGAGCCAGACCCAGGTCCCGGGACCCCGGCGCACTTCGCGCAGGCGGCGCTCCAGGCCTGGCGAGAGCCACCACTCGGCAATCAGGCGGTCGCTCGGGCCCTGGCGGTTGAGCGCGTCCACCCGGGCCCCGTAGTAGTCACGCTGGAACCCCCGCGCCAGGGCTCCTAGGCGGCGCAGGTTGAAGTGGGCATTGGCGGCAAGCGCCGGGTCGAAGGTCCAGACCATGCGCTCCAGGCCCAGGCGCAGCGCCTCGCGCCGCTGCGCCTGCTTGAGGGCGAAGCCCAGCCCTCGGCCGCGGGCCCGGGCCAGCAGGCCAGCGGCGTGCGAGCGGTGGTAGGCGGAGCCGTCGCGGGCGCGGCCGGTAAAGCCGAAGGCGAAGCCCACTGGCTCCCCGCGGAGCTCGCCCAGAAGCACGATCCCGCCCGCCTCGCCCAGTGCCCGCAGCATGGTCGGCGGGACCGGTCGGGAGGTCGGGCCCCAGATCTCCTGCTGCAGCTGGCTGACCATCTCCAGGTCGGCCAGGGAGCGCGCGCGACGGACGCGATAATCGCCGATCAGATGCCCTCCCCGGCGACTTCGCGCATCCGCAACTTCTCAATCATCGCGCACATCGATCACGGCAAGTCCACCCTGGCCGACCGCCTGCTGGAGCGGACCGGGACGGTGAGCCCCCGCGACCTGACCGAGCAAATGCTCGACACCATGGACTTGGAGCGCGAGCGCGGGATCACCATCAAGGCCCAGGCGGTCCGGCTCGCCTACCGCGCCGATGACTCGCTGGAGTACGAGCTCAACCTGATCGACACTCCGGGGCACGTCGACTTCGCCTACGAGGTCTCCCGGGCGCTGGCCGCCTGCGAGGGGGTGCTGCTGGTCGTGGACGCCAGCCAGGGCATCGAGGCCCAGACCCTGGCCAACGTCTACAAGGCCCTGGAGCTGGGTCTGGAGATCGTCCCGGTGATCAACAAGATCGACCTGCCCCAGGCCGAGCCCGAGCAGGTGAGGGAGCAGATCGAGCGTGTGCTGGGGATTCCCGGGGATCAGGCGCTGCTGGCGTCCGCCCGCACCGGGCAGGGGGTGGACGCGGTGCTGCAGGCGGTCGTGGAGCGCCTGCCCGCCCCGGCCGGCGACCCGCAGGCGCCGCTGCGCGCCCTGGTCTTCGACTGCAAGTACAACGCCTACCGCGGGGTCGTGGTCTACGTCCGGGTGGTGGATGGGCGGCTGCGGGCCGGGACCCAGATCCGGATGTGGCAGACCCAGGGCAGCTACGTCGTTGACGAGGTGGGGGTGTTCCGCCCAGCCATGGTCCCCGTTGAAGAGCTGGCGGCGGGCGAGGTCGGCTACCTGATTGCCTCCATCCGCGAGGTGGGGGACAGCCGGGTCGGCGACACCATCACCGAGCTGGGGCGGCCCGCGGCGGAGGCGCTGCCGGGCTACCGCCAGGTGCTGCCGATGGTCTGGGCGGGGGTGTTCCCGGTCGACAGCGACCGTTACCAGGAGCTCAAGGAGGCGCTGGAGCGGCTCCAGCTCAACGACGCGTCCCTCACCTTCGAGCCGGAGACCTCGGTGGCGCTCGGCTTCGGCTTCCGCTGCGGTTTCCTCGGCTTGCTGCACATGGAGGTGGTCCAGGAGCGCCTGGAGCGCGAATTTCGCCTCGAGCTGATCACGACCGCCCCCTCGGTGGCCTACCGCGTGCGGCTGCGCGACGGGACGGTGCGCGAGGTGGACAACCCAGACCAGCTGCCCGAGCCCTCCTCGGTGGAGTCGATCGAGGAGCCCCGGGTGAAGCTGGAGATCGTGGTCCCCAAGGAGCACCTGGGCGCGGTGATGGAACTCTGCCAGGAGCGCCGCGGGGAGTTTGTCCAGCTCGAGTACCAGCCCCCCGGGGAGCGAGCCCTGCTCACCTACGACCTGCCCCTGGGCGAGATCATCCACGACTTCTACGACCAGCTCAAGTCGCGCAGCCGGGGCTACGCCTCGATGGACTATGAGCTGACCGGATACCGCCCGGAGCAGCTGGTCAAGGTCGACGTGCTGGTGGCGGGCAACCGCGTCGACGCTCTCTCCACCATCGTCCACCGTCGCCAGGCGCCGAGCCAGGGGCGGCGGCTGGTGCGGCGCCTCCGGGAGGTGATCCCGCGCCAGCTCTTCGAGGTGGCGATCCAGGCGGCGATCGGTGGCAAGGTGGTGGCCCGGGAGACGGTGCCGGCGCTGCGCAAGGACGTGCTCGCCAAGTGCTACGGGGGGGACATCACCCGCAAGCGCAAGCTGCTGGAGAAGCAGCGCGAGGGCAAGCAACGCCTCAAGCGGGTGGGCAGCGTGGAGATCCCCCAGGAGGCCTTCATGGCGGTGCTCTCGCTTGGCGATTGAGGCACCCGCGGCCCTCTACCTGCACATCCCCTTCTGCGCCCAGCGCTGCCCCTACTGTGACTTCGCCATCCGGGTGGGCGGCGACCACCTGCAGGAGACCTACATCGAGGCACTGCTGGCGGAGGTGGAGCTGCTCGCCGCCTGCGGGCCGGCCCGGCCCCGGCTGGAGAGCGTCTACCTGGGCGGCGGCACCCCGAGCCGGCTCCGGCTGCCGCTCCTGGAGCGGCTTCTGGAGAAGGTCCGGAGCCGGTTCGACCTCGCTCCGGAGCTGGAGCTCACCTTGGAGGCCAACCCGGCTGACGTCAACCCGGCGAGCGCTGCCGCCTGGCACCGGCTGGGGGTCAACCGCGTCAGCCTGGGCGTGCAGAGCCTCGATGACCCGACCCTGCGCTGGCTGGGGCGCAACCACACTGCGCAGCAGGCGGAGCGGGCCTTGGCCGACCTGCGCTCAGCGGGCTTCGACAACCTCAGCTGTGACCTGCTCTACGCCGTGCCGGTTCAGGCCACGCAGCGGTTCGTCCAGGGCCTGGAGCGCCTGCTGGAGCACCGGCCCGAGCACCTCTCCTGCTACGAGTTGACGGTCGAGGAGGGCACCCCGCTGCACCGCTGGGTCGCCCGCCGGAAGGTCAGGGCGCCCTCGGAGCGCGACTTCCTGGAGCAGCACCGGCTCGCTCGGACGCGGCTGCTGGCGGCGGGCTTCGAGCACTACGAGGTCAGCAACTATGCCCGGCCCGGGCGCCGCTCCCGGCACAACCTCGCCTACTGGGGCGGCCGCGGCTACCTGGGGGCGGGCGCCGGCGCCCACGGATTCGTCCCCGCCGAGCAGGCGCGCCCCCTCGGCCTCGAGCCCGGTCCGGAGGCGGTCGGGGTGCGCTACTGGAACCGGCGCGGCACCTCCCAGTACCTGCGGCAGGTGGCGCAGCTGGGGCACGGCCGGGCGGGCTGGGAGGAGCTGGGCGAGGGCGAGCTCCGCCTGGAGCGCCTCAGCTGCGGGCTGCGGCTGGAGGCGGGGGTGCGGCTGGAGGAGGCTCAGCTGGCGCCGCGGGCGCGGGAGCTGGCGGCCCAGGGGCTCTTGGAGATCTCGGCGGACCGGGTCCGGGCCACCCCGCGCGGGGTCGAGGTGCTGGACCGGGTCACGCTGGAGCTTCTCGCCTAAGCCAGCGGGCTCAGGCGGCCCCGGGCAGGCGCAGGCCGAAGAGGTGGGGGAGCAGCACCCCCAGGACGTAGCCGCCCACGGCCGCGGCCGCTCCCACCAGCAGCACCTGGAAGCCCCCCACGTAGAGGCGCTGCCCGATGACCGCCGACTTGAGCAACCCCACCACCACCAATCCCACCGCCGAGAGCACCAGCGAGGTGATCACCGCCGCCACGCCGCTCAGGAGGATGTAGGGCAGGACCGGGAAGGTCGCCCCCAACACGAAGGTGAGCGCCATGAGCAGGCCGTCCTTGACGGGGCGGTCCTGGAGCTGGGACGGGATCCCGAGCTCCTTCTCGATGTGCGTCTCCTCCCACAGGCGCGGATGGCGGGCCAGCGCCGAGGCGATCTTCTGGGCGTCCTCGTCGGGCACGCCCCGGTCCCGCAGCATCGCCACCATCTCGACCAGCTCCTCCTCGGGGCGGCTCTCGAGCTCGTCGCGCTCCTTGTGAATGGCGGCGTGCTTGAGGTCACGGGCGGCGCTGGTGGCCAGGTAGGCGCCCGTTCCCATCGAGATCATTCCCGCCAGGGCTCCCACCAGCCCGGCGATGAGGATGGTGGTGTGGGCCACGGCCGCCCCGGCGGTGGCGGTGGCCACGCCCGTGGTGAGCCCCAGCGTGGTGAGCAGCCCATCCTGGACGCCGAACACCACCTCGCGGATGCCGGCGCGGCGGGCCAGCCGCTCGCGCTCCCCGCCCGCGGCCGTGGCCACTGCCCCCCGGTGGTGGGAGGCGCGGTCCGGGTCGGCAACGGGAACGAGCCGGCCGGGCATCTTCAGATCCTAGCGTCCGCCGGGCGGACCGCAGGCTGTCTGGAGAACCTGCCCCGGGCCGCGGGGGGAGCTGGCGGCGCCGAGCCCTGGGCTGCGCGCCCTCCCACCCTAAATTGCCTGGCGGTAGCCGAAGAACTCGTGGTCCTCGTTGTAGCCGCCGCGGCCGCCGCCCAACTCCGAGAAGTCGCGCACGAACTCGATCGCCCGGATCCACTTCACCTGCTTGAAGCCGAGCTCAAGCTCGTTGCGCAGCCGCAGCGGCGCCCCATGGCCGAACGAAAGCGGCTCCCCGTTCATGTCGTAGGCCAGCATGGTCAGGTGGTGCCCCATGTGCCCGATCGGGTGAGCGTCGTAGTAGGCGCCCCCGTCCGGGCCGGCGGCGAGGGAGTAGAAGGCGACCCAGCGCGCCTCGGGGGCGGGCTGGACCAGATCCACGATGGCGCTCATGGCCACGCCACCCCAGCGCGCCACCCCGGACCAGCCCTGGATGCAGAAGTGCTGGGTGATCTGCTCGTGGTGGGGCAGCGCCCGGATCTCCTCCAGGCCCAGCTCCTGGGGGTGGGCGACCAGCCCTCCGATCCGCAGCCGGTACGCCGAGAAGCCCCCCTCTTGCAGCTGGCGGTACTCCTTCGAGTCCGGGTACTTGCCGTTGTGCCAGAAGTAGGGGGAGATGTCCTTCTCGGCGTACTGGCCAGCCCGCGGGTCCAGGTGCTCGAAGGCCCGCTCCAGGGGGCCGAGCAGGCGCTGGCCCACCGCCTGCACCACCCGGGGATGCCGGATGGTGAATGGGCTGGCCGCCACCCAGGTGGCGATCACCACGGCCAGCGAGGCCCCGAACACCCAGAAACCCACCCAGGTGCCGGAGTTGGTTCCCAGGTAGATGTGGTTGAGGTTGGTGAGGATGCCGGTCGTGAACACCAGCCCCAGGTGGATGACGGTGAAGGCCACGAACCAGGCCATCACCAGGAAGTGCACCGAGCGGGCCACCTGGATGCTCAGCGGTGAGCTCACCAGCCGGAACCGGGTCGAGAGCGCGGGCGACATCCCGAGACCGGTGAGGACTGCCAGCGGGGCGGCGACGAAGACCGTCACAAAGTAGGCCAGCAGTTGCAGGCCGTTGTAGGCGACCCAGCCGTGGTTGGCCGGCCACTGCAAGGACAGGTACTGCAGAAGCGCGGACCCGGCCTCGGGGAAAACCTGCCAGCCGCCGGGGACCAGCCGCTGCCACTGGCCGCTGGCGAAGAGCAGCCCGTAGAAAACTGCCCCATTCAGGACCCAGAGCACGTCGAAAGAGAGGTGCCACCAGCGCGCCAGCCCGATGGAGTGGCGCAGCCCGGGCAGGCCGAGGTGGCGGGGCAGGCTCACCGAGTCCTGCTTGGCGGTCCAGAGCGGATCGTCGGGAACCGGCTTCTGGAAGCGCAGCCATTCGCGCCCCGGGGTCGAGTGGCGGGTCCAGTACAGCCGGGGATGGTCGGCGAGGATCTGCCATCCGGCCCGGATGATGAAGACCAGGAAAAGGGCGTTGAAGAAGTGCTGCCAGCGCAGCCAGGCGGGAAAGCCCCGGGCTCCGCCGGAAGGGTTCGCGGTGGTGGTGCCGGAGTACTGGCGGATGAAGTGGGCCACGGCCGGCTCGGTGCGCAGGCCTTTGGCCAAAGCTACCCCGGCCACCAGCAGCGCCAGCCCCAGCGGGAGCAGCCACAGCAGGTTGAACCACCGGCCCCGCGGGAGCCGCAGGCGCGGCGCCACCCCGGTGCTCGGGGCAATGCCGCCCGCCCATGTCCGCGGGTCGATCGTGCGCTCCCCCGGCGCCAGCCGCCAGCGCTCGCTCGTGCCCGGGTCCCCAGGCTTCCCGGCAGGCTGGCCCGGGCGGCTCCCCCCCGCCTCTCCGCTGCCGCCCCCCGCACTCATCCGCCCACTCTAGAGCGCCGCCAACCGAGATGGTCCCGGCGCCGCCTCGCGCCGGGACGCGCCCCGATCGCTGCTAAACTTTGGCGTTAGCACTCCCGGATGCAGAGTGCTAACAAGCCGCCAGCACGGGGTGCCGATGGACCAGCGCAAGGAGCGGATTCTGCGGGCGGTGGTGTCCGACTACACCGAGACCGTGATCCCGGTGGGCTCGCACGCCCTGGCCGCCCGTTACTTCCTGGAGCTCAGCTCCGCGACCATCCGCAACGAGCTCTCGGAGCTGGTCGACGACGGGTTCCTCACCCAACCGCACGCCTCGGCAGGGCGCATTCCCACCGACCTCGGCTACCGCTACTTCGTCGACTTCCTGCTCCCGCAGGAGGTGGTCGAGCCGGGGGTGCGCCGCCAGGTGCGCCAGGGCTTCGAGGGCGCGGGCCACGATGTCGAGGCGGTGCTGGAGGTGGCGGCGGCGCTGCTGAGCCGCCTCAGTCAGAACGTGGCGGTGGTGACCGGTCCCAGCCACAGCTCGAGCAAGATCCGCCATGTTGACCTGGTGCTGATCCATCCCGGGCAGGCGCTGATGGTGGAGATTGCGACCGGCAACATCGCCCATCAGCGGCTGGTGGACGTCGACCCGGAGCTCGCCCAGGAGGAGCTGACCGCTCTCGCCCAGCGGCTCAACGAGCTCTACCAGGGGCTCACCCTGGACACCATGGAGGCCGAGGCGCTGGCCCGGGATCAGCCCGCCAGCCTGGCGCCGCTGGCCCTGGAGATGGTGAGCGGCCTGCGCCACCTCCAGGACCGCTCCGCGCTCGTGATCCACGACGGGGTGCGCAACCTGGTGCGGCAGCCGGAGTTCGGTGACCCGGCCCGGCTCAGCGCCGTGCTTGAGGTGCTGGAGGCCCAGCGGCTGCTGGCCGATGTCCTCCAGGAGCTCGCCCCCCAGGCGGGCATGCAGGTGGTCATCGGGCACGAGAACACGGTCGAGGAGCTGCGGGAGTGCAGCCTGGTCCTGACCAGCTACCGCGCCGGCGAGACGCTCTGGGGCACGATTGGGGTGGTGGGACCCACCCGGATCCGCTACGGGCAGGTGGCGGCGCGCCTGCAGCTGGTCTCCCAGGCGACGGGAGCCGCGCTCACCAGGTTGCTCGCCTGACATGCCCCAGCACCAAGAGCCCGAAGGCGCGCCCCCGGAGGAGTCAGGGGAGGGACCGCTGCAGATTGGGGAACTGGAGGCGGAATTGTCCCGGGTCAACGCGAATTACCTGCGCCTCTCCGCCGACTTCGAGAACTTCCGGCGCCGCAAGGCCCAGGAGTCGCAGGAGCTGGCCCGTTACGGCGCGGCCCCGCTGCTCGAGGCGCTGCTGCCGGCGCTGGACAACCTGGCGCGGGCAGTCGGCCACATCCCGGAGGAGGCCAAGGACGGGGTCTCGGAGGGACTGCGCCTGACCCTGCGCCAGCTGCAGGAGGGCCTGGAAGCCCAGGGGATAACCCGGATCCCGGCGGTGGGCGAGCGCTTCGATCCCCGGCTCCACGACGCGGTGATGAGCGTCACCGACAGCGCCCAGGCGCCGGGGATGGTGGTGGCCGAGCTGCTGCCCGGGTACCTGCTCCACGACCGGGTGGTGCGTCCCGCCCAGGTCAGCGTCGCGGCCGGCGAGGAGCCGCCGAGCGAGGCGCCCGCCAAGCCGGGCCGCTCCGGGCGGCCCCGGGCCCAGAGCAACGGCATCGAGTCGGCGCCGGAGTAGCCCTTGCCCCAGACCAAGCGCGACTACTACGAGGTGCTGGGCGCGAGCCGCCAGGCCACGCCGGCCGAGCTGAAGCGCTGCTATCGCAACCTGGCGATGCGCTATCACCCAGACCGCAATCCGGGCGACCACGAGGCCGAGGAGCGCTTCAAGGAGATCGGCGAGGCCTACCAGGTGCTCTCGGACCCCAGCCGGCGCCAGCGTTACGACACCTTCGGCCACGCCGCCGAGGGTTTCGCCGGGGCCCAGGGCTTCAACTTCCAGTCGGCCTTCGACCTCTTCGACATGTTCTTCGCCGGCGCCGGATCCGCGCAGCGCCGCCGCCAAGGCCCGCGCCGCGGCCAGGACCTGCGGCTGCAGGTCACGGTGGAGTTCGAGGAGGCGATCCGCGGGGTGACCCGCACCTTCTCGGTCACCAAGCCCAGCCCGTGCCCGGAGTGCCAGGGGAGTGGCGCCCAGGCGGGAACCAGCTCCCACCCCTGCCGGGATTGCGGGGGCCAGGGCCAGGTGCAGCGAGTGCGCCAGTCGCTGCTGGGGCAGATGGTCACGGTCGAGACCTGCGCGCGCTGCCAGGGCGAGGGCCAGGTGGTGGACTCGCCTTGCCCCGAGTGCCACGGCCAGGGCATCGTCGACTCCACCAAGTCGGTGGAGGTGCAGATCCCGGCCGGGGTCGACAACGAGATGCAGGTGCGCGTGCCCGGGGAAGGGGCCGCCGGCCCGAGGGGCGGCCTCGCCGGCGATCTCTACCTGCAGATCACGGTCCGACCGCACGAGCAGCTCCAGCGCCGGGGCATGACCATCGTCTACGAGTGCCCGATCACCGTCTCCCAGGCGGCTCTCGGCGACACCATCGAGGTGCCCACGGTGGACGGGCCCGTCTCCCTGGTGGTCAAGGCAGGGAGCCAGTACGGGCAGCAGCTGCGCATCCCCGGCAAGGGGGCGCCGGACCCCCGCACCGGCCGTCGCGGCGACCAGGTGGTGCGGCTGCGGGTGGTGATCCCCTCCCGCCTGACGGAGCGCCAGCGCGAGCTGCTTCAGGAGCTGGCGCCCCCGGACGGCAAGCCCCACCCGGTGCGCAAAGGCTTCTTCGAAAACCTCAAGGACGCCATCGGGCTCTGACCCGCGGTCGCGTTTGGAGTCCCGCGCGCGGGGGTAAGCAAAGCCCTGGACTTGATCAAGGTTCCAGTGGAAAAGATGGCCGTTTTGACGGCTGGTTGCCTGATGGAGAAGAACCAATGACACGTTGGGATCCCTGGAGCGATCTGTTCGCTCTGCAAGGGGAGTTGACCCGCCTCGCCCACGAGGGCCCGGCCCGCGGCCGCGGTGCCTCGCAGCTGCTGCCACTCGACATCCGCCAGACCGACCAGGAGTACCTGCTCGAGGCCTCGGTGCCCGGGTTCCGCCCGGAAGAGGTCGAGGTCACCTGGGAGCAGGGAGTGCTCACCATCCGCGGAGAGCACCGGGGTGAAAGCGAGCTCAAGGGCGAGTACCTGCGCCGGGAGCGCCGGCAGCAGTCCTTCTGGCGGCAGCTGACCCTGCCCCAAGAGGTCAAGGACGACGAGATTCGCGCCACCTTCGAGGACGGCGTGCTCACGGTCCGCATCCCCAGGGTGGCGGCACCCGCCGCCCGGCGGATCACTGTCGAGACGGGCTCCTCCCAGCCCGCGCTCGAGCCGGCGGGGGTCGCCGCCGGGGCCAGCGAGGCTCCGGCTCAGGTCTGACCCCAAGGGGGCGGGCTCCGGCCCGCCCCTCAGCCTCCCGCCCGCGTCAGCGCGGTGCGGAGCGGTCCTCGCAGCGAGGTGGCCAGCTCCTCAGGGCTGCGGACCATGACCCCCTCATCCAGCAGGTGCTGCCATGACGAGGCGTCGGATCCCTCGATGGCGGCATTGAGGTGGATCCGTGGTGAGATGCGGGCGTGCAGCCAGAAGTGCCCCCCAACTGAACCCGCGGCGCTTCGTAGAGGGCGAGGTTGAAGGAGCGGATCCCCTCCCGCTGGAACTGTCGCAGCGCCCCTCGCAGCCCGCGGGTGAACTCCTCCCAGGCGGCACTCGCCACTTCCCCGATCCGGGCGTGGCCCGGAAAGAGGCAGAGCAGGTCCGAGAGCACCCCCCGGGACACGAAGGCGGTGAGCCAGGCGGTCTCCCGGCCCTCCGCCACCAGTCGCCGGTCCTCCCGGCGCTCGCTCTCGAGGAGATCCTCCCAGTAGCTGGTGTGGTGGCGCCTCAGGTAGGCGCGGCTGCACCGCACCTCCTCCTCGAGCAGCCAGCCGGGGCGGTCGGTGGCGAAGGCCTGGAAGTGGGGGTGGACCTGGGTGGCTCCCGCCGGCGGCATGTAGTTCCAGAGCAGCAGGGCGTGGGTCCCCGGGGCCGAGACCGGCAGTAGCTCGAAGTAGCGGCGCACGATCGCCAGCCCGTCGACCAGCTGGGCCTGGGTGAAGGCGCCGAGCGGGACGTAGTGTCGCTTGGTCAGCGACACCACCACGCTGTGCCGGTCGTAGGGGGAGATGTTGGGGAAGAGCCAGGCCTCGCCCTGGTGCAGCCTGCCGCCGGGCGCCCTCGGCTGGCTCAAGGTCGGGGTGACCTCCCTGAGCCGGGGGCCGCAGAAGGGGCAGCCGCGGCGGGAGTGCGCAACTGCCCGAGTCAGGTCCGGGGGAGTGAGCTGGAAACCCTGGAAGTGGGCCACGCGTCCGGTCCGGCCGGTGAGCGGGTCGCGCCGCAGCTCGCACTCCAGCTGCACCGGACGGGAAGCCCCGGGCCCGGCGGCCGCAAGGAAGACCGCCGCGCGCCGCTGGCGCCAGAAGCGCACTGGGTGCCAGCGGCGGCCTCAGCCGCCCTGAGCCTCGAGGTCGCCGGCGCGGCTCAGCAGCACCGTCACTGCCACCACCGCCGCCAGCGTGGTGTGCAGGTTGCGGGGGCCGAGCGAGACCGGGCGCGCGCCCCTGGAGGCCAGCGCCTGGACCTCGCCCGAGCTGAAGCCGCCCTCCGGGCCGATCAGCAGCGCAGTGGGCCGTTCGGCCTCCCAGGGCACCGAACTCAACCCCTGACGCAGCTCCGCCTCATGGCAGACCAGCGCCTGCAGGTTGGGCTCCTGGGCGCTGAGCGCCTCGAGCGCCGCGAGCAGCGACCGCGGCCCGTGCACCTCCGGAACTCGGTGCCGTCCCGCCAGCTGGGCGGCTTCCCGGGCCACGGCCTGCCAGCGCTCGCGCCTCGGCCCCATCTGCTGAGGAGCGGCGCGGGTGACCGCCCGCTCGGTCAAAGTTGGCCAGATGGCGTGGGCGCCCACCTCCGCCAGCTGCTCGCAGACGCTGGACATCCCCTGGCCCTTGGGTATGCCCTGGAGCACGTGGATGCGGCACCGGGGCTCGCGGCGGGCGCGCCGCGAGGCGACGATGACCCCGGTCACCTGCTCGGGGCTCAGGCTCACTAGCCGGACGTCGTGCTCGAGGCCGTCCTCGACCACGACGGTGACCAACTCGCCCTGCCGGGAGCGCAGCACCCGGCTGATGTGCCAGGCGTCGCGATCCAGGATGCGCACCTTGCCCGAGGAGCTCACCTGGCCTGGGGGGACGAAGAACAGCGGCATACCCCGAGTTTAATTGGGCGTCGAAGTGGAGCCGGAGCCTCCCCATACCATGCTCCGGTGCTGCCCACCCCGTCGCCCCATGTGCGCCGCCTGCGCGCACCGGACGGGGTTGAACTGGCAGTCCACCAATCGGGCCAGGGTCCCCCCCTCCTGCTGATCCCGGGGCTGGGGACCGACCACCACGTCTTCCACCTCAACCTGCCCGGGTTGGAGCGCACCTTCACCTGCCTGGTCCTCGACCAGCGCGGGGTTGGTCTCTCCTCGGCCAGTGCCGGGCCGTACACCATGGAGCAACTGGCCGACGACGCCGCCTCGGTGGTATCGGGGCTGGGTCTGGCCAAGGTGGCGGTGCTGGGCGCGTCGATGGGCGGGATGGTGGCTCAGCATCTGGCGATCCGCCACCCGGGGGTGGTCTCGCGCCTGGTGTTGAGCTGCACCGGCCCGGGCGGGCGGCAGGCGGTCCGGGCCGAGCCCTGGGTCACCGCCCTGCTGCTGGGAGGCGGGGCGACCGAGCCCGGTGAAGCCTATCGCGAGGCCTGCCGGGTGCTCTACCAGCGGGACTGGGCGGCCCTGCACCCCGAGGTGATCGAGGATGCCGTGACCTGGCGCCGCCGGCACCTGGTTCCGCCTGGGGTCTTCCGCGCCCAGTGGGCGGCGGTCCGCCACCACGACGCCGGGCCCGGGCTGCCGGGGATCACGGCGCCGACCCTGGTCGTCCACGGCCAGGAGGACCTGGTGATGCCCTGCGGCAACGCCCAGAGGTTGGCGGAGCTGGTGCCGCATGCGCGGCTGGAGCTGCTGCCGGGAAGGGGGCACCTCTTCTTCCAGGAGGATCCTGGGACGACGCTCGGGCTGCTGCTCGCCTTTCTGGCGGAGTCGCCGCCCGGCTGACTTCGGTGCGCCGCCGGGCGGCGGCGGTTCGGGGCTGGGGGCAGGGGCACGGGCGGCTACAATCGCCCTCGCCCGCGGGGTGGCCGCGAGCCGGGGGATCGGCGTCCCAGGGTCCAGGAGGTGACGAGCGCTGTCGGAGGTAAAGCTGCGGGAAGGCGAGTCGTTCGAGAGCGCCCTGCGCCGCTTCAACAAGAAGATCAAGCAGAACGGCGTGCTCACCGAGGTGCGGCGCCGCGAGTTCTACGAGAAGCCGAGCGTGCGCCGCAAGAAGAAGCTGATGGCGGCGCGCAAGCGCCGGGCGAAGCAGGCCTAGCCCCGCCGCCGGGGGTGCAGGTGCGGATCTCCCCTCGGCTGGGCGCGGCCCACCGGGCGGCGGCAGAGGGTGCGGCGATCGGCCCCCTGCTCCAGGAGGCGCTTTTGGGGCTCGGGCGTCCCCGGGCTCAGTTGAACTGCCTGCTCGCCGGTGACGCCACCCTGCGCGCGCTCAACCGGCGCTTCGCCGGCCGCGCCACCGCGACCGACGTGCTCGCCTTTCCCGCACCAGCCGCAGGCTCCCGCTTCCGCCTGCCGCCGGGGGCGGAGAGCCAGCTTGGAGATGTGGTGATCTCGGTGCCACTGGCCGTCCGCCAGGCTGGGCGCGCCTCTCAGAGCGCGGACGCCGAGCTGCGACTGCTGGCGGTGCACGGGTTGCTCCACCTCCTCGGCCACGACCACGCGCGGCCGGCCGAGGCCCGGCGCATGACCGTCACCACGCGCCGCCTCTTGGCCGCAGCCGCCCACCGCAGCGGCCGGCCGGAGCCGGTCGTGGCGGAGTTGCGGCCATCGGCCTGAGCTCCCAGGAGCTGCTCATCCTGGGGCTGGGCAATCCCGGCCCAGAGTACGAGGGCACGCGCCACAACGCCGGCGCCGAGGCGGTCTCGTTGCTGGCCCGGCGCCTGGGAGAGCGGCTGCGGGGCTGGCGGGGACCCGCCTGGGTGGCCCGGGTGGAGCACTCGGGACGGCAGCTGGTGTTAGCGCGGCCCAAGACCTTCATGAACGAGTCGGGCATTGCCGGGGCCCGGTTGCTGCGCCAGCTGGGGCTGGGCCTAGAGGCGGTGGTGGTGGTTCACGACGAGCTCGACCTTGAGGTGGGGCGGCTGCGGCTGCGCGGGGGCGGGGGCACCGCGGGCCACAACGGGCTGCGCTCGCTGCAGGCCCACTGGCGCTCCCAGGATTTCGCCCGGGTGCGGATCGGCGTCGGCCGTCCACCGCCCGGGGTCGACCCCATCGACTACGTCCTGGGACGGCCCCGCGGCGGCGAGGCGGAGACCTTCGAGCGAGCCCTGGAGCGGGCGGCGGACGCGGTGGTGGCGATCGCCGAGCAGGGGCTGGAGGCGGCGATGACCGAGTTCAACCGGTGGCCGGAGCCCGAGGAAGCCGGTGCCCCCGGCTGAGCCGCTGCCATCGACCCTGCTGGGGCGGGCGCAGGCCTCGCCCCTGGGTGAGACGCTGCGGCATTGGGTCCAGGAGGGCCGGCCGGCCCGGGCGCTGGCGGGGGTGGCTCACCCCGGGACGCCGCTGGTCGCCGCCCTGGTTCACCTGATGTTGGAGGCGCCGGTGCTGCTGGTGGTGGCGGACCCTGAGCCCCTCTGGCAGGAGCTCTGCAGCTGGCTCCCCGGGGTCGAGGTCCTGCTCTTTCCCCCGGCCGACGCCCTCCCCTTCGACCGCGTCGCCCCGGCGGCCGAGGTGGTGCGCCACCGCCTCGCCACCCTCCGGGGGCTGCGCCGCCCGGAGGCGGGGGTGGTGGTGACCTCCTTGCCGGCCCTGCTGCGACCCACCCTCGATCCCGAGTTGGTGGGTGGCTGGCGCGAGGGACTCGAGCTCGGCGATCGGATCGCGCCGGAGGAGGTGGCCCGCTTGCTGTTGGAGGCTGGCCATCGCCAGGAGTCGATCGTCGCCTTCCCCGGCGAGTTCGCCCGCCGCGGCGGCATCGTCGACTGCTTTCCCGTCCAGGGCCGGCCCTGGCGGGGCGAGTGGGAGGGGGAGCAGCTGGTCGGGCTCTGGCGCCTGGACCCGGAGACCCAGGGATCTCGGGCCGAACTGCCCCGGGTGGCCCTGCTCGCCGCCCGCGAGCTGGCGCTGGACCGGGAATCGCTGGCCCGGGCGGCGGAGCGACTGCGCGCCCTCGACCTGGGATCGCTGCGCCAAGACGTCGCCGAGCGTTGGGGGCGGGACCTGGAGCTGCTCAGCCAGGGCGCGCTGCCCGACCCCGTGGACGTCCTTCAGCCCATCTCGGCCGACCCGGCGCAGACCCTGATCGGGCACCTCCGGCCGGGGACGGTCCTGCTCACCGAGCACCTCGAGCGGCTCGAGTCCCGCGCGCGCCACTGGCTGGAGGAGGTCGCGACCATCCACCAGGCCGAGGTGGAGCGCGGCGAGCTCCCGCGCGACCTCCCCCAGGCGGTGGCGGACCTGGCCACGCTGCTGGAGGCGCTGCGCGGGCCGGGCTCGCTCGACCTGCTGCGGGAGCGGGCCGGCGACCTGCCGCCGGAGCTGGCGATGGAGGCAGCCCCCGCGCTGGCCGGGGACGTGGAGGCGTTTGCCGCTCGGGTGCGGGCGCTGGCCGGCGAGGGAGCCAGCGCCCTGGTGATGGGGCTGCAGGAGGAGCGGGTTCTGGAGCTCACCCGAGAGCAGGGCCTGGAGCCGCTGCGCCTCGACGACTTCCGGATCGCGGAGACCGAGCTGCGGCCGGGAGGGCTGCTGGTGGCGCCCGGCGACCTGCTCGACGGGCTCAGTCTCCCCACCTTGGGGCTCAGCATCTTCTCGGACTCCGATCTCTTTGGCAGCCAGCGCCGGCGGGTGTCCAGCCTGCTGCGCACG
Source organism: Candidatus Dormibacteria bacterium (assembly GCA_050734395.1). Classification (GTDB taxonomy): domain Bacteria; phylum Chloroflexota; class Dormibacteria; order Aeolococcales; family Bog-877; genus Bog-877. The sequence continues at coordinate 15,596 of JBOHUK010000254.1, forward strand.
GTGCGCCGGGCCGAGTCCAGCGCCTCCGGCCGCCTTCGCCACGCCGCTCAACCGGGGGCGGACCTGGCCTCCTTTCGCTTTGCGCTCGAGCCCGGGGACGTCGTCGTCCATCGCGACCACGGGGTGGGCCGCTTCCTGGGCATGAGTCGGGTTGGGGAGGCCGAGGGTGAGCGGGAGTACATGCAGCTGGAGTACGCCGAGGGCAGCAAGCTCTACGTGCCCGTTGAGCACCTGGACCGGGTCCAGCGCTACTCGGGAGGGTCCACCGAGCATCCCCAGCTCTCCCGGCTCGGGTCCGGGGAGTGGGAGCGGACCCGCCGGGCGGTGCGCCGGCGGGTGGACCAGATCGCCGAGGAGCTGGTCGAGCTCTACGCGCGCCGGCTGCGCTCCACCGGCCACGCCTTCTCCGCGGACAGCCGCTGGCAGCAGGAGCTGGAGAGCTCCTTTCCCTTCCAGGAGACCAGGGACCAGCTGCTGGTGCTGGACGACATCAAACGCGACATGGAGTCAGAGCGGCCCATGGACCGCCTGCTCTGTGGCGACGTCGGCTTCGGCAAGACCGAGATCGCGCTCCGCGCCGCCTTCAAAGCGGTCGAGGGGGGATTCCAGGCGGCGGTGCTGGTGCCCACCACCATCCTCTGCCAGCAGCACCACCTCACGTTCAAGGAGCGCCTGGCGGCCTTCCCGGTGGTGGTCGAGCAGCTGAGCCGGATGCGCACCGACGAGGAGGCCCAGGCGGTGCTGGCGGGCCTCGCCCAGGGAACGGTGGACATCGTCATCGGCACCCACCGCCTGCTGCAGCGCGACGTCCGTTTCAAGAACCTGGGGCTGGTGGTGCTCGATGAGGAGCAGCGCTTCGGGGTGCTGCAGAAGGAGCGGCTCAAGCAGCTGCGCGCGGCCGTGGACGTGCTCTCGCTCTCGGCCACCCCCATCCCGCGCACGCTGCACATGGCGCTGGCCGGGATCCGCGACCTCTCGGTGGTGCGCACCCCGCCTGAGGGCCGTCTGCCCATTCGCACCTACGTGACCGGCAAGGAGGAGGGACTGGTCCAGGACGTGATCCGTCGCGAGTTGGCGCGCTCCGGTCAGGTCTACTACGTGCACAACCGGGTGCAGACCATCCAGCGAGAGGCCGACTGGCTGCGGGAGCTGGTCCCGGAGGCACGCCTGGCGGTGGCCCACGGCCAGATGGACGAGCAGGCGCTCGCCCGAGTGATGGTGGCCTTCATGGGCGGCGAGCTGGACGTGCTCTGCTGCTCCACCATCATCGAGTCGGGTCTCGACATCCCCAACGCCAACACCCTGGTGGTGGACGACGCCACCAGGCTGGGGCTGGCGCAGCTGTACCAGCTCCGGGGTCGGGTGGGGCGGGCCGGCCAGCGCGCCTACGCCTACTTCCTCTACGACCCGCTGCGCTCGCTCACCGAGCAGGCCGACCGCCGCCTCGACGTCGTCGCCGACCTCCAGGACCTGGGTTCGGGGTTTGCCCTGGCGCTCAAGGATCTGGAGATCCGGGGCGCTGGCAACGTGCTGGGCGAGGCCCAGCACGGCGACATCGCCGCCGTGGGGCTGGAGATGTACAACCACCTGCTGCGCCAGGCGGTGATGGCCGCCCAGGGCGAGGAGCTGCTGGAGTCCCCGGCCCAAGTGGCGGTGAGCCTTCCGGTGCCCGCGTTGATCCCGCAGCGTTACATCGAGGACGAGCGCCTGCGGCTGCGCACCTACCAGCAGCTGGCGGAGGCGGCGACCGAAGCCGCGCTCGACGAGGCCCGGCGCAACTTGCGCCAGCGCTTCGGGCGCCCGCCCCAGGCGGTGGAGAATCTGGTGCTGGCCCTGCGGGTCCGGCTGCGGGCGGCCGAGGCCGGGGCCCAGGCGGTGGAGGCGGAGCGGGGGGATGTGGTGGTGGTCTTCGAGCCCGGTCACGGCCTGGAGCTGCGCCGGCTGTTGAGCGGGCCGGGCCTCGATGCCGGGGTGAACCGCCTGCGCGTGCGCCGTCAGGCGGTGGGCGACAGCTGGCCGGAGGTGCTGCTCTCGGCGCTGAGCCGGCTGGCCGAGGCCCGGCGGGCGGTGGCGGTGGCGTGACCGACGAGGAGCTGGCCCAGCTGCGGGGGCTGTTCGAGGTGATGGAGCGCCTGCGGGCGCCGGGCGGCTGTCCCTGGGACCGTGCCCAGACCCACCGCAGCCTGCTCCCCTTCCTGCTCGAGGAGACCTACGAGGCCATCCAGGCGATCGAGGAAGGGGCACCGGCCGGGGTCGCCGAGGAGCTCGGCGACCTGCTGGTTGAGGTGGCCATGCACTGCGCCATCGCCGCCCAGGCTGGCCAGTTCGGGATCGGGGAGGTGGCGGAGCGGGCCCGGGTCAAGATGGTTGGCCGCCACCCGCACGTCTTCTCCCCAGGCGGGGAGGCGGACCTGGACTCGGTCGTGCGCAACTGGGAGGATCTGAAGCGAGAGGAGAAGCCGCACCGGGCCTCGCGCCTCGACGGCATCCCCACAGCCCTGCCCGCCCTGGCCCTGGCGGCTGCCGTGCTCCGGCGCAGCTCCCAGGGAGAGCCGCCGAGCGCCGGGGCCGCGGCCTCGGCGCTGCGACTGGAGCTGGAGGCGCTCGAAGCTGCCCCGGCCGACCCCGCCCGAACGGAGAGATCGCTGGGCTCCCTGCTGCTGGCGGCGGTGGCCCTGGCGCGGGCGCACGACGTCGACGCCGAGGCGGCGCTGCGGCGCGCAGCCACCTCGCTGCGGGCGCGCCGGCGTCAGGAGGAGCTCGCCGGGCTGGCCGCCGCGGTCGAGGGCGGCCCGAACTCCGGCTGAGCCGCGGTCGAGTTCAGGCGGCCTCCCGTGAAGAGCCCCCCGGCGCCTATACTCTCCCGATCAGCGGGCGCGAGCGCCCCGCCGCGGCTGCCGACCAGACCCACCCTACGTTGATGCAGGATCGAGCGGGCGGCGATTGGCTCCTTGGCCAGCTGGTCAGGGAGTGGCGGATAGGCTGGCGTCTCTACCGCCGCCGGCGCCGCCTGCGGCAGTGGCACGCCTTCGCCGCCTTCGCTCTGCTGACCATGGCCTGGCTGGGGCTAAGCCTCCTCCAGAACTACCGGGCGGACTCGGCGCTGCGGCGCCAGTTGCTCACCCTCCAGCAGCAGACTGCCCAGCTGCAGTCGCAGAACCAGGCTCAGGGCCAGGAGTTGCGGGCGGCGGGTTCGGCCTCGGCCCAGGAGGAGATCGCCCGTGCCGAGGGCCTGACCGCCCCCGGGGAGCAGGTGTACGCCATCGAGAGCCCGCTGCGGGCGTCGGGGCCCGATCCCCTGGAGCAGGGCACCTCCCAGGTGGCGCAAGCGCTCTCGAGCCTGGCCCAGAGCCTGGCGGCGCTGCCCCCGCCCCCGCCGAGGCCGAGCTCCCCGACCCTTGCGGCCGGCACCGGATGAGCTCTCTTGGGCGCAGGCGTGGGGGGACCTGGACCCGGCATGGCAGGAGGCCGGCGCGCAGGGCTGGGAGGGCCTGCGCGCTGGGGACATCCCGGTCGGCGCCTGCCTCAGCGACGCCGGCGGGGAGCCGGTGGGCCCCAGCCGCAACCGCGTCTGTGACCAAGATGGCCCCCCCGGCGAGGTGTTCGGCTCCTGGCTGGCCCATGCTGGCGCGCATCCCCAAGAGGACGCCGCGTGAACCGGTGCTCACCACCACCCTGGAACCCTGCCTGCAGTGCTCGGCCGCGATCTCGATGGCCCCGGTGGCGCTGGTGCGCTACGCCGGGGCTGATGCGCTCTGGGAGGGTTGCCACGACTTCAGCCCGCTCTCGGCGCGCGAGGCCACCCGCCACAAGGCCGACGAGGGTGGGCCCGCTTCCCGACCCGCTCGGGGCCCTTCGCCGCCTTGATCTCACGCCTGTGGCCGCACAGCGAGCAGGTCCAGGGCGAACTCCGTGCCCTGGGTGACCGCGACCCGCTGGATCTGGTCGAGGAGCTGCGGGCCTCGGGGAGGCTGGAGCGGTTTCGCGCTCTGGACGTGGGGGAGGCCTTCCTCGAGCTGGCGCCGCGGCTCCCGGCGCTGGGGGCGGCCGGCGGCGGCTGAGGTGCCGTCGAAGCGCCCCATGGGGTCCCGTTCGTGGCTTTGACGCCGCGATCGGCTTGGCGTAGACTGTGCCCGCGGCGTGGAGCAGTGGCAGCTCGTCGGGCTCATAACCCGAAGGTCCCAAGTTCGAATCTTGGCGCCGCAA
>JBOHUK010000255.1:0-11822 GCA_050734395.1 Candidatus Dormibacteria bacterium
CGGTCGAGCTTCACGTCGACGTAGAGGTCGTCGCCCTCGGCATGAAAGTGAATGAAGGCGTGGCCGGCTCGAGAGAAGTAGCCACGGCGTCGCTCCTTGAGCGCCGGGAAGGCACGGAGTTCGCCCAGGAGCGCCTCCGCCCGGTCGAGATCGGTAGTGGTCGCGTGATGCATCGTCGAAGGATCGCACGGGGGCTTGGGGGCGCTTCACAGCTCGCGTCCCCAACGTGCTGCTCCCCAGGGATGGCGAGGACGCGGGGCCGCCCCCGGCGCCGCCCCCGCGCTTTGGGCTGAGCTTTGGGGCCCGCCTAGACTGGAAGCAGCGCATGAGACGGGGCAGGGACCAGGACTACGATCGCAGCCAGGGGGTGCTGGCATTGCCCAAGCCTCCTCCCCCGGCCGCCCAGGCGCTGATCACGGCGCTTCTGGACAGCAGCGAGGTCCGGGAACGCTTGCGGTTGGGTGACGCCCTCCTGGAGGCTCTCAACGATCACTTCTCACTGCCCGCATGCCGGCTCGTCATCGCGGACCGCGCGCAGACCCACGCCACCGACCAGCGGGGCCGGCTGGCGCGGAAGACCTATGGCTACTACCGCTGCCATCTGCCCCACCCGGGCGCCCTGCCCGAGCGCTGCGCCATCCGCATCTACCACCGCACCGCGATCCGGGAGCAGGTGCTCGCCCCCGGGGCGTTCGTGCAGACCCTGCTGCACGAGTGGACTCACCACTTCGATTTCACGGGCTTGCGCCTGACCCGCTCGCCGCACACCGCCGGCTTCTACGCTCGGCTGCGCTGGCTGGTCAGCGCCACTGGGGCAGAGGGGGAGCCAGTAGCGGCAGAGCGGCTGCCAGGGCTGGCGGCCAAAGCGGCGCGGTAGCATCAACTCAACGCCACCGAGGAGGACTCTCTTGACGCACCCACGATCCCACCGCGCCCGCCTGACGCAGCTGCTGGCAGTGGGGGCCGTGGCTGGGGCGCTGGGGCTTTTGCTGGCCGCCTGTGGCACCGGTCCCATCCCCGGCCAGGCAGCTGGCGGCCAGCCCTCCTCATCGAGTTCCAGCTCGGGCAGCAGCTGCAGTGCCAGCGACGCCCAGAGCTCGGTCACCATCGATGCCACCGATGGGCTCAAGTTCGTGCCGGCCACGGCGTGCCTGAAGGTGGGAGGGACGGTGACCTGGAAGAACACCGGCAGCATCACCCACACCACCACCGACGACCCCAGCAAGGCGGCCAACGCGGCTGACGCCCAGCGGCCCCCGGGAGCCCCCACCTGGAACCACCAGCTCCCCGCCGGCACCAGCTTCTCGCTGAAGCTCACCAAGGCCGGCACCTACAAGTACTTCTGCATCCCCCACGAGACCCTCGGCATGCTGGGGCAGATCACGGTGGTGGGCTGAGACGCCCGCCGCCCTGACGGGAATGCGCTTCGCCGGGCGGATGGACCGCCTCGGCACCGAGAGCGCCTTCGAGGTGCTGGCCCGGGCCCGGCGCCTCGAGGCCGAGGGGCGCTCGGTGATCCACCTGGAGATCGGAGAGCCCGACTTCAGCACCCCGGCGAACATCATCGCCGCGGCGCACTCGGCAATGCTGGGCGGCGCGACGCACTACACCCCGGCGGCCGGGCTTCCCGAGGTGCGCGAGGCCATCGCCGCCCGGCTTTCCCGGCGGGGAGGGGTCCCCATCCGTCCCGAGGAGGTGGTGGTGGTGCCCGGCTCCAAGAACATCCTCCACTTCGCGCTGCTGGCACTGATCGAGCCCGACGACGAGGTCATCCTCCCCGACCCCGGCTACCCCGTCTACCGCTCCTTGACCGAGTTCGTGGGCGCCAAGCCGGTGCCGGTCGCGATCCGGGAGTCCGCGGCCTTCCGGATGGACATGGAGGAAGTGGCCGGGCTGATCACCTCCCGCACCAGGATGGTGATCATCAACTCGCCTCAGAACCCGACCGGTGGCGTGCTGGCCGACTCGGACCTGGACCGGCTGGCCGAGCTCGCCCAGGCCCACGACCTCTGGGTGGTCTCAGATGAGATCTACTCCGAGATCTGCTTTGGGGAGCTGCCCCGGCCGATCTGGTCGCGGCCGGGGATGCGCGAGCGCACCGTGGTCATGGATGGGCTCTCCAAGACCTACGCCATGTGCGGTTGGCGGCTGGGCTATGGGGTCATGCCCCAAGAGCTGGCCCAGCGCATGGAGACCCTGCTGATCAACACCAGCTCCTGCGCCGCTGCCTTCACCCAACTGGCGGCGATCGAGGCGCTCAGCTCGCCCAGCTCGGAGCGGGCGGTGGCGGGGATGGTGGACGAGTTCCACCGCCGCCGCGACCTCCTGGTCGAGGGACTCAACCAAATCCCCGGGATCTCGTGCCACCTGCCGCTCGCCTCGTTCTACGCCTTCCCCAACGTCACCGAGACCGGAGTCTCGAGCCGGGACCTGGCCGAGGGCCTGCTCCAGGAGGTGGGGGTGGCCACGCTGGCCGGTGAGACCTTCGGCCAAGCCGGTGAGGGGCACATCCGTCTCGCCTACACGGTCGCCGAAGAGCAGATCGGGGATGCTCTGGACAGGATCGCCAGCTTCCTCAGTCAACCGGGAGCCGCCCGCCCGCGCCTGGGCTGAACCTCGAGCCGCACCCCTGGGTTTGGTGGGGAGAGTGACTCTCAGCTGCTGAGGACGGGGATTGCCACCAGTTCCGGCAATCCCTCGGGCAGCGGCTTGCCCGCAGCAATCAGCGCGGCGTCCTCCGCCGCGATCTTGTCCAGCTCCGCGATCAGCGCCCCCACGAGCTCCCCTTCGGGCATGGTGGCGACCACCCGTCCCTTGCGGTAGAGGATCCCCTTCTGCTGGCCGCCGGCGATACCGATGTCGGCGTGCATCCCCTCGCCGGGGCCGTTCACGACACAGCCCATGACCGAGACGTTGATGGGACGCTTGACCCGCCGCAGCGCCTCCTCCACCTGGGCCACCATCGGCACCATGTCGATCTCCAGGCGTCCACAGGTGGGGCAGGCGATCAGGTTGGGGCCGGTCGCCTTCTCCTGCAGGTTGGCCAGGATCCGCCGGCCCACCCGCACCTCCTCCTCCGGCTCGTCCACCAAAGAGACCCGGATGGTGTCGCCGATCCCCTCCGCGAGCAGGATTCCAATGCCCATGGCGCTCTTGATCGAGCCCGTCGGCGTCGGTCCGGACTCGGTCAGCCCCAGGTGCAGCGGGTAGCGGTTCCCCAAGCTGGCGAAGAGCCGGTTGGCTGCCAGGTTGGTGAGCACGTCGCTGGCCTTCAGGCTCACCTTGATGTCCTGGAATCCCAGTTCCTCGAGAATCGCGATGTGGCCGAGAGCGGCGTCCACCATGCGCCTTGCCACCTGCTCCGCCCCGCCCTCGCCCCTGCCGCGCTCGAGCTTCTTGCGGTCGGGGAGCGAGCCGGCGTTCACGCCGATCCGGATTGGCACCCCGAGCGCCTGACAGCGTTTGGCGATCTCCGCCACCTTCTCCGGCTGGCGGATGTTGCCGGGGTTGAGGCGCAGGCACTGGATCCCGGCGTCCAGGGCGATCAGCGCCAGGGGGGCGTCGTAGTGGATGTCGGCCACGATCGGCAGGCGGCTGCCCTTGACGATCTGCCGCAGCGCCTCCCCCGCCTCCTTGGTGTCGCAGGTGACCCGGATCAGGTCCGCGCCGGCGTCGGCGGCTCGGGCAATCTGGTCGAGCGTCCCCTTGACGTCCTCGGTAGGCGTCTTGGTCATGGTCTGGACGCTGATCGGGGCGGCGCCGCCGATGACGACTGAGCCGACCTTGATGGGCCGGGTCTTGCGCCGCTCGATCATCCGCTCAGGTGGGTGATGTCACCAAAGGTGACGTAGACGAAGAGCATCGCAATCAAGGCTAAACCAACCGCATGCACCGCGGCCTCGACCTGGGGGTTGATCCGCCGCCTCCGCACCATCTCCAGGAGCACGAAGAAGAGCCGCCCGCCATCCAGGAAGGGGATGGGCAGCAGGTTGAAGAGGCCGAGATTGACCGAGATCAGGCCCATCAGGGTCAAGTAGGTAGGGGGTCCGATCTGGGTGGCGACCGAGGTCTCCTCGGCGATCCCCACCGGGCCCGAGAGGCGCAGGTTGGGGTTGTGATGGGGCGTGATCAGAGCCCAGAGGTTGCTGAAGGTGGAGCCGATCTGGCTGGGAACGGTGTAGAAGCCGTTGGCCAGGGCTGAGGGGAGGGACTGGGGCGGACCGCCCAGGGCCGGCACCAGCAGGTTGCCCTCGGAGGTGATGTAGCCGACGAGCCAGCTGACCGCGAGCTTGCCCCGGGGCACGGTCACGGTGTGCTCCGCGCCCTTGCTGCCCAGGTAGGTCACGCGGAGGGGGGCCCGGCCGCCGAACCGCTTGGCCATGTCGCCCGGGGCGGCGTGCGGCGGCAGCGCCCCGTTGATCGCGGTGATCCGCGCCTCCAGCGGGATCGCCGGGGTCGCAGCCTCGCCCACCCAGTGCAGCTGGGGCTGGACCGTGACGCTCTTGGTCTGGCTGCCGCCCCAGCGGCGGAGCCCGACCTGCAGCGGATTGCCCCGGTCTGCCTGGATCAGGTTGCGCACGTCGTCCAGGGTCGAGGCCTGCCGGCCGCCGATGGAGACGATCTGCCACTGCTGCTGCCCCAACCCGGCCTCGGCCAGGGCACCTCCCTTTTGGATCTGCGGGGCGGGCCCACCCACCACCGCCACCCCGGTGAAGATCGCGCCCGCCAAAACCATGTTCATCAGCCCCCCCGCCGCCAGCGTGATCGCCTTGCGAGGATTGCTGGACCTGATGAAGCCCCGGGACCCGCCGTCGTTGGGGGGTGGCTCCATCCCGGTCATCCCGGCCAGCCGCACATAGCCACCCAGAGGCAGCGCGCGCAGCGAGTAGCGGGTCTCGCCTGACATCCGGCTCAGCAAGATGGGCCCGAAACCGATCGAGAACTCCTGGACCATGATCCCGGCCCGCTTGGCAACGACGAAGTGGCCCAGCTCGTGGACCGCGATCACAACCAGGAGCATCAGGACGATGCCCCCGACGCTCTGCCAGGTGAGCTCGAAGCCGCCCATCTAGGCCTCGGCCACGCCAAGCGACGCGGGCTGGCGCCGCTCCACCTGCTCCAGCGCTCGCCGCCTGGCCCAGCCATCGGCGGCGAGAAGCTGCTCCAGATCCGGGCTCTCTACGGGAGAGAAGGCTCGGGTCACCTCCTCCAGAAGTTCGGCGATCTCAAGAAATGAGATCTGCCCCTCCAGGAAGGCCGCCACCGCTACCTCGTTGGCGGCGTTGAGCACAGCCGGGGTGGCGCCTCCCCGCAGCGCCGCCCGGCGCACCACTCCGAGGGCGGGATAGCGCTCCGGGTCCAGCGGGCGGAACTCCAGCGCTCCGAGGTCGGCCAGCTCCAGGCTGCCGACCACCCCGGGCAGGCGCGTGCCGCCGCTCAGGGCCAGGGCGATGGGGAGGCGCATGTCGGGCAATCCCAGCTGAGCGATCACCGCCCCGTCGCAGAACTCGACCGCCGAGTGGATCGTGCTCTGCGGCTGCAGCACCACCTCGATCCTCTCGTAGGGGATCCCGAAGAGGAAGTGAGCCTCGATCACCTCCAGTCCCTTGTTGACCATGGTGGCGGTGTCGACGGTCACCTTGGGGCCCATGTCCCAGTTGGGGTGCCGCAGCGCCTGCTCCGGCGTGACCTGGGCCAAGGCGGCCAGCGGCAGGTCGCGCAGCGCGCCCCCGCTGGCGGTGAGCACCAGCCGCGCGACGGTCTCGGGATCCTCGCCGCGCAGGCACTGCCAGAGCGCCGAGTGCTCGCTGTCCACCGGAACGATCCGAGCCCCGTGCTCGCTCGCCGTCTTGGTGACCAATTCGCCGGCCATCACCAAGACCTCCTTGGTCGCGAGAGCGATCAGGTGCCCCGCCCGGCAGGCGGCCAGAGTGGGAAGCAGGGCGCCGGCGCCACCACCCCCGATCAGGACCACGTCCACGTCCGGGTCCGAGGCCAGCTCGCAGGCCGCCTTCACCCCCACCCGGACGGGCGGCGCGACCGGCGTCGCGGGCTCCACCACCACGGCACGGGCAGCCGGGAAGGGCGCCAGGGCCGCAAGCAGCGGCTCCACCCGGCGCCCCACCACGGCACCCACCAGAGTGAACTGCTCGGGGTAGCGGCCGATGACGTCCAGCGCCTGGCGGCCGATCGAGCCGGTGGCACCGATCAGAGCTACCCGGGTCGGCATCGCTTGAGCCTCCGCATTGGCCCCCGGTGCCGGCGGTGGGTCGCATCGGGCGGGCCGATCAGAACGCGTGTGCGAACCCGAGGATCGAGTATACGACCGCCCCGACGAAGATCAGACCGTCGACCCGGTCCAGCACCCCGCCGTGCCCCGGCAGCAGCCGGCCCGAGTCCTTGACCCCCACCTCACGCTTGAGCGCGGACTCGGCCAGGTCGCCCAGGACCGCCGCCACCGAGGCGGCCACGCCGATTAGAAAGGCCAACCCGATCGAGACCGCGGGCAGTGCCAGAGGCAGCAGCAGGCCGATCAGCACCGTGGGGAAGACCAGCGCCGCCACCGCCCCCTCCCAGGTCTTGCTGGGACTGATCGCGGGCGCCAGCTTGTGGCGCCCAAAGCGCGAGCCCACCAGAAAGGCGAGAGTGTCGCCCACCACCGCCACCCCGACCGTGAGCAGCAGCAGCGCCGCCGCCCGAGTCCCGGACCCGGCCCGCTGGTAGAGCAACAGGAGAAAGCCCGGGCAGTAGCCCAGCCAGAGGGCGCCTCCCACCGCCAGCGCCCAGCGTTGGAAGGGGTGGCAGCCCGCTGGCCAGCGCAGCGCCACCACCAGCCCGGCAAGGGCCACCAGCACCAGGGCCGCGGGCGCACCCGCGAAGTGGGGATAGCCGTAGCGGAAGAGCCAGAAGGCGGCCAACGGCCCGAGCAACAGCGGCTCCGGGCTCAGTCCCTGGCCCCTCCAGAGCTGGTGGTACTCATACAGCCCGACCGCCACCACGGCGGCGACGAAGCCGGCGAAGAAGGGCTGGCCCAGGAACAGACTGGCCACCAGGATCCCCAGCAGCACCACCCCGCTGGCGGTGCGCACCGCGAGCCTCATGACTGCGCCGGCACCCCGCCGAAGCGACGCACCCGAGCGGCGTAGTCCGCCAGCGCCAGCCGCAGGTCGTCGGCCCCGAAGTCGGGCCACAGAGTCTGGGTGACGTGGAGCTCGGCGTAGGCCGCCTGCCAGATCAGGAAGTTGCTGGTGCGCATCTCCCCGGCCGTGCGGATGATCAGGTCGGGCTCGGGCAGGCCAGCGGTGTAGAGGGCCGAAGCCAGCTCGTCCTCCTCGAGCCGGCTCAGGTCGTGGCCCGCTTGGGCCAGCCGCCGCACCGCGTCGACGATCTCGGCACGGCCCCCGTAGTTGATGGCGACGTTCAAGTACCCGCCCTGGTTCTCCTGGGTCAGCGCCTCCGCCTCGACCACCAGCCTCTGGAGACGGTCGGAGAGCTGCTCGCGCCGCCCAATGACCCGAATCCGCACCCCGCTGCGGTGGAGCTCGTCCACCTCGGCGCGCAGGGTCTGCTCGAACAGGCGCATCAGGGTGCGTACCTCCTGGCGGGGGCGGCTCCAGTTCTCGGTGGAGAAGGCGTAGAGGGTGAGGCAGTGGACCCCGGCCTCGTCCGCCGCCGCCATCACCTTGCGGATCGCCTGGATCCCGGCCTTATGCCCCGAGCCCCGGCGCAGGCCTCGGCGGCGGGCCCAGCGCCCGTTGCCGTCCATGATGATGGCGATGTGGCGGGGCGGCCGCGGCTCGGAGCGCGGCTCACCCTCTTTGCGCTTCACACCTCGAGCAGCTCGACTTCCTTGTGGCGCGCCACCTCCTCGATGCGCTCGATGAACGCGTCGGTGGTCCGCTGCAATTGCTGCTGGGCGCGCTGGGACTCGTCAAGCGACAACTCCCCTTCGTGCTCGAGCCGCCGCAGCTGTTCCAAGTCGTCGCGGCGGATGTTGCGCACCGCCACCCTTGCCTCCTCGGCGCGGTGACGAACCTTGCGCACCAGCTCCTGGCGACGCTCCTCGTTGAGCTGCGGCACCGGCACCCGGATCAGCTGGCCGTCGTTGCCAGGGTTGAGTCCCAAGTCGCTGCGCTGCAGGGCGCGCTCGATGGCCCCGATGTTGTTGCGGTCCCACGGCTGCACCAGGATCAGGTGGGGCTCGGGGGCGGAGATGCTGGCCACCTGGTTGAGCGGCATGTGGCTGGAGTAGACCTCAACCTGGACGTGCTCGACCAGCGCCGGGCTCGCCCTGCCCGTGCGCAAGGTGGCCAGCTCCCGCTGCAGCGCCTCCAGGCTCTTGCCCATGCGCTGCTCGGCAGCCCGCTGGACGTCGTCGCTCATTCCTTCGAGCCGCGCTCGCTCACCAGGGTGCCGACCTCCTCGCCCCGGACCGCCCGAGTGATGTTGCCGGGACTGAACAGATCCAGGACCAGCAGGGGCATGCGGTTGTCCATGCACAGGGTGATGGCGGTGTTGTCCATCACCTGCAGGCCCAGGTTGAGCACCTCCATGTAGGAGAGGTAGCTGAACTTACGGGCGTCGGGGTTGGTGCGGGGATCGGAGCTGTAGACCCCGTCCACCTTGGTCGCCTTGATCAACAGGTCGGCCCCGATTTCGGCGGCGCGCAGGGCGGCCGGGGTGTCGGTCGTGAAGAAGGGGTTCCCGGAACCGGCGCAGAAGAGGACCACCCGTCCTTTCTCCAGGTGCCGGATCGCCCGCCCCCGGATGTAGGGCTCCGCCACCTGATGCATCTCGATGGCGGTTAGCACCCGCGTCGGCATCCCATGAGCTTCCAGGGCGTCCCGCAGAGCCAGGGCGTTGATCACCGTGCCCAGCATCCCCATCAGATCGGCCGTGACCCGGTTCATCCCCCGCTGCGCTCCGGCCAGGCCGCGGAAGATGTTGCCACCGCCCACCATCACCGCGATCTCGGTGCCGGCTTGGTGGGCGCCCTTTAGCTCCCGCGCCACGGCGTCCAGCACCTCCGGGTCGATGCCGAACTGGCTGTCCCCCACCAGCGCCTCGCCGCTGATCTTGACCACCACCCGGCGGTAACGGGGCGCCAGCCCCGGGTCCACCGCCTCGCCCCGGAGCTCGGTCATGGGCTCAAGCGCCATCGCCAGCCACCTCCTCGGCCATCGCCTCGCCCAACTGGTAGCGAGCGAAGCGCGAGACGCTGATGTTCTCGCCGGTCGCGGCTATGACCTCGTGGATCACCTCCTCCACCCGCCTGGCCTTGCCACCCTCGTCCCGCAGCCACGCCTGGTCGTAGAGGCAGAAGGCCTCGTAGAACTTGCGCAGGCGGCCATCGACGATCTGGTCCAGGCGCTCGGGCGCCTTGCCCTCTTGGAGCGCCTGCTCCCGGTAGACCGCCCGCTCGCGCGCCAGCTCGGCCTCTGGCACCATCTCCCGGCTCACCCAGCGGGCCGCGGTGCCAGCCACCTGGATCGCCAGGTCGTGGGCCAGCGCTTGGAACTGCTCGGTGCGGGCGACGAAGTCGCTCTCGCAGTTGACCTCGATCAACGTCCCGATCCGGCCGCCCGGGTGGATGTAGGCCTCGACCACGCCCTCGCGGGTCTGCCGCCCCGACCGCTTCTGAGCCGAGGCCTTGCCCCGCGCCCGCAGCACGTCCCGGGCGCGCTCCAGATCGCCGCCCGCCTCCTGGAGGGCGGCCTTGCAATCCATGATCCCGGACCCGGTCTGCTCCCGCAGCTGGCGGACCAGATCCGCCGTGATCGTCGGGCTCACTGCCCCGCCTCGGCAGCCCCGGCAACGGGGGTCGCCTCAACCTCGGCCGGGGGCTCGGCTTCCGCCGCGGCCGCGGCCTGAGCCGCCGCCTGCGCCGCCGCCGCCTCGACCGCCAACCGCTCTGCCTCCGCCTGGCGCTCCCGGTCCGCCTGCTCGGCCTGGGCCAGTTCGATCTGGCGGTGCTCCTCGAGCCCCGACACCATCGCGTCGGTCAGCCGGGTCACCACCAATCGCACGCTGCGGATGGCGTCGTCGTTGCCGGGGATGACATGGGAGATCTCGTCGGGGTCGCAATTGGTGTCGGTGATGGCGATGATCGGGATCCCCAGCTTGCGCGCCTCGGTGACCGCCAGCCGCTCCTTGTGGGGGTCCACCACGAAGACCGCCGCCGGCAGCCGCTTCATGGCGGTGATGCCGCCGAAGTTGCGATGGAGGCGGTCGAGCTCGTCCTCGCGCCGGCGCTGTTCCTTCTTGCTGAGCGTGGCCAGGCCACCCCGCTCCTTGGCCTGCTCTAGGTCCGAAAGCCGCTTCATCTGGCGCTTGACGACTTCGAAATTAGTCAGCATGCCCCCCATCCAGCGGTAGATCACATAGGGCTGGTCGCTGCGCTGGCACTGCTCATGGATGGTCTCCTGCGCCTGCTTCTTGGTGCCGACGAAGAGGATCTGGCCGCCCTGGGCCACGGTGTCATGGGCGAACTGGCAGGCATGGTCCAGCAAGTCCACCGTCTGCGCCACGTCGATGATGTGGATCCCGCCCCGGCTGGTGAAGATGTAGTGGCGCATCTTCGGGTTCCAGCGACTGGTCTGGTGCCCGAAATGGACCCCGTTCTGCAGCAGTTCCGTGAGCGTGGCTACAGGCATGCCCGGCCTCCAGTTGCGTTGAGCCTCTGCGGGGCCTCAGCCGCCCACCGGCCCGCAGGGGAACCCGGCGGGCGTCAGCCCAGCATGTGAATTTGAATCGCCGCGGCCATGTTAGCCCACCCGGCGCGAACCCTGGCCCCTATTCTGGCCGTCGCGCCGGTCGGTTCGAGGGAGCTTGCACTTGTCGACCAACCAGGAACTGCGCCATGCCCTCGACCGCCAGCTCCGCGGTGCCGTCCACCTGCGCCTCCCCGCCGGCGCCTGGGAGGAGCGGGACGGGCCGGTGCGGCGCTACCTGGGCATGGGGCCCGGGGGACTAGTCCTCTATTCGGACCTGGGCGGCCTCGCGGGCGAGGAGCTGGACCGGCTGATCCGGCGCCAGCAGGACCGCTTCACCGCCCTCGGCCAGGGGTTCGAGTGGAAGACCTATGCCCACGATCAGCCCCCGGACCTGCCCTCGCGCCTGCGGGCGCTCGGCTTCGTACCCGAGGCGACGGAGAACGTCGCCATCGGCCTGGTCGCGGAGCAGGCGCTGGCCCCGATCAGCCTGCCTGAGGGGGTGACGCTGCGAGCCGCGACCTCGCTCGCCGACCTCCACCGCCTAGCCCAGCTGCTGACCATGGTGTTCGGAGAGCCCCGGGAGTTTCTGGCGGAGGTGTTGTGGGCCGAGATGGAGGCCAACCCCGCGGACTTGGTGGTCCTGTTGGCTGAGGCGCAGGGAGAGGTGGTCGGAGGGGCGCGGGTCGAGCTCTGCCCGGGTACCGAGTTCGCCACCCTCTGGTCGGGCGCCACCCATCCTGCCTGGCGCGGCCGCGGCCTCTACACGGCGATGGTTCGGCACCGCGCCCGGCTGGCCCAGGAGCGCGGGCTGCGCTACCTGGAGGTGGACGCGCTGGAGGCGAGCCGGGTCATCCTGGAGCGCCTCGGATTCCGGACCGTCACCACCACCACCCCGTACACCTGGACACCTCCCGCTCCGGTGCGGGAAAGAGAGGCCTAGCCGCTCTCAGCGACCCGCAGCTCGCGGCTTCGGCGTCAGAGGACGTAGCGGCGCAGGTCCTCGTCGCCGACCAGCGCGCCCAGCTTGGTCCGCACGAAGTCGCGGTCCACCGTGACCGTCTGCTCTTGGTACTCCTCCGCCGCGAAGGAGACGTCCTGGAGCACCGTCTC
>JBOHUK010000256.1:0-3261 GCA_050734395.1 Candidatus Dormibacteria bacterium
ACGGGGTGAGCCACATGCTGGGCTTGGACGTCCACGACTGCTCTCACGCCCGCACCGAGACCTACCGCCACGGCCGGCTCGAGGCCGGCATGGTGCTGACGGTCGAGCCCGGCCTCTACTTCCAGGCGAATGACGCCACCGTGGGGCCGGACCTGCGCGGGCTGGGGGTGAGGATCGAGGACGACGTGCTGGTAACCGAGGACGGCTACCGGCTGCTCAGCCGCGGGCTGCCCTCGCACCCCGACGAGCTCGAGGCCTGGATGGCGCGAATCTGGAGTGGGGCCGGCCAGGAGTGACGATTAAGGCCGCGCGGCAAGTCGAGCGTAGGCCGACCGATGCGAGCGACCGCCGATAGCCAGACCCTGGATGGCCGGCGCATTGCCGATCCGGGTCCCCCCGCTTGTCCTCGGTTCCAGCTGGTGGCGAGGCTCAGCCCGCCGCCGGGCTGGACAGTGTGTAGGCCACCAGCTGGGACGCTCCTCTCGGTTTGGACTTCGAGGTCTGAGGCGCTCCGGCCGGCACCAGCACCGTGTTCCCGGCAATCGCCAGGGGGGCGTTGGTTGAGGTCGGGAGGCGCCCCTGGTAGGCGATGGCGCCGGTAGCGCGGTTCAGCGCGAGCAGGGTGCCCTTGTACAAGGTGGTGAACACGAGGTCCTGGGAGACGGTGGCGGCTCCGAGCGGCAGGTCGGCAACCTTCGTGTCCCACTCCACGGCCCCGGTCGACAGGTTAAGGGCTTCGATCTCGCCCCGCAGCGTCCTTGCCGCGGGAATGCCGTCCACGGCCCCCCGCGACCTGAGCCGGTAGGGAAGGTCGTCGGTCACCACGTAAACGCTGTCCCCGGCCACCGCCATGTTGCTGAGGATGCCTCCCGCCCCCCCCGGGGCGAAGGTGTAGGGGAACTTCAGGCTGATGCGATGCTGCAAGGCCCGCAGCGAATCGTCGTCGTGACCGTTGTGCTCGCCGACCGGTGTTTTCCAGAGCAGGGCCCCGGTCGCGGCGTTCATGGCGTAGACATAGCCCATCTTGCCGCCTCCGATCACAGCCGATACCCCGTTCACGACTGCAGCGATCGGAGATGCCTGCATGTCCCAATCCCTGAAGTCGTCGGGCACGCCCTGGTAGTACCAGCGCAGTTTCCCGGTTGCCGCCGCGAGGTTCACGGCGCTGTCGGTGTAGAGGATCTTGGCCGGGTGCTCCAGGGCGGCACCCCCGCTCTGGTAGGGGTTCCCAGTCCCGAAGGTGACCGACCCGTCCGTGCCCACCAGCGGCGGCTCCCACGCCCCGCCCGCGCCCGCGCCAAGCGCCTTGACGCCCGGGGCCGGCCCATGAACGGTGTTGAACGTCCAGAGCACCTTCCCCGTGGATGCCTTCAGGGCGATGAGCACCCCACCGCCGGGTCCCGATCCGTACTGGCTGGCGAGGTACAGGCGGCCGCCTGCGGCCTGGGGCTGGATGCCGAAGGTGCCCTGACCGGGCTTGAGGAGGTGGCGGTCGACCCAGAGCGGGTGGCCGCTGGCGGCGCTCAGCGCGAAGACGGTCTTGGGCGAAGCACCGAAGACGCGGCCCCCTAGGACCGCGACGCCGTTCGGCCCCGGCCCGGGCAGATCCGGCAGGTTGAGCCGGTAATCCCACTCGAGGTCCCCCGTGGCCAGGCTGACCGCGTAGACGTTGGAATCGAGATCCTGGATGTAGACCGTGCCCCCCACGACGATGGGCGCGCCGGTGAGCGCCCCCTGGTGGTCGAGCCCGGCCGCGGCCTTGCCGGGAATCCGGAAGCTCCAGGCCTTTACGAGATCGGCGACGTTGGCCGACGAGATCGAGGAGCCGCTGGCATCGCGCGCATTGGCCAAGTCCCCGTTGGCGTCGGGCCACGTCCCGGATGGCACTGCCGGGGCGGGGGCGGCGGCCATGGCCTTCCCCCAGGGCAAGACGGCCGACCCCGCCAGCGCCAGAGCCAGCCAGAGGAGAGCCGTCCTGGGACGCCGGTCGGCTGATCGGGCTGGTCTCGGCCAAGCGGCCGGGCGCCCGAGCGTCGCCATTGGCCAGCCCATCGGCGGACGCAACCTGGCCGGTATGACAGCGGCCAAGCGCATCGTCGGACCATATCACCCGCCCCGGCGCCCCCCATTACTCCCGGGCCCGTGCCGCGTTTCATACTTGCAGACGCTGGGCTGGTCCCCGAGGATCTGACTCAGAGCGAGCGGCAGAGCGGAGGCAAGCGCAGCTGGCAGGGCAGATGGTCGACCGCGCGCGACCCGGGGGCTGGTCCCGGCTGCGCCGGCCGCGCTGGATCGCAGCGCTCGCGGTGCTGGTGGTCGTGGTCGGGGTGGGCTCCACCGTGGGGATCCACGCCGCACAGGGCGCCGGCAACCGGCAGCGCCAGGACCTGGCGTCAGCCCGGCAGCTGGGTGAGCGCACGCTGGCACAGGCGCGCGCCGCCGGGGTGCCGGCCCGGGCGCTGAGCGTGAGCCTGGCGCAGAGCCGGATGCCCAACTGGGAGCAGACCGCGCTCACACTCTTCCTGGGCGGGGGTCCGATCAGCCAGCAGCTGAGCAACCAGGCCTCCAGCCTGCGCTCTGAGGTCAGGGCGCTGGGGCCGCAGCTGGCCAGCTGGCACAAGGGGATGCAGGGAATCAACGCGGTGCGGGTCGAGGCCAAGGCCCAGTTCGCGGCGGTGGTCAAAGGGGTGCCGGCCCTGGCCACCCAGGTCCACCTGCACCAGCGCGGGCTCTCTCTGTCCGGACCGGTCCCGGTCAAGGATCAGAGCGCGGCCTTGGCCAGGCTCACCGCCGCCGACGAGTGGGCGGGCCAGCTGGCGCAGTCAAGCCAGAGCGCCGCCAGTCAGCTGGCCCAGGACCAGCAGCTGGTGAGTGAGGCGCCCAAGTACCAGGTGGACCCCGGGACCTCGGAGCAGCAGATCCAGACGGCGCAGGCCCAGCTGGCCAAGGCGAGCTCCGCCACCGATGTCAACGCCATCATCGGCAACCTGCAAAACAACCTGCTGCCCTTCCGGGTGAACATGGCGGCCGCCGACCCCGGCCCGGGCAAGGTGATCGTGGTGCGTCTAGCCGCCCAGTCCTTGACCGCCTACGACAACGGCCAGGTGGTGCTCACGACACCCGTGACGACCGGCCGCCAGTACCTGCGGACCCCCATCGGCCTCGACTCGATTCACTGGAAGCAGAGTCCCTACGAGTTCATCTCCCCCTGGCCCGAGGGGAGCCCCTTCTACTACCCGCCAACACCCGCCACCTGGGTCA